>NZ_JBHXJE010000005.1:0-162414 GCF_042723275.1 Streptomyces sp. NPDC058373 | reverse complement strand
CCTCCTAGCCTGGCCGGCGCTTGAGGCCGATCGGTGACGGGCACGGGCGAGCGGCGCTCAGCCACCTCCTAGCCCGGCCGGCGCTTGAGGCCGATCTGTGACGGGCACGGGCGAGCGGCGCCCACCCAAGAGACCGCGCGGACCCCTGCTTGAGCCCCCGGGCGGAGCCCTCACCCCGGGATGTTGTCGAAGGGCGCCGTGAGGGCCCGCAGCAGCCCCGCCAGCTCGGCCCGCTGCGCCGGCGCCAGCTCCGCCAGGATGGCCCGCTCCTGCGCCAGCAGCCCGGCCAACGACCGGTCGGCCCGATCGCACCCCTCGTCGGTGAGACGAACGAGCACTCCCCGCCGGTCACTGGGATCGGGCAACCGCTCGACCAACCCCTTCTTGGCGAGCCGGTCGATCCGGTTGGTCATGGTGCCGGAGGTGACCAGGGTCTGGGTGAGAAGCTGCCCGGGGGAGAGCTGGTAGGGGCAGCCGGACCGGCGCAGCGCGGTCAGCACGTCGAACTCCCAGGGCTCCAGCTGATGCTCGGCGAAGGCGATCCGCCGGGCCCGGTCGAGATGGCGCGCCAGCCTGCTGACGCGGCTCAGCACTTCCAGCGGCTCCACGTCGAGGTCCGGGCGCTCCCGGCGCCACGCTGCGACCAGTCGATCGACCTCGTCCTCCATGCGGATCAGTGTAGTAGGTCTGTCGACGTGAAGTCTCTTGACGTCAAGATATGCATGGAGTGAGGATGGGCACGCCCCGGGGGAGAGCCCACCTCCCCGCTCCATCGGGGCGCCCGGCACCCCATCCCCGAGGAGGGACCCCATGCCCACCTGGGACCCCGCCCAGTACCTGCGCCACGCCGACCACCGCACCCGCGCCTTCGCGGATCTCCTCGCCCGCGTCCCCGAGCCGCCCCGCCCCGCGGGCCGCCCGCTGCGCGTCGCCGACCTCGGCTGCGGCCCCGGCAACTCCACCCGCCTGCTCACCGCGCGCTGGCCCGACGCCCGCATCACCGGCTACGACCACTCCTACGCCATGCTGGCCCGCGCCCGCACCGACCTCGCGGACACCGGGGCCGACTTCGCCCACGCCGACCTGCGCACCTGGACGCCGGACGAGCCGTACGACGTCATCGCCTCCAACGCCGCCCTCCAGTGGGTCCCCGGCCACCAGCACCGCCTCGCCGCCTGGACCGCCGCCCTCGCACCCGGCGGCAGCCTCGCCTTCCAGGTCCCGGGCAACTTCGACGCGCCCAGCCACGCCCTGATGCGCCGCCTCGCCGCGAGCGAGGGGCCGTGGCGCGAGCGGCTGGAGGGCGTCCTGCGCGGCGCCGACGCCGTCCTCGACCCCGCCGGATACCTGCCGTACCTCGCCGGTTCCGGCCGTACGACCGACCTGTGGGAGACCACTTACCTGCACCCGCTCACCGGCCCGGACGCCGTCCTCGACTGGGTGACCGGCACCGGCCTGCGACCCGTCCTCGACGCCCTCGCCGGCGACCCGGCCGCCCGTACCGCCTTCACCGACGCCTACCGCGACCTGCTCCGCCAGGCGTACCCGGTCGCCGGGGACGGCACCACGCCGTTCCCCTTCCGCCGCGTCTTCGCCGTCACCACGCTGCCCCTGGAGGCCCCCTGATGCTCGCCGCCGTCGACCACGTCCAGCTCTCCGCACTCCCGGGCACCGAGGACACCCTGCGCCGCTTCTACGCCGACGCGCTCGGCATGGCCGAGATCCCCAAGCCGCCGGTGCTCGCCGCCAGAGGCGGCTGCTGGTTCGCCTCCGGTGAGGTCCAGCTCCACCTGGGCGTCGACCCCGGCCACCAGCCCTCGCCCAAGGCCCACCCCGGCCTGCGCGTCACCGGCATCGACGCCTTCGCCGCCCGCCTCGCCTCCCACGGCGTCGGGGTCACCTGGGACGACAACCTCCCGGGTCACCGCCGCTTCTACGCCCACGACCCGGCCGGCAACCGCCTGGAGTTCCTGGAGCCCGACCCCGAGGCGTAAGACGCGGGGAGGTACGAGAAGGCGGGCGGACACCGTGGGTGCCCGCCCGCCTTCGTCCCGTACGCCTCAGTTCTTCCGGTGCCCTATCAGCCGGGGCTTCTGCTCCATCGCATCCAGCCCGTGCCAGGCCAGGTTGACCAGATGGGCGGCCACCTCGGCCTTCTTGGGCTTCCGGGCGTCCAGCCACCACTGGCCGGTCAGCGCCACCATCCCCACCAGCGCCTGCGCGTACAGCGGCGCCAGCTTCGCGTCGAAGCCGCGGTTCTTGAACTCGGTGCCGAGGATGTCCTCGACCTGCGTGGCGATGTCGCTGATGAGCGAGGCGAAGGTGCCCGTCGACTGGGCCACGGGCGAATCCCGGACCAGGATGCGGAAGCCGTCGGTGTAGGAGTCGATGTAGTCGAGCAGGGCGAAGGCCGCCTGCTCCAGGAGCTCGCGCGGGTGGCCCGCGGTGAGCGCGCTGGTCACCATGTCCAGCAACTGGCGCATCTCCCGGTCGACCACGACCGCGTACAGCCCCTCCTTGCCGCCGAAGTGCTCGTAGACCACCGGCTTGGAGACCCCGGCCTTCGCCGCGATCTCCTCCACCGACGTGCCCTCGAAGCCCTTGGCGGCGAACAGCGTGCGACCGATGTCCAGCAACTGCTCGCGCCGCTCGGCCCCCGTCATCCGGGTCCGCCGGGTCCGGCGCGGTTTCTCACCGCTGTTACTGGTGCTGGAGTCGGTCGCCACGCCCTCCATCATGCCGGGTCGGCGGTCTTCTGCTTACGGCGGGACTCGATGCGCGACGCCGAGGGCCACCGCACGTCGTACGCCCAGCCCAGCTGCTCGCACCAGCGGATGATCCGCGCCGAGGAGTCGATCTGGCCGCGCTGCACCCCGTGCCGGGCCGAGGTCGGGTCGGCGTGGTGCAGGTTGTGCCACGACTCGCCGCAGGAGAGCACGGCCAGCCACCAGACGTTGCCCGAGCGGTCCCGGGACTTGAAGGGGCGCTTGCCGACCGCGTGGCAGATCGAGTTGATCGACCACGTCACGTGGTGCAGCAGCGCCACCCGGACGAGGGAGGCCCAGAAGAACGCGGTGAACGCGCCCCACCACGACATCGTCACCAGACCGCCGATCAGCGGCGGCAGCCCCAGCGACACGATCGTCCACAGCACGAACTGCCGCGAGATCCGGCGGATCGCCGGGTCCTTGATCAGGTCCGGCGCGTACTTCTCCTGCGGCGTCTGCTCCTCGTCGAACATCCACGCCATGTGCGCCCACCACAGGCCCTTCAGCAGGGCCGGCACCGTCTCGCCGTACCGCCACGGGCTGTGCGGGTCGCCCTCCGCGTCGGAGAAGCGGTGGTGCTTGCGGTGGTCGGCCACCCACCGCACCAGCGGGCCCTCCACCGCCATCGACCCGGCGACGGCCAGCGCGATCCGCAGCGGCCGCTTCGCCTTGAACGAGCCGTGGGTGAAGTACCGGTGGAAGCCGATGGTGATGCCGTGGCACCCCAGGAAGTAGAAGAAGACCATCAGCCCGAGATCCAGCCAGCTCACCCCCCAGCCCCACGCCAGCGGCACCGCCGCCAGCAGCGCCAGGAACGGCACGACGATGAAGAGGAGAAGGGTGATCTGCTCGACCGACCCCTTCCGCTCGCCACCCAGCGTGGCGGACGGCGCCGCACCGGAATCCGGTGGTGAGGTCCGCTGGTCGTCGTCGATCACTTCGGAGGTCGAGGTCATGGGCGCCCCAGAGGGTTGAGGGAATGCGGTCGGTGGCCGAGGAACCGGGAAAGAGGAGGGCATCGGCCACCTACGGTTCCGTAACCTACGGTGACGTAAGTATGGCAGTGACCGGCCCTTCGGCAAGAGGCCCCGGGTGGGGGTGTCTCCTGTCGCCTGCCCCGCCGACCTATCCTTAGACGCGTCGGACAGCGCGGTCCGCCACCTCCAGAACGTGCTCGACACACTGCAAGGAGCCGCACCTGTGAGCAGTGCCGACGCCCAGGCCACCACGACCAGCGACACCGGCCGCCCTGGGCCCACCGAGACCCCTGAGCCCGCCCGCACCACCAGCCCGGAACTCCGCGCCGACATCCGCCGGCTGGGTGATCTGCTGGGCGAGGCCCTGGTACGCCAGGAGGGGCACGAACTCCTCGACCTCGTCGAGCGCGTCCGCGCCTTGACCCGTACGGACGGGGAAGCCGCCGCCGACCTTCTCGGCGGCCTCGAACTGGAGATCGCGGCCAAGCTGGTCCGCGCCTTCTCCACCTACTTCCACCTCGCCAACGTCACCGAGCAGGTCCACCGCGGCCGCGAGCTGCGCGCCCGCCGCGCCGAGGAGGGCGGACTGCTGGCCCGCACCGCCGACCGGCTCAAGGACGCCGACCCCGAGCACCTGCGGGAGACCGTCCAGCACCTCAACGTGCGCCCCGTCTTCACCGCGCACCCCACCGAGGCCGCCCGCCGCTCGGTCCTGGGCAAGCTCCGCCGCGTCGCCGAGCTGCTGGAGACCCCGGTCATCGAGGCCGACCGGCGCCGCCACGACACCCGGCTCGCCGAGAACATCGACCTCGTCTGGCAGACCGACGAACTCCGCGTGGTCCGCCCCGAGCCCGCCGACGAGGCCCGCAACGCCGTCTACTACCTGGACGAACTGCACACCGGCGCCGTCGGCGACGTCCTGGAGGACCTCACCGCGGAGCTGGCCCGGGTCGGCGTCGAGCTGCCCGCCGAAAGCCGCCCGCTGACCTTCGGCACCTGGATCGGCGGCGACCGCGACGGCAACCCGAACGTCACCCCGCAGGTCACCTGGGACGTGCTGATCCTCCAGCACGAGCACGGCATCAACGACGCCCTCGAAGTCGTCGACGAGCTGCGCGGCTTCCTCTCCAACTCCATCCGCTACACCGGGGCCACCGAGGAACTCCTCGCCTCCCTCCAGGCCGACCTCGACCACCTCCCCGAGATCAGCCCCCGCTACAAGCGGCTCAACGCCGAGGAGCCCTACCGGCTCAAGGCCACCTGCATCCGCCAGAAGCTGGAGAACACCAAGGAGCGGCTCGCCCAGGGCACCACCCACCAGCCCGGCCGCGACTACCTCGGCACCGCCGAACTCCTCACCGACCTCACCCTCATCCAGACCTCGCTGCGCGAGCACCGCGGCGGCCTCTTCGCCGACGGCCGGATGAACCGCACCATCCGCACCCTGGCCGCCTTCGGCCTCCAGCTCGCCACCATGGACGTCCGCGAACACGCCGACGCCCACCACCACGCCCTCGGCCAGCTCTTCGACCGGCTCGGCGAGGAGTCCTGGCGGTACGCCGACATGCCGCGCGACTACCGCACCCGGCTGCTCGCCAAGGAACTCCGCTCCCGCAGGCCGCTCGCCCCGAGCCCGGCCCCGCTCGACGCCGCCGGCGAGAAGACCCTCGGCGTCTTCCACACCGTCAAGCGGGCGCTCGCCGTCTTCGGACCCGAGGTCGTGGAGTCGTACATCATCTCGATGTGCCAGGGCGCCGACGACGTCTTCGCCGCCGCCGTCCTCGCCCGCGAGGCCGGACTGATCGACCTGCACGCCGGATGGGCCAAGATCGGCATCGTGCCGCTCCTGGAGACCACCGACGAGCTGCGCGCCGCCGACGTGATCCTCGACGAGATGCTCGCCGACCCCTCGTACCGCCTGCTCGTCTCACTCCGCGGCGACGTCCAGGAGGTCATGCTCGGTTACTCCGACTCCTCGAAGTTCGGCGGCATCACCACCTCCCAGTGGGAGATCCACCGCGCCCAGCGCCGCCTGCGCGACGTCGCCCACCGGTACGGCGTACGGCTGCGGCTCTTCCACGGCCGCGGCGGCACCGTCGGCCGCGGCGGCGGCCCCTCGCACGACGCGATCCTCGCCCAGCCCTGGGGCACCCTGGAGGGCGAGATCAAGGTGACCGAGCAGGGCGAGGTCATCTCCGACAAGTACCTCGTCCCCTCCCTGGCCAGGGAGAACCTGGAGCTGACCGTCGCGGCCACCCTCCAGGCCTCCGCCCTGCACACCGCGCCCCGCCAGTCGGTCGAGGCGCTGGCCCGCTGGGACGCCGCCATGGACGTGGTGAGCGAAGCGGCCCACGTCGCCTACCGCAAGCTCGTCGAGGACCCGGACCTGCCCTCGTACTTCCTCGCGTCGACGCCGGTGGACCAGCTCGCCGAGCTGCACCTCGGCTCGCGTCCCTCGCGCCGCCCCGGCTCGGGCGTCTCGCTCGACGGGCTGCGGGCCATCCCGTGGGTCTTCGGCTGGACGCAGTCGCGGCAGATCGTCCCCGGCTGGTTCGGCGTCGGCTCCGGCCTGAAGGCGCTGCGCGAGGCCGGGCTCGACGGCGTCCTCGCCGAGATGCACGAGCACTGGCACTTCTTCAGCAACTTCGTCTCCAACGTCGAGATGACGCTGGCCAAGACCGACCTGCGGATCGCCCGCCACTACGTCGACACCCTCGTCCCCGACGAGCTGCGCCACGTCTTCGACGCCATCGAGGCCGAACACGCGCTCACCGTCGCCGAGATCCTCCGCGTCACCGGCGGCGAGGAGCTCCTGGACAGCAACCCGGTCCTCCAGCAGACCTTCGCCATCCGCGACGCCTACCTGGACCCGATCTCCTACCTCCAGGTCTCCCTCCTCGCCCGCCAGCGCGCCGCCACCGAACGCGGCGAGGAGCCCGACCCGCTCCTCGCCCGCGCCCTTCTCCTCACGGTGAACGGCGTGGCTGCGGGGCTGCGCAACACCGGCTGACACCCGCCGGCCGACACCGGCCGACACCCGGCGCGCGACGTACGGCGGCGCCCGTCCCCTCCCTCTACGGGCGGGGGCGGGCGCCGCCGGCATTGCCGGTCACCCGTTGTGATGACGATGCCGCATGAGCCCGGTTACGGTGGGGAACGGTTGCTTGACTGCCGTCCATGGGAGGAACCATGACCGCCGAGTCCGTGCAACACCACTGGCCGGTGCCCCCGCAGGACGGGTACACCGTGGACGACCTGCTGACGCTGCCGGACCTCCCGCCGCACACCGAGCTGATCGACGGGAGCCTGGTTTTCGTGAGTCCGCGGCGGGAGTTCCACAGCGTCGTGATCGACCTGCTGGTGGCCGGGCTACGCCAGGAAGCGCCGCCCAGCCTCCGGGTGCGACGCGAGATGACGGTCGTCCTCGACCGCCGCAGCGCCCCGGAACCCGACCTTTGCGTGGTCCGGGCGGAGGCCGTCACCGGGCCCGGACTGACCCGCTTCGACGCGGCTGACGTACTTCTCGCGGTGGAGGTGGTCTCTCCGGACTCCTTGGCACGCGACACGCAGACCAAGCCCATCAAGTACGCCCGCGCGGGCATTCCCCACTTCTGGCTCGTCGACCAGGACCCCCGCAGCGGGCTGCCCGTGGTCCGCACCTATGAACGGGAACCCGTCACCCACAGCTACGTGCCGATCGGGACGTTCCACGACACGCTCAAGACCGACGTGCCCTTCCCCGTCTCACTCGATCTCACGGTGATCGACCGCATGTGAGCAGGACCCCTCACAGCAACAGGAAAGCCCCCGTCAGCAGCAGCGCACCCGCTCCCGCCAGCCCCCACGCCGTCCGGCGCATCCGCATGCCCCCGGCGACGACCACGGCCGCCAGCAGCAGGGCGCCGCCGAGTGGGACCCAGGCGTGGAGCAGGCCGGGGAATTCGCCGCGGACGACCTCGGCGGTGCCGGGCTTGACGACGACGGGCAGCTCGGCGCCCTCATCCGCGGCGACCGAGTGCTCGATGGTGACCTTGCTCCGCTGCACGGCGTTGTCCGAGACCGGCGCGAACGGGCCCGTGCACCGCTCCTCGCCGCACCGCTCGACGGTCATCGTGCCGTGCTCACGGCTCTGCGGGAACATCACGTGCTGGGCGGCGGGCCACGACGCCCACGCCCCCGCGACCAGCAGCAGCAGGGCGAGGACGCCCATCAGGGCCCGCCCGCCGAGCAGCAGCAGCCCGTAGGCGCTCTCCCCGGCGCGGCGGGCGCGGCTGCGCCGGGGCTTCTTCGAGGACGGGGCCGAGGCTGACGAGGGCATGGCGGGATACTGGGCCGTAGCCCCCGGGCCGGTCAATCTTCCGGCCAACCTTCGTCCCCGTGGACGTTCGGTGACGACCGGGGAGGTACGGGACAGGGCCCCCGCGCCCGCGGCTACGAGTTGAAGGCGCTCTGCGCCCGCTCCAGCCCGGCCACGACCAACGCCTCCACGGAGTCGGCGGCACGATCGACGAAGTAGTCCAGCTCCTTGCGCTCCGTCGACGAGAAGTCCTTCAGCACGAAGTCGGCGACCTGCATGCGCCCGGGCGGCCGCCCGATGCCGAACCGCACCCGGTGGTAGTCGGGGCCGAGCGACTTGGTCATGGACTTGAGGCCGTTGTGCCCGTTGTCGCCGCCGCCGAGCTTCAGGCGTAGCGCGCCGTAGTCGATGTCCAGCTCGTCGTGGATGGCGACGATCCGCCCGGTGGGCACCTTGTAGAAGTCCCGCAGCGCGGTCACCGGCCCGCCGGAGAGGTTCATGTACGACTGCGGCTTCGCCAGCACGATCCGCCTGCTGCCCGGGCCGGGCGCGCCGATCCGCGCCTCCAGCACCTGGGCGCGGGCCTTGTGCGCCTTGAACTTCCCGCCCGCCCGCGAGGCGAGCAGGTCGGCGACCATGAAGCCGACGTTGTGGCGGTTGGCCGCGTACTCGGGGCCGGGGTTGCCGAGGCCCACCACGAGCCAGGGGCTGTCGTCCGACACTGACGTTCTCCTCGGAGCGGGGGGAGGGGAAAGGGGAGCCGTACAGCGAACCGCCGTCCCGGCGCGAGGCGCGCGCGGGACGGCGGTGCGGTGCTGCGGGTTACTGCGGAGCCGGGACCGGTCAGGCCTCGGCGCCCTCCTCGGCGCCCTCGGCCGCCTCCTCGGCCTGCGCGGCCAGGATCTGGAGGACGATGGTGTCGTCCTCGACGCCCAGGGAGACACCCTTGGGGAGCTTGATGTCCTTGGCGAGGACGGAGTCGCCCGCGTCCAGACCGGCGATGGAGACGGTCAGCGCCTCGGGGATGTTGGTGGCCTCGGCCTCGACCGGCAGGGCGGAGAGGACGTGCTCCAGCAGGTTGGCACCGGGGGCCAGGTCCCCCTCGGCCACGACCGGGATCTCGACCGAGACGGTCTCGCCGCGCTTGACGGTGAGCAGGTCGATGTGGACCAGGAAGCCCTTCAGCGGGTCACGCTGAACAGCCTTGGGGATGACCAGCTCGGTCTTGCCGGCGACGTCCAGCGCGATCAGGACGTTGGACGTCTTGAGCGCCATCATCAGCTCGTGACCGGGCAGAACGACGTGCGCGGGCTCGGCGCCGTGGCCGTAGACCACACCGGGAACCTTGGACTCACGACGGATCCGGCGGGCAGCACCCTTGCCGAACTCGGAACGGGTCTCCGCGGAGATCTTCACCTCGGACATGTGCACTCCTCGTATAGCGGTACGGACGGTGGTCGTCACTCGGCCACGACTGACACGACCGGCCTGCTACGAAGAGCGCGTCGATAACGGACCACGAGCCGGAAGAACCGGGCTGGCGTCCCTCGCCGAGCAACGTGGGGGAGTCTACCCGGGGGCGGGGAAGCGGCGGAAATCGATCAACCGGCACCATGATCGGGCCGACCGGAGCCCGCACCGGCGACAAGCGGCCGCGACGGTGATCCAGTACCGGGGTGGAATCCGTCATCGCCAGCGCGATAGCCGTCCTGGGCATGCTACTTGGCTCCGTCGCCACCCTCGCCATCCAGCGCGGCACCGTCGAACGCGGCCACCGCTTCACCCGTGACGAGAAGCTCCGCCAGGAACGCCTCGACGCCTACGTCACCTTCGCCGGCGCCCTCGTCGACTACCGCCGCTGCCTGGTCCACCTCTGGTTCTGCCTCCACGAGGCCCCGCCCCCGGAGGACCCGGACGAGGTCCGCATCCGCAGCTACGACCTGCGCACCCGCGCTCGGGAGTCGCTGTTCCGTCTGCAGATGCTCACGGCGGACGAGAGGCTGGGTCGGGAGGGCTCCCGTCTGCTGGACGAGGTCTCCGAGCTGCACAAGGCGGGGACCAGGGAGGAACTGGATGAGGGCCGGGTGCGGACTCGGGACGGGATAGCTGGGCTGGTGCGGGAGGCCAAGGGGCAGTTGTGAGGCGGGTGAGATGGACTCGACGCCAAGAAACCTGGCGCCCCTCAATGCACCTCGATAGCGTTGGCCCGCTCAAGTTGCCCCCATCCGACGGGAGTCCAGCAGTGAACCGCCCAGCCCGGCTCGCGACGGCCGCACTCATCGCGTCCGCAGCCCTACTGCTCACCGCCTGCGGAGGTGGCGACAGCGGTTCCGAGGGAAACGACAAGGTCGCAGGTTCGGACGTCGGCGGTGAGACGTCGGCTCCGCCGACTGCGTCGGCCTCGGCGACCGCCGACCGCCCGAAGATCGAAGTGCCGTCGGATGTCACGTACAAGTTCGAGTGGGGGAGGACCGGCGATCCGGACAAGGACGCCGTGCTGAGTGACGCCGAGCAGCGGATCAGGGCCGTGGACATGGCCATCGCGGAACAGGACCCCCTCCATGGGGCGTACACGTTCTACTCCGAGGGCACGGCCGCGGCGGGAAGCCAGAAGTACATCCAGGAATTCATCGACCACAAGGCCCGCACGACCGGCCTGACTCGTTTCTACGGCGAGAGCGTGACGGTCGAGGACGACGGCACCGCTGCCCTCGTGTACTGCGAGGACCAGAGCAAGGCGTCCAACAAGTTCCTGGAGACCGGCAAGACGGACGCCACATCGGCGACGAAGAACAGTTACGTCCTCTACGCCAGCACTCTGCGCAAGAACAAGGACGGCATCTGGGTCACCGAACGTCTGGACTCGAGCAGGGGGAGCGCGAAGTGCCAGCCGTGATGCGGCGAGGCGGTCCGTTCGTCGTATCAGCTCTGGCGATCACCTTCCTGGCCGCCTCCGGCCCCGCCTACGCCGACAAGGGATTCGGCGGCACGGACGGCGGGGCGGACACGAGCACCGACGCAGGCGTCGACGGAGACACCGTGTCCGTCACCGCTGGAGGCGTCGTCTACGACCGTTCCAAGAACGGCGGCGGCGACTCGACCGGCGCCCTGACGTCCACGACCTCCTGGTCACCGCCCGCCTGCTGGTACGCCCCGAAGTACACCCCGGAACAGCTGCAGAAGTACCTGGAGCCGATCTGGCAGGCCGAGTCCACGGGATACGAGTGGGACGCGGCACAGCGGAAGAAGTACAACGCCGCCGACGAGGAGAAGGGCTTCAACAAGCACAAGTCCGGCAAGGGCTACTGGTGGGACTCGTACGTCGACGACACCTATCCGCCTGGCTGGGACGCCTGCGACGACGGACCCTTCTGGGTGGACACGGGCGACGCCCCGCCCGCCGCGATGCAGAACGCCGTCACACCCGAGATCCTCGCCCAACTCGCCTACGCCGAGGTCCGAGTCCCCGGCACCGAAGTGACCTTGGCCCCCGCGGAGACCACCAAGGTCAACCTGCCGACCTGGACCTGGCTGGACGGCGCCGCCTTCAAGCCCGTCTCCGTCACCGCCTCCGTCCCGGCACTCGGCATCGAGGCGACCGCGACCGCCGAGCCGGTCTCGCTGAAGATCGAGCCGGGTACGCCGGACGCCGTGACCTACCCGCCCTCCGGCACGTGCGAGATCACCGACGGCCGCATCGGCGAGCCCTACGCGAAGGGCAAGGCCGACAGAACACCGCCCTGCGGCGTGCAGTACCAACGCTCCTCGGGCAACGCCACGTTCCCGCTCCAGGCCACACTCACCTGGAAGGTCACCTGGACCGGCAGCGACGGGGCCGGCGGTGACCTTCCCGATGGGGAGTTCGGTGCTACGCAGGATGTGTTTGTACAGGAGATTCAGGCGGTCAATCGCTGACTGGGGGCCGGCGGGGAACCAATTGCAGAGCGGCAGAGAAAATACCTGTGGGTTTGTGAGGCCGGGTTGGATCACCGCTCTCTGAGCGAGTGACCCAGGTAATTCGGTGCCGTTAGACGGTCTTGTACGGCGGGAAGTCGTGCGGCAGGTACTCCCATGGGATGCCGGTGCGGTTGACGTATACGTAAGGCCCGACACCTGGGGAGGTGTCGGGCCTTACGGGTGAACTGTCGGTGCCGAAGCGTTTTTGCGGGGGTCTCCCGTGGTCCGGGGGTGTGCCGCCGCCTCCGCGTGAGGAGGGGTTACTCCTCCTCGAACAGGCTCGTCACCGAGCCGTCCTCGAAGACCTCGCGGACGGCTCGGGCGATCAGGGGGGCGATGGAGAGGACGGTGATCTTGTCCAGTTCCAGTTCGTTGGGGGTGGGGAGGGTGTTGGTGAGGACGAACTCGCTGACCTTGGAGTTCTTCAGGCGGTCGGCGGCGGGGCCGGAGAGGACGCCGTGGGTGGCGGTGACGATGACGTCCTCGGCGCCGTGGGCGTAGAGGGCGTCGGCGGCGGCGCAGATGGTGCCGCCGGTGTCGATCATGTCGTCGACCAGGACGCAGACGCGGCCCTCGACGTCACCGACGACCTCGTGGACCGTGACCTGGTTGGCCACGTCCTTGTCGCGCCGCTTGTGGACGATGGCCAGCGGGGCGCCGAGACGGTCGCACCAGCGGTCGGCCACGCGGACGCGGCCGGCGTCGGGGGAGACGATGGTGAGCTTGGAGCGGTCGACCTTGGCGCCCACGTAGTCCGCGAGGATGGGGAGGGCGAAGAGGTGGTCGACCGGGCCGTTGAAGAAGCCCTGGATCTGGTCGGTGTGCAGGTCGACGGTGAGGATGCGGTCGGCACCCGCCGTCTTCAGCAGGTCCGCGACGAGGCGGGCCGAGATGGGCTCGCGGCCGCGGTGCTTCTTGTCCTGGCGGGCGTAGCCGTAGAACGGGACGATCACGGTGATGCTCCGGGCGGAGGCCCGCTTCAGAGCGTCGATCATGATCAGCTGTTCCATGATCCACTTGTTGATCGGGGCGGTGTGGCTCTGCATCAGGAAGCAGTCCGCGCCGCGCGCCGACTCCTGGAACCGCACGTAAATCTCACCGTTGGCGAAATCGAATGCCTTGGTCGGTACGAGACCGACGCCCAGCTGGTGGGCGACCTCCTCGGCAAGCTCGGGGTGGGCGCGGCCGGAGAAGAGCATCAGCTTCTTCTCGCCGGTCGTCTTGATCCCGGTCACAGCACTTGTCTCCTCAGACGAAATCTTCCGCCGCTGCACCCGCCCCGGTTCGGACACCCCTGACGTGCCAGACCTTGGAACAGCGAGCCAGCCAAATCGCGTGCATCTATCACGGTACGCCGAGTCCGGCGCAGCCGTTTCCGGTCAGCTTTCGGCCGAGGCCTCCTCCGTGCTGGTCTCCGCGGCCTTCGCGGCGGCGCTTCCCGGGCGCTTGCGGGCCACCCAACCGTCGATATTCCTTTGCTGGCCCCGGGCTACGGCGAGAGCACCGGACGGCACGTCCTTGGTGATCACCGACCCGGCGGCGGTGTAGACACCGTCCCCGAGGGTGACCGGTGCCACAAACATGTTGTCCGATCCGGTGCGGCAGTGGCTGCCGATGGTGGTGTGGTGCTTGTTCACGCCGTCGTAGTTGACGAAGACGCTGGCGGCGCCGATGTTGCTGTGGTCGCCGATGGTGGCGTCGCCCACGTAGCTCAGGTGCGGGACCTTGGTGCCCTCGCCGATCGTGGCGTTCTTCATCTCCACGTACGTACCGGCCTTGGCGGCGCGGCCCAGTCGCGTGCCGGGCCGCAGGTAGGCGAACGGGCCGACGCCCGCCTCCGGGCCGATCTCCGCCTGGAGGGCGACCGTGTTGTCGACGCGGGCGCCCTCGCCGACCGCGGTGTCGGTCAGCCGGCTGTTCGGGCCGACCTCGGCGCCGCCGCCGACGTGGGTGGCGCCCAGCAGCTGGGTGGACGGGTGGATCACGGCGTCCTGGCCGAAAGTGACCGTCGCGTCGATCCAGGTGGAGGCCGGGTCGACCACGGTGACGCCGGCGAGCATGGCGCGCTCCAGCAGACGGTCGTTGAGGACGCGACGGGCGGCGGCGAGCTGGACGCGGTTGTTGATCCCGGCGATCTCGCGGTGGTCCGCGGCGACCGAGGCACCCACCCGGTGCCCGGCACCGCGCAGGATGCCGAGGACGTCGGTGAGGTACTCCTCGCCCTGGCTGTTGTCGGTGCGGACGGCGGCCAGCGCCTCGGCGAGCAGGCGGCCGTCGAAGGCGAAGACACCGGAGTTGATCTCGCGTACGGCGAGCTGCTCGGCGGTGGCGTCCTTGTGCTCGACGATCGCGGTGACCGCGCCGTCGGCGTCGCGGACGATGCGGCCGTACCCGGTCGCGTCGGGGACCTCGGCGGTCAGCACGGTGACGGCGTTCTTGTCGGTGGCGTGGCCCTCGGCCAGCGCGGCCAGCGTCTCGCCGGTCAGCAGCGGGGTGTCGCCGCAGACGACGACCACGGTGCCGTCGACCGAGCCGCCCAGCTCGGCGAGGGCGGTGCGGACGGCGTGGCCGGTGCCGTTCTGCTCGCGCTGGTGGGCGGTGCGGACGCCGGGGTGGGCCTCGGCGAGGTGGGCGGTGACCCGCTCGCGGGCGTGGCCGACGACGACGACCAGCTCGCGCGGGTCCAGCTCGCCGGCGGCGGTGAGGACGTGGCCCACCAGGGAACGGCCGGAGATCTCGTGCAGGACCTTGGGAGTGGCCGACTTCATACGGGTGCCCTCACCCGCTGCGAGGACGATGACGGCTGCCGGGCGGATGGCGCTCACGGATGTGCCCTTCGGCTTCGGGTGATGGTCACCCGCAGGATACCGGGGAGGCCGCGGACGGCCCGGGCGCCCCGGAACGCGCAGCGGGTCCCGGCCGCGTACGGCCGGGACCCGCTGGGTGCTCCGGAGAGGAGCCGACGTGCTCCCGGGGAAGGAATCGAACCCTCATTCAATGGACCAAAACCATTTGTCCTGCCATTAGACGACCCGGGACGGTACGCCCGCGCGAGGACCCCATCCATGATCGGTCCCCCGCGCGCGACACCACTATGCCCCAACCTCCGGCCTCGGCGCGACGATCCGCCCGGGTCCGGCGGCTCGTACGGGTACGGGGGGCGGTCGAGGCCCGTCGCGTGGGCCGGGTGCCGCCGGGGGCCGGGGTGGCGCAGGTGGGGCGCGGGACGCGGCACTCGCCGGAATTGTCGCAGGCCGCACCCGTACGCTGGTGCGTATGACCACGACGGGGGAAGAGCACCGCGCGGCCGGGGGGCCGTGGTGGTGGGAGCGGCGGCGAAGCGCCGTGCTGGACGTGGGGCTGGCCCTGGTGTCGGCCCTGGAATGCGGTGTCGAGGGGGTGTCGTTCGCCGAGGGCGCCGGGCTTCCGGCGGGGCTCGGGGTGCTGCTCGGCCTCGTCGCCGGGTCGGTGCTGGTGGTGCGGCGGCGGTGGCCGGTGGCGGTGGTGCTGGTCGCGATCGCGGTCACCCCGGCGGAGATGGGCTTCCTGCTGGCGACGGTCGGCCTCTACACGCTGGCCGCCTCGCAGGTGCCGCGCCGGATCATCGGGGTCACCACGGGGATGGCGCTGGCCGCCACCCTGATCGTCACGCTGATGCGGACCCACCAGGACGTCGGCGGCGACATGGCCGGTACCCGCATCGACTCCTGGGTCGTCCCGCTCATGTCCGTGCTGGCCTCGGTGGCGATGACCGTGCCGCCCGTGCTGCTCGGCCTGTACGTGGGGGCACGGCGCCGCCTGATGGAGAGCCTCAGGGACCGGGCGGACAGCCTGGAGACCGAGTTGCAGCTGCTGGCCGAGCGGGCCGAGGAGCGGGCCGACTGGGCGCGCGGCGAGGAGCGGACCCGGATCGCCCGCGAGATGCACGACGTGGTGGCCCACCGGGTCAGCCTGATGGTGGTGCACGCCGCGGCCGTGCAGGCGGTCGCGCTCAAGGACCCGCAGAAGGCGGTGAAGAACGCCGCGCTCGTCGGCGACATGGGCCGCCAGGCCCTCACCGAGCTGCGCGAGATGCTCGGCGTGCTGCGCGCCGGGGAGGCGCTCGGCGGCTCGGTGCGCGCGGCGGTGCCACTGGCCGCGGTCGGCGTGGCCGCGGCCGCCGCAGCCACCCGCGCGGGCGCCGCCGAGGACGGCCCGTCCCTGGCCGAGCTGGACGAGCTGCTGGGCCAGTCCCGGGCCGCCGGGATGAGCGTCGAGCTGTCGGTGCAGGGTGAGGAGCGGGCGTACGCGCCGGAGGTCGAGCAGACGGCGTACCGGGTGGTGCAGGAGGCTCTGACCAACGTCCACAAGCACGCCGCGGGTGCCGGCGCCGTGGTGCGCCTCGCCCACCGGGGCGAGGAGGTCGCCATGCAGGTCGAGAACGGCCCGCCGCCCGCCCGCGACGGCGCCACCGCCCTGCTGCCCAGCGGTGGCAACGGGCTGGTCGGGATGCGGGAGCGGGTGCAGGCGCTCGGCGGGGTCTTCGTCTCGGGGGAGACCGAGGCCGGGGGGTTCCGGGTGTCGGCCGTGCTGCCCGCGCAGCCGGGGGTGGCTGCGCGGCAGGGGGTGCCTTCGCGGGAGAGCTAGGCGCCGTCGGGGTGGGGCGCCTGATTCCCGCTTGCCTCGGGGTGGGGGTGCGCTTGCCTGCGCGAGGGGTGTCCTCAAGCGCCGGACGGGCTTTGAGATGTCCTCAAGCGCCGGACGGGCTTTGAGATGTCCTCAAGCGCCGGACGGGCTGAGTTTGCGCCCGGGCTCCGTCCTGATTGTGCCGGTCACTGATTGGCCTCAAGCGCCGGCCGGGCTGGAATTTGGCTGAGCCACGCCCAACCGTTCAGCCCCGCCGCGGTCACCCACCGAGGCCACCCCACCATGGCCCCCCGGGGAGGATCACCCCACCGTGAGCCGTATCGGCGGGGTTCCCGTCAGCAGGGTGGTCAGGGCGGCGTCGATGTCGGGGCCGAGGTACCAGTCGCCGGTGTGGTCGACGGCGTAGACGCGGCCCTCGGTGTCGACGGCGAGGAGGGCCTGCGGGGCGGTGCCGTCGCCGGTGGTCTCCTCGCCGAGTGGGCAGAGTTCCGTCTCCAGGGCGCGGCCCAGGTCGCCGAGGGTGCGGGCCATGTGGAGACCGGCCAGCGGGTCGACGCGGAAGGTGCTGGGCGTGGTCTGGCGGCCGGGGCCCTTCGGGGCGATGAGCAGCCCGCCGAACTCCGCCCACGACTCCACGGCCGCCGGGGAGACGGTGTGCTGGTGGCCGCCGGGCGTCGTGTGGGCGCGCAGGGTGTCGGCCCAGACCTCGGCCTGCTTGATGTCCCAGCGGCCCGGCTGCCATCCGGCGGCGCGCAGCGCGGCGTCCACGGTGATCGGGAAGCGCGTGGTGGAGGTGCGGTCGGTCGGCATCAGCTCTGGTCCGGGGAGGGGTCGACGACGTGGACGCCGAAGTGCGCCGCGAGCGCGGTGCAACTGCGGCAGGGCGGGGCGAAGGCGCCGTGCAGCGGGTCGCCGTCCTCGCGGATGCGGCGGGTGGTGAGTTTGGCGTGCTTGAGCGCCTTGCGCGCCTCGCCCGTCGTCATCGGCTTGCGGGCGGCGCGCTTGGAGCGTGCCTCGTCGGCCCCGGCGATGCGGCGTGAGATCAGGATCGTTTCCGCACATCGCCCGGTGAACCGTTCCCGCCGGTCACTGGTGAGCGTGGAGAGGAAGTCCTCGACGAGGGGGTGCAGCTCGGGGGCCCGGTCGGCGCGGCCCGCCGTCGCGGTCAGGGTGAGCCCGCGGCAGGAGAGCGCGGCGGCGACGGCGGGCAGGATGCCGTCCCGCCGGTGGCGCAGGACCGGCACCGGCGCGGTGCTGCTCCAACCGACCCGCGGATCGCCCGCCGCCTCCGGCGAGGCGGCCGGGGCGGGGACGCCGGAGGCGCCGGCGGCCGGTTCGGTCGCGGTGCCGGTGGTGAGGGTGAGGGTGGGGCCGCCGGTCGGTGCCTGCGGCGCGTCCCCGGAGCCGCCGCCGAAGCGGGCGGTCGGCCGGACGGCCGGGCCGGTGAAGCCGAAGGGCCGTTCCCGGGGCCGGGCGGAGGGGCCCGCCGCGAGCGCGCCGAGGTGTCCGGCGTACCCAGGGCGTACGCCGGAGTGTTCCGTGTCCGGGGTACGGCCCGGCGCCGGGCCGGGTGCGCCGGTCCGGCCTGCGGGTGTGTCGTCGTCGGTACTGCGCCAAGCGGTACGCATCGTCGTGCTCGTCCCTCCCGTGCCCGTGGTCGCCGCCACGAGTGCCACGCCCCCGGTTTGCGGGTCCAGCCTGCCAAATCGGGGGGCCCGGAGCGAAGCTGGGGCCGTGTTGGGGCGTGCGTGTCGCGAGGTTGTGGCAGTGCGGGGATACGGTGCGCGCTCCGGGTGCGGCGCCGGGGCGCGGTCAAAGGACGTACCGGGATGGCGTGTTGGTGCTGGTTGGGGCGGGATGCGGCTTTCACGAGGAGGTGGGTGGGTGTGGATACGCGGGGGCGTGGTGGGTCGCACGGAGGAGGGCGGGGGCGCAAGCGCGTACGGGAAGAGGGGTGGGCGGGGCGGACGCGTGTACGGAGGGGGTGCAACCGCCGGGCGGGGCGCGGGCGTCGCACCCAGGGGTGGTTCCGGAGGGCGGCGCGGGCGGTGCTGTGACGGCCGTGCCACCGCCCGCGTCGGGGGCGGGCGGCCGGTGACCCGGCCCGGTACCACCGCATAGGCTGTCGCTGTCCGCGAACCAAACACAGTGCCGCAGGGGGCAACCGCCATGACGACAGGTCGGCTCGGGCAGCAGGCCGCGCCGCCGAACGCGGCCTACGCCGGGCAGGTCGTGCACTTCCCGGACCCGGTCCGCGCGAAGCGCCACCCCGCCGGGGTGCGCGTCGACGGCGACGGCTACCCGGACTTCTCGCCGTTCGCGCGCGCGGCGGCCGAGATCGCCGACCCGCCCGAGGGGTTCGGTGTGGACGAACTGCGCCTGACGGACTACGTGTCGGCCAACGCGGCGCTCGCCGCCGACGGCCACGAACTGTGGGAGACGGTGCCCGCCGTCGCCACCCCGCACGGCTGGACCTGGCACCACGTCCCGCGCACCCGCCGCCTGGAGCTGGTCCCGGTCGAGGTCAAGGCGCTGCTGCGGCATCACGCCGGGCTCGCCACCACCTCGGTCGACCACCAGAAGCGCGGCACCCGCCCGCTCCAGGAGACCCGGCCCGCCCACTTCGCCCTGCCCAAGGGCGGCGTGGCCGTCAGCGAGCAGCAGATACTGGCCGCCGAGGAGGACCTCGGTTACCGCCTGCCGGGCGCCTACCGTGACTTCCTCAAGGCGGCCGGCGGCTGCGCCCCCGCCGGGGTGGCGCTCGACGCGGAGCTCGGCCTCCTCGTCGACCAGCCCTTCCTGACCCTGCGCGACCAGGCCGCCGCCAACGACCTCGTCTACGCCAACAAGTGCCTGCGCGACCACCTCACCAAGGACTACCTGGGCGTCGCCTTCGTCCAGGGCGGCCTGCTCGCGGTGAAGGTGCGCGGCGAGCGCGCCGGTTCGGTGTGGTTCTGCGCCTACGACGACGCACGCGACCAGGACGGCTGGTCGGTGCAGGACCGTGTGGAGCGGCTGCTGCTGCCCTGCGGTGACGACTTCGACGCGTTCCTGGACCGGCTGGCGGGCAGCCCGCCGGAGCTGGAGACCGTGGCCAACCTGATGGTGGACGGCGGCTTCGCGCAGGCCGTCCCGGTGGAGGGGTGAGCCCGATGGTGACCTTCGCACAGGCGCAGGAGCGCGCCGAGGAGTGGATCAACGCCGATCTGCCCGCCTACCAGCACCGAGAGGTGAAGGTCCGCGAATTCGACCTGGGATTCGTGGTGTGGGCCGAGGACCGCGAGGGGGGACCCGTCTCCGACGGCGGCCGCCAGCGCCTGGTCATCGCCCGCGACAGCGGCGACACCACCCTCTGGCCGGGCCTGCCGGTCGGCGAGGTGATCCGCCGCTACGAGGAGGAGTACGGCCGCCCCGAACAGGCCGCCGAGCCGCCCGTACCGCCGCAGCGCGTCGACCTCGAACAGACCTCCTTCCTGCTGAGCCCGCCCGAATGGCTCCAGGAGGCCGCGGACAAGCTGGGCATCCCGGACCGCCGCGGCGAGACCACCGGATCCGGCGAGGGCGCCGGTACGGGTTCCGTTGCCGATGCCGGTTCGACGCCCGGCGGCGGTACGAGCGGGGGTACGGGTACGAGCGGGGCCGCGCCCCAGCCGCCCGCCGCACCCCAGCCGCCCGCCGAGCCCGCCCCGTCCGGGGGCACCCCCGGTGGCGGTACGCCCTGGCCCGCCGCGGCCCAGGCCGACGGCGGGGCCGCCGAGGCGACCCCGTGGGCGGGGACGGACACCACCGAGACCGACGAGGGCCGGGCCGTGCCCGCGCCCGCCACCGTCTTCGCGCCGCCGCTCAGCGGCGCCGACGACGACGGCCGGACGCCGCCGCCCGGGGTCTCCCCGGACGCCAAGACCGCGCTCATCTCCGGCGGCAGCGCCCTGCCGCCCACCGCCGTCGTCCCCGCGCAGGCACCCCCGGCCGCCCCGCCGGCCCAGCCGCCCGCGACGCCCGCCGCGCCGCCCGCCCCCGAGCCGGGCCGCCCGGTCCCGCCCGGCGCCGAGGACATCGCGGACGCCGCGACCAGCAAGGCCCAGGCCGCCCCGCGCGGCCCCCGCAGCACCGGCGCGACCCCGCCGCCTCCGCCCCCGCCGCCGGGCGTCCCCGGCACCCCGGGCGGCCAGGAGTCGCAAGGCGGCGGCGCGGCCTATCTTCCGACCCAACTCGCAGCCCAGCTCCCGGAGTCGGCGGCGTCGGGCCCGTCCGGCGGGGCCGGTGCCCCCGGTACGCCGCCGCCTCCGGCTCCGCCCGGTGCTCCGGGTACGCCCGCGGGCGGGGTGCACCACGCCGCGACGATGCTGGCCGGTCCGGGCCAGAGCGGGAACGTGCCTCAGCCGCCCGGTCCGCCCGGTCCTCCCGGCGCCCCCGGTACGCCGCCGCCTCCGGCTCCGCCCGGTGTCCCGGGTACGCCCGCGGGCGGGGTGCACCACGCCGCGACGATGCTGGCCGGTCCGGGCCAGGGCGGGAACGTGCCGCGGCCCCCCGGCCCGCCCGGCGCGCCGCGTGCCCCCGGTACGCCTCCCGGCGGCGTCCACCACGCGGCGACGATGCTGGCCGGTCCGGGCCAGGGCGGCAACGTGCCCCAGCCGCCCGGCCCGCCCGGTCCGCCGCCGCCGGGCCCCGGCGCCGGTTACGGCTACCCCCAGCAGCCCGCCGGCCTGCCCACCGTCGGCCCCGGCTACCAGGCCGTGCTGCGCTACCGCGCCCAGGACGGTTCCGAGCAGCAGCTCATCCGCCGCTCGGCGCCCGGTACCCCGCACCCCGAGTGGCAGATGCTGCACGAGCTGCGGGCGATGGGCGTACCGCCGCAGCAGGTGCTGGAGCTCCACACCGAGCTGGAGTCCTGCGAACTGCCCGGCGCCTACTGCGCCCGGATGATCCGCGAGACCTGGCCGCAGGCCCGCATCACCTCGATCGCCCCGTACGGCCGTGACCACGCCTCCCGGCAGGAAGGCATGCGTCAACTCCTGGAGCACCAGGGCGAGCTGCACCAGGTGGCGGACGGGCCCGCCCGCCCGGCGCCGGTCCGCGCGCCGCTGCCGCCGGTACCGCCGGCGCCGCAGGTCGGCCCGGACGTCATCGCGCAGGAACTGGCCGGGGCCCTCGGCCCGCAGGGCGTCTTCCGCTTCGACCAGCACGCCGTCTCCCGGCAGGGCGTCCCCGACGTCGTCGCCCACACCCTGGTGTGGGCGGGGCTGCCGCTGGACCTCGGCCCGTTCTTCTGGGCCCAGGCCCAGCCCGGCCGGCCCGTCCCGACCCTCGCCGAGCTGGCCCAGGAACGCGGCGTGCAGCCCGCCTCCGACGCCGGGTCGTACCTGGTCATGGGCAGTGACTTCGGTAAGGCGCTCTGCGTCCAGTACGGCACCGCGCACCTCGTGGCGGTGCCGGTGGAGGCGGGGCCGGGCGGCGCCCCCGTACCGCCGCAGTTCGTCAACACGGGCCTGCCCGAGTTCGTCCGCTGCCTGGCCCTGCTGGCCCGTATGTGGCGCCTGCGCTTCGGCCTCAACCAGGAGCAGGCGGGCCGCTGGACGGTCGACTTCCAGGCCCAGCTCGCCGCCCTCGACCCGGCGGCCCTCGGCTCACCGGAGAACTGGTGGTCGGTGGTACTGGAGCAGATGTGGGACGGGCTGTTCTGACCCCGGGCCCCTGAGCCCCGGCCCGAGGCCCCCGCGCGCGTTGGTTCGCGTACGGGGGGCCTCTGCCGTTCCCGTGTCGGGACCTGGTCCGGGGTCGTCCCAGGTGGGACGGGGTCACCGCTGGCCGGCGTCTGGGACGACCCAGCTTGTCCCGCACTGCCCCGGAACGCTCGACTCCGGACCCGCCGCGCCCGGAGCATCGGTGGAGCCGGGCCGAGGGGCCGGAGCGCGACAACACCCGTGCCCCGCCCGGTGACAGATTCCGCCGATCGCCGAACACAAGGAGCACCCCATGCGCATGCGCCGCATCGCCGCGTCCCTGTCCACCCTCGGACTCCTCGCCGCCGGAGCGGTCGTGGCCACGGCGGGCACCGCCCAGGCCGCCACTTCCTGCAAGGGCTTCTCGACCTACGCCTCGGGCTCGGCCACCCTCTACAAGCCGACCACCACCAACGGCAGCCGCAACACCAACTGCCTCCTCTCCAGCGGCGACGGCTTCAGCGGCGGCCAGCAGGTCAACGCCGTCGGCTACCTCCAGACCTCCCTCAACCGCTGCTTCGGCGCCGGCCTCGCCATCGACGGCATGTACGGCCAGGCCACCGTCAACGCGGTCAAGACCGTCCAGCGCACCAAGGGCCTGCCCGCCGACGGCGTCTTCGGCCCCCAGACCTCCAAGTACATGAACTGGGCCAAGCTCGCCGGCGGTTCGGGCTGCACCTACGGCGGCCGCCCGTAACCCGCCGCCGCACCGCGCGGGTACGCCGGCCGGGGCTCCTCAGCCGTCCCCGGCCGGCCTCCCTTGGTGGTGGTACATCAACGGGGCGCAGGTCGCCGACGAGGAGGGCCGGATGTTCCCGCCCGTCCTCGCCGACATCTCCGCCGGGCCGTCGCTCTCCTCGCACGTGCGGCTGGCGCCCGGCGCCAAGGCGCTCGGACGGGTCGCCTTCGAAGCGCCGAAGGACGCCACCGGCGCTCAGATGCAGAGGGCGCTCGACTCCGGGAGGGCCGACGAGACCGGGCGGTGGAAGCGCAAGTAACCGCCGCGCGGCCTGGAGACCCGGCTTCGGCCGGGCCTTCAGGCACCGGACTTCCTCAGGCGCCCATCCCGCCCGCGAACGGCATCCCCCGCCACACCTCCACACCCGGCGTCAGATAGTCGACAAGTACCGGCAGTTGCGGCGCCAGAGCCAGCGCCGTGATCCCCCGCAGCCTCCCCACCGCGTCCACGAAGCGGAGCACGCCCTCGTCCAGGGGCCGAGCCCCGTTCGCCGCCGCGCCCCTGTTGTACGCCTCGATGTGCTCGGGGCCCAGTGTGGCCAGGTCCCACTCCACGGGGCCCAGCGTGACCAGTTCGAAGTCGGCGTACAGGTCGCCGGTCGTGCTGTGGAAGATGTTGGCGGGCGGGGAGTCGCCGTGGAGGGGCTGGAGGTCGATGCCCGGGAAGGCGGACTCGAAGGCTTCTCGGGAGCGGACGAGGGGCTCCAGGACCTGCCATTCGCGCTGGGCGCGGTCCAGGTCCGGCGCGGCGAGGAGGTCGGGGCGGGAGGCGAGGAGGGTGAGGGAGGCGGTGACGTACTCCGGGTCGGCGGTGGAGAGGAAGGAGAGCGGGCCCGGGTAGGGGCGGAGCGCGGTGTGGAGGGCGGCGGTGAGCCGGGAGTTCGCCACGTAGTCGGGGGCCTTGGAGCGGTCCTCCTCGATGTACTGCCAGAAGGTCGTCGAGAAGCCGTCGCGGCGGACGGGGCGGCGCGGGACCAGGGGGCTCGGCGGGATGACGGGGGCGCCCTGGGCCGCGAGCCAGTGGGCGACGTCGAGTTCGCGCTCCTGGCGGCGGGTGAGGGCCTCGGGGGACTCGGTGTGCGGGAGGACGACCGGCACACGGGCCACGACCGGGGAGGGGGCGAGGTGGACGACGACCGAGAAGAGGTCGTGCAGGATCCGCGGGTCGGTCACGGTGAGGCCGAGGTCGCGGCCGGCTCCGACGGCGGCGTCCACCGCGGCGGAGGTGCGGCGGGCGAGGTCTTCAGGGGTGGCGAAGTCGGTCATGGGGCCACCGTTCCATGGTGGGCGCGGTGGGGGAAACGGGATTGCGGACGGGGGCCGGGCGCGATGGCAGGCGTGCGCCTGGTTCCTGCGGTGCTCGTGGTTCTCGGCCGCTGATCGCGGGGTACGCCCAGCCCATGAAGCGATTCGACGGATACGGCGTCCTGGTCACCGGCGCCGGACAGGGGATAGGCGAGGCAGTCGCGCGGCGGCTGGCCGGTGAGGGCGCGCGGGTGCTCGTGTCCGACCGGGACGGCGAGCGGGCCGAGGAGGCGGCGGCCCGGCTGCGGGCGGAGGGGCGGGACGCCGAGGCGCTGGCCTGCGACGTCGGGGACCGGGCGGCGGTCGAGGCGGCCGTGGGGTACGCGGTGCGGCGGTTCGGGGGGCTCGACGTGCTGGTGAACAACGCCTGCTCCGCCCAGCAGGACACCCCGCTCTTCGAGGACGGCACCGACGAGGTCTGGGAGCGGGACCTCGACATCACCCTCACCGGTGCCTACCGCTGCGCCCGTGCCGCCCTGCCCCACCTCGCGGCGGCCCCCGACGGCCGGGGCGCCCTCGTCAGCGTCGGCTCGGTCAACGGGGAGCAGGACTTCGGCGGCCACGCCTACAGCGCGGCCAAGGCGGGCCTGGCGAGCCTGACGCGTACGCTCGCGGGCCATGCCGCGCCGCGCGGGGTGCGGGTGAACCTGGTCGCGCCCGGGACGGTCGACACCGATGCGTGGGCCGGGCGCGAGGCGGGGCTGGAGGCGGCCGCGGCGCACTATCCGCTCGGCCGGGTGGGGCGGCCCGACGACGTCGCGGCGGCCGTGGCGTTCCTGGCGTCGCGGGACGCCGCCTGGATCACCGGCGTCACCCTGCCCGTGGACGGCGGCATCCTCAACAGCAACATGGGGCTGCTCCGGGCGCTGCACGAGGAGTGAGCACCCGCCGGGCGGGCCGGGTGGCCGTACGCCATCTGCCGTGCCCGCCCTGCGCCGCCGCCCGCCCCGCCGGATCATGCCGACATGAGTGGCGCGGGCGAGGCAGACGCGGGAGAGGCGGGCGGGTGGGGCCCGCCGACGACGCACGGGCCGGTGCGCTGGCGCGGGCGGAAGCGGCGGTGGCCGCGGGTGGTGCTGTGGGTGGTGGTGGCGCTGGTCGTGGTGGTGGCCGGGGCGGGGACGGCGCTGTACTTCTGGGCGGACGGCCGGGTGCGGACCACGGACGCGTTCGGTGAGTACGCGGGGCGGCCCCAGGCCGGTCGGGGCACCGACTGGCTGCTCATCGGCTCGGACAGCCGCGCCACACTCACCCCGGAGCAGCGCCGCGAGCTGCACGTCGGCTCGGACGAGGTGCGCAACACCGACACCCTGATGATCGTCCACCAGGGCGACCACGGGACGACGCTGGTCTCGCTGCCGCGTGACTCGTATGTGGCGATCCCCGGGCACGGGCAGGGGAAGATCAACTCGGCCTTCGCGCTGGGCGGGCCGAAGCTGCTGACCCGGACCGTCGAGCAGGCGACCGGGATCAGGCTGGACCACTTCGCGGAGGTCGACTTCCCCGGCTTCGTCGACGTGGTGGACGCCCTCGGCGGGGTGCGGATCTGCGTGCCCGGGGGCGGGCTGCGCGACGAGCGGTCGGGGGCCGACTTCGCGGCCGGCTGCCAGGAGATGGACGGCGTCCAGGCGCTCAGTTACGTACGGGCGCGGTACAGCGACCCCGAAGGCGATCTCGGCCGGGTGCGGCGCCAGCGGGAGCTGGTCTCGGCCGTCGCGGAGAAGGCGGCGAGCCCGTCGGTGGCGCTCGACCCGTGGCGGGCCGGCCCCTTCCTCTCCGCCTCCCTCGACGCGCTCACCGCCGACCGGCAGGCCGGCGTACGCGACCTGGTCCGGCTCGGCCGGGGGCTGAAGGGCGCGGCCGGGGACGAGGGGCGGGCGGTGACCGTACCGGTGTCGTCACAACCGCAGGTCCAGGGCGCCGGTGACGTGGTCGTCTGGGACCGGCGGCGGGCCGGGGAGCTTTTCGCCGCACTACGCGAAGATCGCCCGATTCCGACTTCTGACCTGAAATGACGCATCCTTGAGCGAAAGGATGTGGTTACGGTGCCACTGAGGTGCCGTGGCAGTCGCGCGAGGGCCGCCATGTGGTGATCGACACGTGGTGATCGACGTGGCCTGATCGGGGTACGCCGTACCGGTGCGTCGCGACCGGCGCGGCACGAGCGGTTCCGAGCGGACCGGGAGGAATCGGACGATGAGCAGTACACCGGTGTCGCCGCACGGCTTCACGACGGTACGGGGACGGGGTTACCGCCCCGCCCAGGCCGACCAGCACGTCGCGGCCCTGGAGAGCGAGCGCGACGAGGCGCACGCGGAGGCCGAGCGGCTCACCGCCCTCGCCGAACGCCTCGGCGCGGAGGCCGCCACCCTGGCCGAGACCGCCGCCACCCTCCCCGAGCCGACCTACGACAACCTCGGCGAGCGCGCCCAGCACCTCTACGCCCTCGTCCAGGAGCAGTCCGAGGCCCTGGACGCCGCGGGCCGCGCCGAGGCCGCCGCCCTCACCGCCGCCGCCGAGCAGGCCGCCGCCGATCTGCGCGAGGCCGCCCGCCGGTACGCCGCCGAGGTGCGCGCCGACGCCGAGCGCCACGCCGACGACCGCCTGGCCGCCGCCCGCGCCGAGGCCCGTCAGCTCCTCGCGGACGCCCGTGCCGAGGCCCAGGCCGAACGCGCGGCGGGGGAAGCCGTGCTCGACGAGGCCCGGCAGCTCTCCGCCCGCACCCTGGACGAGCAGGAACGCGAGCTGGCCGCCCGGAACGCCGAGGCCGAGCGGGAACTGACCGAGCAGGACACCGTCGCCCGCGGCCACGAGGGCGCCCTCGCCGACCACGGCGACGCCGTCCTCGCCGAGGCCCGCCGCCACCACGCCGAGGCCGAGGAGACCGCGCGCCGCACCGACGAGGAGGCGCAGGCCCACGCCGCCGAACTCCTCCAGCAGGCCCAGGCCACCGCCGACCGGGTCGCGGCCGACGCCGAGCGCCTCGTCCGCGACCACGAGGAGCAGCGGGAGGCGCTGCGGGCCCGGATGGAACACATCCGGACAGCGCTGGCCGCGCTCACGGGGCGGGGTGTGGTGGAGGTTCCGGCGGCGGACGACGGGGGATCCGGCGAGGCCGAGCGGGAGGCCGGGGAAGCGGCTCACGCACCGGTGGATCTGCCCGGCGCCCGGCGCGTGGCGGGCGGGGGCGGCGGGGCCGAGTCCGACGTGGCCTGAGTGCCGTAGCCGCACGCCTCAGGCGAGGAACCCCGCCACCGCCGAGGCGAAGCCTCGCGGGTCGTCCACCCACGGGAAGTGGCTGACGCCGGGCAGGACGGTGAGGCGGGCGTCGGGGAAGAGGGCGGTGTACTCGGTGACGGCGGCGGGCGGGGAGTTCAGGTCCAGCTCGCCCGCCACGAGGAGGACCGGGCGGTCGAAGGCGGCCAGGGCGGCGCGGGTCGCGGGCGGGTCGAAGGCACCCTCCGCGCCGTAGGCGGCGGCGGCCTCGGTGCCGCGCAGACCGTCGCCGAGAGCGCGGTGGGCGCGGGCCTCGTCGCTCCAACGGGCGTACATGAAGGGGGCCATGGCCTCCCAGGAGGCGGCCGTGGCCCGTCCGGCGGCCACGTCCTCCAGCGCCGCGTACGCCTCGGGGAACCACGGTTCGTCCTGCCGCAGCCGGGCCGTCTCCGCGCGCACCGGACCGGGCACGTCCATGCCGACGGCGAAGGTGCTCGGGGTGCAGAGCACCAGCCGGTCGACGCGCTCGGGGTGGCGTTCGGCGTACCGGGCGGCCAGGTTGGCCCCGGCGGAGTGGCCCAGCAGGTCGACGCGGTCCACACCGAGGTGACGCCGGAGCGCCTCCACGTCCGCCACGAGCCGGTCGCAACGGTACGAGGCCGGGTCCGCCGGGACCTGTGAGGCGCCGCTGCCGCGCAGGTCGAGCCCGATCAGCCGCCGGTGGGCGGTGAGGCCCCCGAGGTCCCCCAGGTAGGCGGCGGGATGCAGCGGGCCGCCGGGCAGACAGACGAGCGGTGGGCCCTCGCCTGCGGGATGGTAGGCGAGCTGGGTGCCGTCGGGGGCGGTGAAGGTGGGCATGGGGTGGGATTGTGCCATTCGGGCGGGGCGCGGTGACCGCCTTCCTCTGCACGCGGTGCGTACCCGCGCCGCCGTACGTACGCGCACCCGCCGACTCTTTCCCCGCCCAACTCCCTTACGTAGCCCGATGGTTACCCGGCCCTCCCGTGATTCGGTGATGGTGATCTGGGCATGTCACAGCTGCCTGTGTGTCACCCCCCACCGTCCCCAGGAGGACGCCTTGAAACCGGGTTCCCGCCTTCGCAGAGCCGCGTTCACCTTCGCCGCCGCCACCGGCCTCGTCGTCGCCTTCGCCGGCAGCGCCCACGCCGACCCGCCCGCCGCGCTCCCGGCCGCCGCCGACGAGCTGGAGCAGACGTACCAGCCCGCCTACGACTACGACACCGACGGCTGCTACGCCACCTCCGCCATCGGCCCCGACGGCACCCTGAACGGCGGCCTCAACCCGTCCGGCGCCCTCAACGGCCAGTGCCGCGACGCCTGGGACCTCGACGACACCAACACCTACGCGCGCGCCAAGTGCGACGGCGGCTGGTGCGCGGTCCTCTACGGCTCGTACTTCGAGAAGGACCAGGCGGTGGCCGGGAGCGGCCTCGGCGGGCACCGGCACGACTGGGAGCACGTGGTGGTCTGGGTGCAGGGCGGCGAGGCCCGGTACGTGGCCACCTCGGCGCACGGGAACTTCAACGTGCACGACCGCGACGCCATCCGCTGGGACGGCAGCCACCCGAAGATCGTCTACCACAAGGACGGCGCCAGCACGCACTGCTTCCGCGCCGCCAACACCAACGACGAGCCGCCCGAGAACCACCAGGGCACCTGGCAGTACCCGGCCCTCGTCGGCTGGGAGGGCTACCCGCCCGGCCTGCGCGACAAGCTGAGCGAGGCCGACTGGGGCAGTGCCAACTTCGGCCTCAAGGACGCCAGTTTCGGCCAGCACCTGGAGAAGGCGAAGCCGTCGGGCGTCGACTTCGACCCGTACGCCTGACGGGCGGCGCGGCCACGCCCGGCGCCTGAGGGCGGCCGCCGGGGTGCCGGGCGCGGTGCGCCGTGCCCGGCACCTGGGGACCCTCGGCCCCCGGGGGCCGCTCAGAAGAGTTTGAGGGCGAGGCAGAGCGTGGTGGTGCCGCCGAGCAGGCCCGACTCCTGGTACGCGAAGTACAGGCCCAGGCAGTCGCTCTCCCGGTCGAGCTTCTCCGCCACGCGGAACGTCGCCTCGCGGGAGGAGCAGTCGACAGGGCGGAGGTCGGGGTCGATGAGGGTCCCGTCGTTGGCCAGGCAGTCGCCGACGGAGACATCGGTGGAGCCGCCGCAGCCCACCAGTAGGGGGAGCGCGAGCAGAGCGCCGAGCAGCGGTGCGGACCTGGACCTGCGCCCCATGATTCTCTCCCCCCGGCCGACGCCCCCGAGCCGGCCTGCCTCCAGGGTAGGGGCGCGGGCAGGTGTCCGCCACGGCCATGAGGGGGCGGATGCGCCCGGGTCTTCCATTCGGCGTGGTGCAGGGCTCGCGGGTTGCGAAGGCGTAGCGGAGCAGGTGGCGGGCGGCGGCGGTGATCAGGCCGTGGCCCTCGCCCGCGGGTTCGGACCAGAACGCCGATCTCGCAGGTGCCCGAGGCGGTGTCGAAGTGGACGAACATCACGCCGCCGTGTCGCGGAAGCCGATGCGCCGGTAGACGTGCTGGCTCAGGGCGGCGGCGAGTGGCCAGGAGGCGACATCACGGGCACGCGGGCGGCGAGTGCCCGTTACGGGCACCGGGGGCGGGGCGCGTACCCGGTTCGGGCGGAACGCGCCGTATGCCGCCCCCGGTTGCACGAAGCTGCCGAGGTCCTGCAACAACCTGTCAACGCGCGTCCACCACGGGAGAGGCCGGTCCTGGCATGGTCGGACCACCAGCCCGACGGCCCGTCAGGCGGGCGCCCGCATCCCACGGCGCCCCGCCCCCGCTTCGTACAGAGCCACCCCCACCGCCCCGTACCGAGCCACCCCCTCAGCCCTCGGGCGACCCGTCCCGCAAGCGTCCCCCACCTCCTCCGGACCGTGCCGCCCCCCCCCACCACCGCACCTTTGGCCTCACTCCGAGGCGCCGTGCCGCACACCGGCCGGCCCTGTTCGCGCAGTTGCCCATGAGCCATGACCAGACTCTTCAGGGAGAACCGTGTCCGGGAACCGTAAAGCCCACTGTCCGCAGAGCTCCGCCGCCGTCCGGGCCCGCCGGGTCAGGGCCGCCGCCGCCCTCGCCGGGGCCGCCGCCGTCCTCGCGCTGGGCGCCGGGCAGGCCGCCGCGCAGGCGCCGTCCGCCGCACCCTTTGAGGTGGGCACGCTGGTCAACGGCTGGGACGGGGTGCCGGCCGGGCCCCTGGTCAACGGCTGGGACGGCGTCCCGCCCGACGCGGGGGACGGCACGCTGGTCAACGGCTGGGACTAGGCGACGGCATGCGGTTCCAGTTGCTCGGGCCGCTGTCGCTGCACGACGGCCCCGAATCGGTCGTCCTCCAGCCCGCCAAGCCCACCGTCCTGCTGACCGCGCTGCTCCTGCACGCCAACTCGGTGGTCTCCGCCGACTACCTCCAGCGGGCCATCTGGGGGGAGGAGCAGCCGGCCACCGCCAAGGCCGCCCTCCAGACCTGCGTCCTCAGGCTCCGGCGGCTCTTCACCAAGCACGGGGTCACCGAGACGCCGATCGAGGCCGTCCCCGGCGGTTACCGCATCACCGCCGGACCGCACACCCTGGACCTCATCGGGTTCCGGGAACGGGTCCGGCGGGCGGCCGGCCTCACCCACGACCCGCAGGCCGAACTGGCCGCACTCCGCGACGCGTTGGCGCTGTGGCAGGGCCCGCTGCTGGCCAACGTACGCTCCGACCTGCTGCACCGCGACGAGGTGCCGCGCCTCGCCGAGGAGCGGCTGCGGGCCGTGGAGCGCCTCGGTGACCTGCACCTGCGGCTGGGGCGGTGCGGGGAGGCGCTCGGCGACCTGTGGGAGGTGACCCGCGCCCATCCCGGGCACGAGCGGTTCCACGAGCAGCTGGTCGAGGCCCTGTACCGGACCGGGCGCCAGGCCGAGGCGCTGGCCGAGTACCGGCGCGTGAAGGAGTACCTGCTCCAGGAGCTGGGCGTCGACCCCGGCGCCGCGCTCCAGCGGCTGGAGCTGGCCATCCTGCGCGGCGACACCCTCGGCGGGACCGGGCACCCCGGCCGGGCGGCCACCGAGGAGCCCCCGCTCCCGGCCACCCCCGCCGCCTCCGCGCCCGAAGGACCGGAGCTGGTCACCGCCCTGACCCCCGTCCCCGACTTCGCCGGACGCGCCGCCGAGGCGGCCGCGCTCACCACCCACCTCACCGCCGAGGCCGCGCACCGGCCCGGCGGCCCGCTGACCGTCGTCCTCTCCGGCGCGCCCGGCGTCGGCAAGTCGGCGCTGGCCCGGCACGTCGCCACCCAGCTCGCCGACCGCTTCCCCGGCGGGCGGCTGCTGGTACGGATGACCGGCCCCGACGGGCTGCCGTACGACCCGGTGACCGTCGCCGGGCAGCTCACCCGCGCCCTGAAGGCCCGCCCGCCCGGCCGCCGCACCCTGCTGGTGCTCGACGACGCCGCCGGGGCCGACCAGGTACGGCCGCTGCTCGCCGCCTGCTCCGGCGGAGCCGTCGTGGTCACCAGCCGGCGCGGCCTCGCCGGTCTGGTCGCCACCCACGGCGGGCGGGTGGTGCGGCTCGGGCCGTTCCGCCCGGCCGAGTCGCACGCCCTGCTGACCGCCGTCCTCGGCGCGGAGCGCGTCGACGCCGAACCGGACGAGGCCCGCCGCATCGCCGAGAGCTGCGGCCACCATCCGCTGGCCCTGCGCATCATGACGGCCCGGCTGCTGACCCGGCCCGGGCTCGGACTCGCCGACTCGGCGCGCTGGCTCGCCGCCGACCCCGCCGGACGGCTCGCCCTCACCGACGCGCCGGGGCTCTCCGTCCCCGAGGTGCTGGGCGAGGCGCTGGGGCGGCTCGAACCCCGGCTCGCCGACGCCTTCCTGCGGGTCGCCGCACTCGGGCCCGCCGCCGGGGCCGACGACGCGGCGCCCGCGCTCGGGCTCTGCGAGGCGGACGCCGAACAGCTCCTCGACCGGCTCGCCGACGCCGGCTTCCTGGAGGAGGGCCCGCCCGGCCCGTACCGCACGCTGCCGCTGCTGCGGGCCTGGGCCCGGCGGCGCGCCCCCGACCTGCCCGCCGTGCACCCGCCGAGCCGACCCCGCGCGCACCGCCCCGAACTCCCGCGTCCCGCAGAGAAGGTGTGACCCCCTGATGGCTGACCCCATGACCGACCCCGCCCCGGCGACCGCCACCGCCCCCGCCGCCGACGCCTTCGACGCGCTCGCCGCCACCCGGCCCCGGGTCCGCCGCGACGTGCTCTTCACCCGGACGCCCGGCGGGGTCCTCTTCCACAACGCCGACGGCGGATTCCACCTCACCGGCCGCACCGCCTACCGGTTCGCCTCCCTCGTCCTGCCGCACCTGACCGGACGCCACCGCCTCGACGAGGTCTGCGCCGGGTTCGGCCCGGCCCAGCGGGCGATGGCCGCCGAACTGGTCCGCACCCTCTACGCCCGCGACTTCGCCCGCGACATCCCCGAGGCCGACGCCCTGCGCCCGGAGCCGGAGGACGCCGCCGGGCAGCGGTTCGCCGCGCAGATCGCCTACATCGACCACTACTCCGACGCGGCCCCCGACCGGTTCGCCCGCTACCGGGCCGCCCGCGTCGCCGTCCTCGGCACCGACGAGACGGCCCGCTGGGTCGCCCTCGGGCTGGTCCGCAACGGGTGCGGGTCGCTGGGGCTCGCCACCGCCTTCCCCGACGTGGCGGCCGAGGCGGCCCAACTGGCCGAGGAGGGCTGCCCGGTGAGCCTCGACCGGCTGCCCGACCCGGCCGAGGGGCCGGGCTGGGCGGCGCTGGACGGGTACGACGTGGTCGTGGTCACCGGTCCCGGCGCCGCCGGGCTCACCCACCGGCTGCTCACCGAGGGCGTCCCCGAGGGCCGCACCCTGCTGCCCGCCTGGGCCTTCGGTGAGCGGCTCGTGATGGGGCCGCTGACCGCCGGCGCCGCCCCCACGGCGAGCGGCGGCTGCTGGTCCTGTGCCCTGCTCCGCCTCGGCGCCAACGTCGACGCGGGAACCGCCGCCGCGCTGTGGAGCGAGGTCGCGGGCGGCGCCCGGGGCGCCGACGCGGGGGCGCCGGGGCCGCTGACCGGGCCGGTCGCCGCGATGTGCGGGAACCTCCTCGCGTACGAGGTGTTCCGGCTGACCAGCGGCGTGCAGCCGGCCGAGACGCGCGGGCAGGTGCTCATCCAGGACCTTGAGTCGCTGGACGTCGTCGCCGAACCCGTGCCCCCGCACCCGCGCTGCCGCCACTGCGCCCCCTCCGGTGTCCCGGTGACCGCCCCCGGGACGCCGGAGGTCCCCCGTACGCCGAGCGTGGCCGGCGCGGAGGAGGCACAGGAGGTGGTGGACGCCCTCAACCGGACCGCGAGCGCGCTGGTCCGCCCGCACACCGGCGTCTTCACCCGCTTCGACGACGACGACCTCACCCAGACCCCGCTCAAGGTCAGCCGCGTCGAAGTCGCCCTGCCCGACGGCACGGTGCGCGCCGTCACCGCCGTCGACATCCACCACCTGGCCGGGGCCCGCACCCGGACCCTGCACCGGGCCGCCGCCCTCTACGTCGACCGCACCGTCCCGGCGCCGACGGCCGACGAGCAGCAGGGCACGCCGGTCCACCCCGCCGCGCTGGCGACGTACGGCGGCACCGACGACAGCCCCGTCACCACCTGGACCCCCGCCCTCTCCCTGCGCACCGGCGCACCCCACCGCGTACCCGTCGCCGCCGCCCGCCCCTTCGGCCCGCACAACCGGCTCCGCACACACCTCGCCGCCACCGCCGGAGCGGGCGCCGGGGGCAGCGCCGCCGAGGCCGCCGGGGCCGCGCTGCTCTCCGCCCTCGCCCACACCGCCGTGCTCGACGCGGTCCGGGGCACCCCGGCCGCGCCCCTCGCCGAGGACCCGGCCGCCGACCCGGAGCTGGAGTTCCTGCACAAGACGGCCGCCGCGCTCGCCCTCGACGTGGAACTCCTCGACCTCACCGGCGACGGCCCCGCCCCCGTCGTCCTCGCCCGTGAGCCCGGCGGACGCTGGGCCGTCGCCGCCGACCTGACCCGGCGTGAAGCCGCCCGCGCCGCCCTGCGCGACCTGCTCGGCACCGCCCAACTCGCCGCCGAGGCAGGGGAGGAGCCCGACACCGGCGACCCGTTCGTCACCGACCTGGCGCCCGCCGCGCTCGCCGTCGCCGGGGAGCAGGGCGGGCCGCTCGACGCCGCCACCACCTTCCCCGAGATCCTGGCCCGCCTCGGGGAGCGGGGCCGCGACGCCCTGTACCTGGACACCACCTCCGCCGACCTCGCCACCGGCCACCTCGCCACCGCCCGCGTCCTGCTGACGGTGCCCGCCCGTGAGGACGGCTCCGATGCCCGCTGACACCCTCGACCAGGCGGCGGCACCGGGCCGCACCGCCGGCCCCGTCGCCGCCTTCGCGGCCGGGCTGCGCCGCGCCCTCGCCGCCCACGGCACCCCCGTACCCCTGGACCTCGCCCCGCTCGGCGTGCACGACGCGTTCCGGGCGCCGGTCGGGGCGTACGAGGCGGGGGCCGTGCCGGTGCGGCTCTACGGGCGGCAGGCCGTGGTCGGGCCGTTCCCCGGGGACGCCTCGGCCCTGGCCCAGCCCTGCCCGCGCTGCCTGGAGCGCCGCTGGCAGGCGGTGCGCAGTGTGACGCTGCGGGAGGCGCTGGAGCTGGGGGCGGGGACGCGGGCGGCGGGGGAGAACCCGTACCTGACGCCGTTCGGCGCCGACGCGGTGGCCGCGCTGATCGCGGCGCGGCTCGGCGGGCAGGGCCCCAACACGGGGGAGTTCGCCGCCGTGCACCTGGTCGACCTCCAGACGCTGCGGACCCGCCACCACCCGCTCGTCCCCGACCCGGAGTGCCCGCGCTGCTCCGTCGCCGAGGAGGACACCGCCGAGGCCGCCACGCTCACGCTCGGGCCCGCGCCCAAGCACCGGCCCGGCAGCTTCCGCGTCCGCGACCTCGGCACGTACGAGCTGCCGATCCAGCCCTACGCCAACCCGCTCTGCGGCTCCCTCGGTCCCTCCGTCGTCCAGGACGTCTCCTCCGGGTCGACCTCCGCCACCGTCGGCTGCTTCTCGATGCGCTCCGGCGACTACCTCCGCGAGACCTTCTGGGGCGGCCACGCCGACACCTTCGGGCAGAGCCTGCGCATCGGGGTGCTGGAAGGGCTGGAGCGGTACGCGGGCATGCGGTCGCGGGCGAAGAAGGCCGAGGTCAGGGCATCGCTCGACCAGCTCGTGGCGCGCGGGGAGCAGGTGGTGGACCCGCGCGTCGTCGGCCTCTACGACGCCGCCTTCCACGCCGCCCACCCGCACGTGCCGCCGTTCACCACCGACCGCGAGATCCCGTGGGTGTGGGGGTACTCGCTCCGCGACGAGCGGCCCGTCCTCGTGCCGGAAGTGCTGACGTACTACCACGCGCCCGGGCTGGAGAACCGGTTCGTGCAGGAGTCGTCCAACGGCTGCGCCACCGGTGGCTGCCTGGAGGAAGCCGTCTACTGCGGCCTCATGGAGGTCGTCGAACGCGACGCCTTCCTCCTCGCCTGGTACGGACAGGCCGCCCTCCCCGAGATCGACCCGGCGACCAGCACCAGCCCCGCCACCCGCCACATGGTCGACCGGCTCGCCCTCTACGGCTACGAGGCCCGCTTCTTCGACACCCGGATCACCTTCCCGATCCCCGTCGTCACCGGCGTCGCCGTCCGCCCCGACGGCGGCCTGGGCCGCATGTGCTTCGGCGCAGGGGCCGGGCTCGACCCCGAGGCGGCCATCGCGGGCGCCCTCTGCGAGATCGCCACCGACGCCGTCAACCTGCCGGGCCGCACCGTGCGCGACGAGGCCCGGCTGCGCGCCATGGCCGACGACTTCCACCGCGTCGAAGCCCTCCACGACCACCCGCTCGCCTACGGCATCCCCGAGATGGGCGACCACGCCCACTTCCTCATCGGCGAGCCCGGAGCACCCCGCCCACCGAAGCGCTCCCTCACCGAGCTGTACGGCGACGGCTCGCTGCCGCCCGTCTCCGACGACCTCCGCGACGACCTCGCGCGCTGCGTGGACGCCGTCACCGGCGCCGGGTTCGACGTGGTCGTCGTCGACCAGACCATGCCCGAGCAGCGGGCGCTGGGCCTGCGGACCGTCAGCGTCCTCGTCCCCGGACTGCTCCCCATCGACTTCGGCTGGACCCGCCAGCGCGCCCGCCACATGCCCCGCCTGCGCACCGCCCTGCGCGAGGCGGGACTGCGCGAGCGCGACCTGACCGACGCCGACCTCAACCCGGCCCCGCACCCCTTCCCCTGACCGGGGACCGCCCGACGCCCAGCCAGCCGCCCCGACAACCCAGGGAGCCTTCCGTGGGGTACGCCTACGACTACGCCGCCGCCATCATGCGGCGCGGCCGGGTCCACATGGAGCCGGTCGACCACGTGCCGAACTGGGCCGACGGCCCGCGCAAGACCAAGCACTACCCGGGCACCGACCTGCTGCCGCTCCCCGACTCCGGCTACCCCGCGGACGCCGCCCTCGACCAGGGCCTCGCCCCCGCACCCCTCGCCGAGCCGGGCCGCTTCGACCTCGCCGCGCTCTCCGGGATGCTCCGCGACTCCTACGGCCTCACCGGGCGCCGCCTCGGCGTCCAGGCCAACACCGACCTCGACGCCCTGCCGCACTACCCGCTCGCCAACTTCTCACGCGGCTCGGCCTCCGGCGGCGGCCTCTACCCGGTCAGCGTCTACTGGGTCTCCGGCCCCTCCGCGCCCGTGCCGCCCGGCGTCCACCACTACGCCACCCGCCACCACGCCATGCGCCGCCTGCTCACCGGCGACGCCACCGGCGAGGTCCGCGCCGCCCTGGAGGCGGCCGGGCCGGGCGCGCCCGGCGGGGCCGACGCCACCGACCAGTACCTCGTCCTGTCGATCAAGTACTGGCAGAACGCCTTCAAGTACAACAGCTTCTCCTTCCACGCCGTCTCCATGGACCTCGGCGCCTGCGTCCAGACCTGGCGCCTGTGGGCCCGCGCCCGGGGCCTGGAGGTGGAGCCCGCCCTCTGGTTCGACGAGGAGCGGCTCGCGCGGCTGCTCGGGGTGCGCACCCAGGAGGAGGGGATCTTCGCCGTCGTGCCGCTGAAGTGGCGCGGTGCCACCGGCGCCGCCGCGCCTCCGGCCGCCCCCGTCGCGGTCCGGCACCAGGACGTCGAGCGCTCCCGGACCGTCCTCACCTTCGAGGCCGTCACCCGCATGCAGGCCACCACCGCCGAAGGCGCCCTCGACCGGCCCGCCCCCGGCGCCCTCGCCCCGGCCGCCGCCCACCCGGCCGAGCCCGCCCTGCCCGAGGCCCCGCTGCCCGCCGCCGCGCCGCTCACCGCCGACGTGCGGACCGCGCTGCGCCGGCGCCGCAGCAGCTTCGGCCGGTTCGACGCCTCCCGGCCGCTCGCCGCCGCCGACCTCGCCGCCTGCTGCCGGGCCGCGACCGACGGCTCGTACCTCGGCGGCGACACCGGCACCGGCGCCGGAGGCGAACGCCTCGCCGGGCTGTACGTCTTCGTCAACCACGCCGAAGGGCTCGCCCCCGGCGCGTACGCCTACGACCCCGAGGCGCACACCCTGCGGCTGGTCAAGGCGGGCGCCCCCGGCACCTTCCTCCAGAAGAACTACTTCCTCTCCAACTACAACCTGGAGCAGGCCGGAGCCGTGCTGGTGCCGACCGTCCGCACCACCGCCGTCCTGGACGCCGTCGGCGACCGGGGCTACCGCCTGGTCAACGCCACCATCGGCGCCGTCGCCCAGTCCGTGTACACCGCCGCCTCCGCGCTCGACGTCGGCTGCGGGGTGGCGCTGGGCTTCGACAACATCTCGTACATCGAGGAACTGGGCCTGGAGGCCACCGGCGAGGCCCCGCTGCTGATCATGATGGTCGGCCACGAGCGGCCCGCCCCCGCCGACTACCGCCACGAGCTCGCGTGACTTCCGGAAGGGGCACCCCCATCGCCATGCCCGCGCCCGCCGACCCCGCCCCGCGGCCCGGCCGCCCCCGCGAGGCCTTCGTGCTGCGCACCGCCGGGCTCCCCGTCGAGACGGTCCACCCACTGCGCGCCCCCGGCGCCCGCCGCTGGGCCGACGACGTGCTCGACGCCGCCGCCCGCCTCACCGCCGACGGCGAGGCCCTCGGCGACCTCCTCCACCCGCTGATCGGCGCCACCGACGACGACGCCGAGCGCCGGGCCCTGCTGAAGCTCCGCCGCGAACTCTTCAACAACCGCCTGCCCAAGGCGCCCGAGGAGGCCCGCGCCCTGGTCGCCGCCCGAGACCCGCGCACCGCCGAGGCGCTGGCCGACTGGCTGGAGCGCCGCACCGCGCTGGCCGCCCGGGAGGCCGAGGGCGCCGGAGTGCTCGCCTCCGAGACGGCCCGCGCCCGCGCCGCCCTCTGCGCCGCCGCCGGGGAGGACCGGCTCCGCAAGGGCCTGCTGCTCGCCTCGCCCACCCTCGACGCGGGGCTCGACGAGTACGTCCGGCGCACCGCCGCCGACCCGGCCGCCGCCCCCGGCAAGAAGCACCGCAAGATCGAGCGCTCGCTCCTCTCCTACCTGTACCGCACCGCCTGCAAGACCAGCCCCTTCTCCACCTTCACCGGCGTCGGCCTCGGCACCTTCACCGACGGCGCGCCGCACCGGGGAACCGGCGCCTTCCCGCTCGCCGTCGCCGACACCTGGCGCGCCGCCGCCCGGCTCAACACCGCCGCCGTCGGCCGGCTCGCCGCCACCGTCCTCGCCGACCCGGCCCGCCGCGCCGACCTGCCGGTCACCGTCGCCTCCGGCTGGGGGCGCGAGGCGGACCGGGTGCGGTACGTGCGGCGCTGGGTCACCGAGGGCGACGAGGCCACCGCCGTCACCTTCGACTCCGTCAAGGACCGCCTCTTCTACCTCCGCCGCAGCGGCACCCTCGACCGGCTCCTCGGCCACTTCGAGGAACACGGCACCCTGCGGTACGGCGCCCTCTCCGCCTGGCTCGCCGCCGACCGGGGGGCCACCGAGGCCGACGTCGCCCAGTACCTCGACGCGCTCCTCGCCCTCGGCCTGGTCCGCGTGCCCTGCCTCGACGTCACCGTCCACGACACCGACCCGCTCCGCGCCTTCCAGGCGGCCCTGCGCGGCGTCGGACGCCCGTGGGCCGACCGCCTCGCCGACAAGCTGGAGCCCGCCGCGGCCTGCGTCGACAAGTTCGCGGACGCCGGCCCCGGCCGCGGGCGGCTGCTGCTGGAAACCTTGCGCGGCGAACTGGACGCTGTTCAGCGGTCGCTGGGTGCCGAGTCCGGTCGCGTCCCGCAGACCGTGCTCTACGAGGACTGTGCCGTCCCCGCAGGCGAGCCCACCGGCCTCACCCTCTCCGCCGACCGCTGGGCGAAGACCGCCGGGGAGCCGCTGGCCCGCCTGGAGCGCGTCCTGCCCGCCTTCGACCTGACCCTGCCGCACCGGCTCACCCTCAAGGGCTTCTTCACCGCCCGGTTCGGCCGGGGCGGGCGGTGCGACGACCTGGTCAAGCTGGTCCACGACTTCCACGAGGACTTCTTCGACCAGTACCTCTCCTTCACCTCCCAGCGCCCCGCCTTCGGGCCCGACGGCGACCACAACCCCGAGGAGAACTGGCTCGGCCTGCCCGAGCTGAAGTCCCTGGACGCCGCCCGCGCCGCCTTCCTCGCCGGGATGCGCGAACGCTGGGCCGCGCACGAGGGCGACGGCGACCTCGTCCTGGACGAGGAGCTGCTGGAGGCCGCGGCCGAGCCGCTGACCGGCATCGCCCCCGCCTTCGCACCGATGAGCCACCACGTCCAGCTCGCCGACCGGCCCGAAGGCCCGATCGCCGTCCTCAACCGCTCCTACGGCGGCCTCTCCTTCCCCTTCAGCCGCTTCACCCACCTCTTCGAGGGCCTGGGCGAACGGCTCCTCGCGGCGGGCGCCGCCACCGCCCCGCCCGGCGCCGTCCTCGCCGAGGTCACCGGCGGACCCGTCACCTCCAACCTCAACCTGCACGCCCGCCTCACCGAGTACGAGATCGTCGGCCCCGGCGAGAGCGGCACCCTCGACCCGGAGTTCCGGCTCGGCCTGGACGACCTGTTCCTCGTCCACGACGAGGAACAGGACCGCCTCGTCCTGCGCTCCGCCCGCCTGGAACGCGAGGTGATCCCCGTCTATCTCGGCTACCTCGTCCCCCTCGCCCTCCCCGAACTCCCGCGCACCCTGCTCCTGCTCTCCCCGACATCCATGGCCCCGCTCAACGTCTGGGGCGGCGTCCCCGACCGCCCGCCCGTCGACGGCGTCACCCACCGGCCCCGGGTCCGCCACGGCAGCCTGGTCCTCGCCCGCCGCAGCTGGGGCGTGGACGCGAGCACCCTGCCGCTGCGCGCCCCCGGGACCGACGAGGCCGCCTGGTTCCTCGGCTGGCACCGCTTCCGCCGCGCCCACGGCCTGCCCGCCCGGGTCTACGCCACCGTCTCCGACAGCGGGGCCCGCGGCGCGACCGGAGCCAAACCGAGCTACGTCGATTTCGACAGCCCACTCTCGCTCGCCGCCTTCGAGGCGCTGCTGCGCACCGAGAAGGCCCGCGCCGTCTTCCGCGAGGCCCTTCCCGACGAGGACGGGCTGCACGCCGTCTCGCCGCGCGGCCGCCACGTCACCGAACTGGCCGTGGAGACCCTGCCCGCCCCCACCCCCGCGAGGACCGCGCCATGACCGACCTGACCCTCCCCGCCACCGGGGCCGCCACCAAGACCGGCGCCTGGCAGGCCACCCACGTCTTCTACGCCGCCAACCCGCGCCCCTTCCTGCTCACCTGCGTCCGCCCGCTCGTCGCCGCCCTGGAGGAGGAAGGGCTGATCAGCGGCTACTTCTTCATCAACTACTGGCTGGAGGGCCCGCACGTCCGGCTGCGCCTCAAGCCGAGCACCCCCGAGGCCGAGTCCGAGGTCCGCCGCCGCACCGAGGAGGCCGTCGACACCTTCCTGCGCGAACGCCCCGCGCTCTACGAGGTCGACGCCGGATTCCTCAACGACTTCTACAACACCCTCTTCGACATCGAGTTCCCCGGCGCCGAACGCGGCCACTACACCGGCGCCGACGGCCGGATGAACATCCGCCCCAACAACAGCCGCAGCGCCGAACCGTACGAGCCCGAGTACGGCAAGTACGGCGGGCCCGCCGGGATCGAGCTGGCCGAGTGGCACTTCCGGCACTCCAGCGACCTGGTCATCGACGCCTTCGCCACCATCAACCTCCACCTGCGCACCGTGCTGCTCGGCACTGCCGCCCAGCTGATGATGGTGATGGCCGCGACCTTCCTCCCCGACGAGGCCGAACTCACCGACTACCTCGACAGCTACTACGAGTTCTGGCACCGCGCCTTCCCCGGCACCAACTTCATCGGCACCGACGAGTACGACCGCAACTACGCGGCCCTAGCCCCCGGCCTCACCGAACGCTTCACCCGCGTCCGCGCCGCCACCGCCCCGGCCGCCCCGGACGGCGAACGGCCCCGGCTGCCCGGTTTCCTCGCCGGGTGGGCCGAGCACTGCGCCGAACTGCGCGCCCGCGCCGAGAAGCTGACGGTCGACGGCGACCTGGTCTTCCGCTCCTGGGACGGCACCCGCGACGAGCGGGTCACCGACCCGGCCGTCGCGCTGCCGCTGCTCCTCTCCCCGTACATGCACATGACCAACAACCGGCTCCACGTCACCATCCGGGACGAGGCGTACCTCTCGCACGTCCTCGGCCGGGTGCTGCGGGAGGGCGCCGCGTGAGCGCGCCCGCCGAACGGGCCGTGCCGGGCGCCTACCGGCCCGCCCTGCGCGAGGGCGTGCTCGTCGGCGGGCCGCTGTTCGACGGCCCGGTCACCGTCCACCTCGTCAAGGACACCGGCAGCGGCCACTCCTTCAAGGTCGGTCCGCGCGAGGCCTTCCTGCTCGCCCGGATGGACGGCACCCGCGCCCTGGACGACCTCGGCGCCGAGTACGCCGCCGCCCACGGCAAGCGGCTCGGCGAGGCCCAGTGGCGCCAGCTCCTCGCCCTGCTCGGCACCCGCGGCCTGCTCGACGGCGGCCCGGGCCCGGCCGCCGCCCCGGCCGGGCCCGCCGTACCGCGCACCCTGTGGCGCGGCACCCTGCGCCTGGTCGCCGACGCCGACACCACCACCGCCCGCCTCCACCGGGTCCTGCGCCCCCTGTTCCACCCGGCCGCGCTCGTCCCGCTGCTGCTCCTCGTCCTCGCCCTGGAGGCCGCGCTGGTGGTGCGCGCCGGGGAGGCGCTCGACGCCGCCTGGGCGCTGCTGAGCAACCCCGTGCTCCTGGTCGCCGCCGCCACCCTGCTCTGGCTCTCCACCGCCCTGCACGAACTGGCGCACGGTGTCGTGGCCCGGCACTACGGCGGCACGGTGGCCGAGATCGGTCTGCGGTGGCGGGTGCCCGTGGTCATCATGTACTGCACAGTCGACAACTACCCGTACCTGCCGACCCGTTGGGCGAGAATCGCGACGGCCGTCGCCGGAGCCGTCATGAACCTGCTCTTCCTGCTGCCGTTCGGCGCGCTCTGGCTCCTCGCCCCGCCCGACGAGGCCACCCGCGACGCCTGCGCCGCCCTCGTCCTGCTGGGCACCGTGCAGGCCCTCGCCATGCTGATCCCGCTGCCGCCGCTCGACGGGTACCAGATCGCCGGGCAACTCACCCGCACCCTCGGCCTGTTCACCGCCTCCCGCACCTACATCGGGCTCGCCCTGCGCCGCGAGTCGGCCGCCGCGGCCTACCCGGCCCCGGCCCGCCGCGCGTACCTGGCCTACCCGGCGGCGGTGCTGCTGGTCCTCGCGGGCATCGGCCTCGCCCTCTGGGCCGCCGCCCGCCACCTGCTGGCCGGGAGCTGACCCCAGCGCCCCCGACGTGGACCCCGCACACCCCGCACACCCCGCACACCCCGAAACGAGGAGCACCACATGACCCCCCAGCCCCACGACCCCGCCGCAGACGAGGCCACCGACGGCGCCGTCGTCCTCGACGGTGTCCGCAAGACGTACGGGCGGACCGAGGCCGTCGCCGGGGTGACCCTCACCGTCGCCCGCGGTGAGTTCTTCGGGCTGCTCGGGCCCAACGGCGCGGGCAAGACCACCCTCGTGGAGATCATGGAGGGCCAGCGCAAGGCCGACGCCGGGACCGTCACCGTCCTCGGCCGCCACCCCTGGCCCCGGGACACCGCGCTGCTCCCGCGGATCGGCGTGCAGACCCAGTCCAGCGCCTTCTTCGTCCGCCTCACCGCCCGCGAACACCTCACCACCGTCGCCGCCCTCTACCGGGCCGGCCGCGACGCCGCCGAGAAGGCGCTCGCCCTGGTCGGCCTCACCGACCACGGCGACGTCCGGGTGGACGACCTCTCCGGCGGCCAGCGCCAGCGCCTGGCCATCGCCTCCGCCCTGGTCCACGACCCGGAGCTGATCTTCCTGGACGAGCCGACCGCCGCCCTCGACCCGCAGGCCCGCCGCGACCTGTGGAAGGTGCTGCGTGACCTCAAGGGCGCCGGCCGCACCATCGTCTACACCACCCACCACCTGGACGAGGCCGAGGCGCTCTGCGACCGGGTCGCCATCCTGGTCGGCGGTGCCGTCCGCGCCCTCGACAGCCCCGGCCGCCTGATCGCCGCCAGCAGCGCCGCCACCCGGCTGCTGGTCCCCGCCGACCGGCTGAGCCCCGAGGAGGGCGCGACGCTGCCCGGCGTCCTGCGGGCCGCGCTCGACGGCGACATGACGGTCCTGGAGACCGAGGACTCCGGCCCGGTCCTCGCCGCCGTCGACGCCCGCGGCGGCCTGCACGGCGTGCAGACCCGCACCCCCAGCCTGGAGGACGTCTACCTCACCCTCACCGGCGAGACGTCCCCCGCCCCGGACCCGGCCCCCGCCGAGAGCTGACCGGCGCCCGCCCCCCACCGCTCACGCACCCCGCACCACCACCCACGGAGACCCCATGAGCGCCTACGCCGCCCTCAGCCAGGCCGGATACCGGGCCTACACCCGCGACAAGACCACCCTCTTCTTCACCTTCGCCTTCCCGCTGATCTTCCTCGTCGTCTTCGGCCTCATCTTCAGCGGCCAGGAGGTCGAGCAGTCCGGCCGCCCCTACATCAGCTACATCGCCCCCGGCGTCCTCTCCTGGGGCCTGGGCAACGCCGCCGTCTTCGGCGTCGGCTTCGTCCTCATGCAGTGGCGGCGCGACGACATCCTCCGCCTCATCCGGATGACCCCGACCCCGGTCTCCGCCGTCATGGCCTCCCGCTACGTCCTGGCGCTCGGCATCGGCGCCGTGCAGGCGGTGCTCTTCGTCGCCGTCGCCATGCTGCCGCCGTTCGGCCTGGAGCTCTCCTCGGGCTGGCCGTGGGCCTTCCTCGTCCTGGTCATCGGCGTCACCGCCTTCCTCGCCCTCGGCGTCATCGTCGGCTCCTTCACCCGCACCCCGGAGGCGGTCGCCGCCGTCGCCAACTGCGTGATGCTGCCGATGGCCTTCCTCTCCGGCTCGTTCTTCCCGCTCGACGCGATGCCCGACTGGATGCAGGCCCTCTCCCGGGCCTTGCCGCTGCGCTACCTCAACGACGGCGTCTCGGCCGCCCTCACCGGCTCCGGCACCACCGGCGACATCCTGCTCTCCTGCGGAATCCTCGCCGGGTTCGCCGTCGTCTTCACCGCCGTCGCCCTCAAGACCTTCCGCTGGTCCGACCGCACCTGAGGGCCGCGCAGGCACCGGTCCTCACGGGCCGGGCGGGGAGCGTGAGCGCCCCCGCCCCGGCCCCGCGTTCCTCCCCGCCCCGGCCTGTCAGGAGCCCGCCATGCCCGCCACCCCCGCACCCGCCGCCGCCCTGCCCGCCCCCGCGCCGCCCCCCGAGCCCCGCCCGCTGGACGCCGCCCGCGACCAGCTCCAGGCCGCCCTGACCGCCCGCCACGCCGCCCTGCCCGAGGCCGAACGCGCCCTGCTCCCGGCCCCCTCGGTCGTCCCGCTCGGCGCCGCCGACACCCTCGGCACCGGCGCCCGGGACCCGTACGCGGGGCAGCGCCCCCGCGCCACCGTCCACCTCACCTCGCGCGCCGTGCTCACCGGCCCGTGGCTGCCCGCAGGGGCCGGTCCCGAGGCCGCCGGGGCGTGCGGGCAGTGCCTGGCCATGCGGTGGCAGCGGCTGCGGGGCCGGACCGAGCGGGAGGCGCTGGAGCGCCGGCACGTGCCGCGGGGCGCCGTCGGCTGGCCGGTCGTCACCGACTGGGCCGTGGACGCCGTCTGGGCCGCGTACCGGGCCGTCCACCGGCCGGGCCGCGCCGCACCCGCCGCCGAGGAGCCCGCCGACCGGGGCCTGCCCCGGGTGACCCGCACCGACCTCGCCACCCTCGCCACCGCCACCTTCCCCCTCCTGCCCGACCCGCTCTGCCCGGCCTGCGTCACCCCGCGCCCCGACACCGCCGAGGCCGCGCGGCTGCGCCTCGACCCGGCGCCCAAGCCCGACCCGGGCACGTACCGCGTACGCCCCCTCGGCGCGTACGCCCTGCCGACCGCCGCCCTCGCCAACCCGGTCTGCGGCGCCCTCGGCGCGGACACCTGGATCAACCCGGCTTCCACCACCACCGCCCCCGTCGCCGGCACCCACTTCGTCCGCGGCTACGCCGGACTCACCGACGTCACCTGGTCCGGCCAGGCCAACCGCACCGCCACCAGCCGCCGCCTCGCCTTCCTGGAGGGCCTGGAGCGGTACGCGGGCACCCACCGCAGGCGCGGCACCGACCCGGTGACCGGCAGCTACCGCGACCTCGCCGCCGACGCCCTCGACCCGCGTACCTGCGGGGTGTACGCCCCCGAGACGTACGCCGACGACCCGCTGGTCAGCCCCTTCGACCCGGACCGGGCCATCCCCTGGGTCTGGGGCCACTCGCTCCGCGACGACCGGCCCGTCCTCGTTCCGGCGCGGCTCGCCCACTACAGCGCGGGTGTCGACGCCGACAACTTCGTCTTCGAGTGCTCCAACGGTTGCGCCACCGGCTCCGGCCTCGCCGAGGCGATCCTTTTCGGCCTTCTCGAAAGAGTGGAACGTGACGCGTTCCTGCTCGCCTGGTACGGCCGCGCCCGCCTCACCGAGATCGACCTCGCCACCGTCGCCGACCCCGAGGTCCGCGCCATGACCGACCGGGCCGCGCTGCATGGCTACGCCGTCCACGCCTACGACACCCGGATGGGCCCGCCCGTCCCCGTCGTCACCGCACTCGCCGTCCGCCGCGACGGCGGCCCCGGCACCCTCGCCTTCGCCGCCGCCGCCGGGTTCGACCCGGCCGAGACCGTCGCCTCCGCCCTCTCCGAAGTCCTCACCTACATCCCGCACCTGCCCTACCAGGTCACCGAACGCCGCACCGAACTCGCCGCCATGGCCGCCGACTTCACCCTCGTACGGGAACTCAAGGACCACGCCCAGCTCTACGGCCTCCCCGAGATGGCCCACCACGCCGCGCCCTTCCTCGACCCCCTCGACCACCTCCCGCTGGCGGACGCCTTCGCCGACTGGACCGCCGTACGCCCCCGCACCGGCGACCTCCGCGACGACCTGGCCCTGCTCACCGGTGCCCTTGCCCGGCAGGGCCACGACGTCATCGCCGTCGACCAGACCACGCCGGAACAGGCCCGCGCCGGCCTGCGGACCGTCGCCACCGCCGTCCCCGGGCTGCTCCCCATCGACTTCGGCTGGACCCGGCAGCGGGCGCTCACCATGGACCGCCTCCGCACCGGCCTGCGCACCGCCGGGCGCCGCCCCGACGACCTGCCCGCCGACGCCGTCCACCGAGCCCCGCACCCCTTCCCGTGACCGCTCCCGCCGAGCGCGCACGAAGGCCCCTGCCCCGGCGGTGGACGCCGCCGGGACAGGGGCCGTACGCGCGATCGGCCGGATCAGGCCGAGCAGGAGGTGGTGCTGGTGGTGCTGGAGCAGGTCGACGTCGAGGAGCAGGACGTCGAACCGGCGAGCACGACCTCGGCCGCGTCCGAGTAGTCCGAGATCTCGAAGGTCTCCGACTCCAGCTCCAGGATCTCGTCGGCGAGGGTGGCCAGCTCGGTCTTGGGGGTCATCGCGTACTCCCTGCGGTCCCAGGGGCCCACCGGCCGCTCCGGCGGAACTCACCTGCTGACGCCATCCCAGCCCCACCCGCTGTCAGATCCGCCTCCAGGGCGCTGTCACCCGCTGACAGCGCCCTGACAGCGGAACGAGACGCCGCTGACACGGCCGCCGCGCACGCTGCCCGCACGGCCCCCGGACTGTGCGGACGACCCCCGAGGACGAAGAGGTGAGGCCAGTGGCCGCCCCCGACCCCCAGCCACCCCGCGCCGCGCCCCCCGCCACCCCCACCCGCGCCGAGCTGAAGTCCGCCGTCGAGCTGTACCTCGCCCTGCACCGCGTCCCCGAACTCTCCGGCGCCGAACACGCCACCGCCACCCTGCTCGCCGACCACCTCACCGCCCTCGGCCTCACCGTCCACCGCGACCTCGCCGGCACCCCCTCCTTCCTCGCCGAACTCCGCAACGGCCCCGGCCCCACCGTCCTGCTCCGCACCGAACTCGACGCCCTCCCCGTCACCGAGACCACCGGCCTGCCCTACGCCTCCACCGTCCCCGGCGCCATGCACGCCTGCGGCCACGACCTGCACGCGGCCGCCGCCACCGGCGCCGCCGCCCGCCTCACCGCCACCCGCGCCGAGTGGCGGGGCCGCCTGCTGGTCCTCGGCCAGTCCGCCGAGGAGACCCTGACCGGCGCCCGCGCGCTGGCTGACGACGGGCTGTACGACCGGTTCGGCCGCCCCGACGCCGTCCTCGCCCAGCACGCCGCACCCCTGCCCGCCGGGACCGTCGCGCACGCCGCGGGCGGACCCCTGATGGCCGGCAGCCGCACCCTCGACGCCGTCCTGCACGGCCGCGGCGGCCACGCCGCCACCCCGCACCTCGCCGCCGACCCGCTCCTGATGGCCGCCTCCGCCGTGGTGCGGCTGCACACCCTCACCGCCCGGGAGGCCGCGCCCGCCGAGGGGGCCGTGCTGACCGTCGGCACCCTGCACGCCGGGTCCCGCGCCAACGTCATCCCCGACCGGGCCACCCTCTCGGTGGGCCTGCGCGCCTTCTCCGACGCCGCCCTCGAGCGGCTCCACGAGGCCGTCCGACGCGTCCTGCGGGCCGAGAGCGAGGCCGCCGGCGCACCCCGGCCGCCCGAGCTGACCGTCACCGCCCGCTCGCCCGTCCTCACCCCCGACGCGGCCCTCACCGCCGCCCTGCGCACCGTCCACGCGGACCACCTCGGCGCCGGACGCGTCCTGCACGCCGTACCGTCCCCGGCCACCGAGGACCTCACCCACCTCACCCGCCTTGCCGACGGCTCCCGGATCCCCCTCGCCTACTGGATGCTCGGCACCACCCCGGCCGCCACCTGGCGGGCCGCCACCGCCGAGGGCCGCACCGTCCCCGCCAACCACGCCCCCGACTACGCCCCCGACCTCCGCCAGGCCCTGCCCACCGGCATCACCGCGCTCACCACCGCCGCCCGCCACCTGCTGGCCGACGGCCCGCACCCGGTGGGAGCGGTCCCGCCCAGCCCGGAGGCCCACCCGTGACCCGCCTCCCCGCCCACCTCGACGTCACCCTGCACCGCGACGACCCCGCCGCCCCGCCCGGCCAGATCACCGTCATCCGCCTGCTGGCCCTGCTCCCCGCCGACTGGTGCTGCCACCCCGACGCCGGCACCGACCTGCTCCGCCTGCGCGTCCGCCCCGCCCCCGCCGAGCCCGGCCCCGCCCTGACCCGCGCCCTCACCGACCCGGCGCTGACCGGGTGGGGCGTGCGGGAGGGCTGACCCGCGCCCCGGCCGCGTACCGCGTCAGACCCAGCCGCGCTCGCGCGCCAGCAGCGCCGCCTGGGCGCGGCTGGCCGCCCCCAGCAGGTGCAGCAGATCGGCGACGTGCCGGCGGTACGTACGGACCGAGACACCCAGTTCGCGGGCGCCCGCCTCGTCCTTGCCGACCGTGCACATGGCGAGCAGCACCCGGCGCTCCATGTCGCTCAGCGGACTTCCGCCGCCCCGGCCGGCCTCGGTGTCCAGCGGGGCGGCCTGGGCCCAGATCTTCTCGAAGAGGGCGATGATGTTGGCGACCAGGCCGCTCTTGTGGGCCAGCAGGGCGCCCCGGGCGGTGTCGCGCGGGTCGAGGGGGACCAGTACGGTCCGGCGGTCGTAGACGAGCAGCCGCTCGCCGGCCTCACCCTCGTCGGCGACCCGGATGTGCGCGCCGGAGGCGGCCAGCTCCCGCAGGTAGGAGGCGGTGGGCGGGTCGGCGAGGGCGGAGCGCTGCACGACGTTGCGGATGGCGACGCCCCGGGCCAGGCAGCGCAGGTCCAGCGGGCGGGAGCGGGCGATGTTCTCGGGGGAGAGCCGCGTGTAGGGCTCCACCGAGAGGATCTCGTCGCGGGCGAAGAAGGCCAGGTCCTCGATACGGCTGCGGATCGCCGACAGCCCCTCGATCTGCTCGATGCCCTGCGGGGCGGCGGTCCGCGCCCCCTGCTCGGCACGCAGCCCCTCCACCACGTGCCGCGCCCGGGTGACCCGCCGCAGATCCTGGTGCAGCTCGTGCAGCCGCCGGTCCGCCAGGTGCGAGACGGCCTGCTCGGGGTCGGCAGGGACCACCCGCCCGTCCGGCCCGGCGGGCAGCAGCAGCCCCAGTTCGCGGAGCCGGGCCAGCGCCCGGGCCGCCTCCTCGTGGGCGGTGCGCAGCAGCAGGTGCACATCGTCGGCGCAGGTCCCCGGATTGCGCAGGAAATGCCGGTAGAGCTCTTCTTCGGTCGCGGAGAGCCCGAAGACGGCCATCTCGTTGTCACCCACGCTCTGCCCCCGGCTGCGTCATGGGCCGACGGCACGTCCGGATTGTGTCCGGGCGCGTGCCGCGACGATCGAGTTTTTTTCGGCACAGCGTAAGGGCTGACGGCACAGGCGGGGACGGGGCCGGTGCGGATTGTGCGCGAAGAGTGAGCCAACCGTGCCCGGTTCCCCGTGAACCCCGGACGCCCGCCGTCCGTACCCCCGCCCCCGCCGGACACCCAGGGTGAGAAGACGCGACGCACCGTGCCGGACGCGTCGGGCCGCCGCACGTCGTACGCTGGACACCCCCGGCCCGTTGGACGTGTCGGGCGCTCGCGTGTTCCCCGGCGGCGTGACCACCCCGCCCCGGCGGGCGCCCCCGGCACCAGGGAGCGCAGGGCACGCGGTGGACGACGAGGACGACGAGGACGGAATCCCTTCATGAGCCTGCACGGACTGCTGGACGCGGTGATCGAGGATCCCGCGCTGTCACAAGCCCTGAAGGCGGCCGGAGACGGCCACCTCCTCACCGCCGACCTGGTAGGCCCGCCCGCCGCCCGCCCCTTCACCGTCGCCGCCCTCGCCCGCGAGACCGGCCGCACCGTCCTCGCCGTCACCGCCACCGGCCGCGAGGCCGAGGACCTGGCCGCCGCCCTGCGCACCCTGCTGCCGCCGGACGGCGTGGTGGAGTACCCGTCCTGGGAGACGCTGCCGCACGAGCGGCTCTCCCCGCGCTCCGACACCGTCGGCCGCCGCCTCGCCGTGCTGCGCCGCCTCGCCCACCCGGACGCCGACGACCCCGAGACCGGCCCGGTCTCCGTCGTCGTCGCCTCCGTCCGCTCCGTCCTCCAGCCGCAGGTCAAGGGGCTCGGCGACCTGGAGCCGGTGGCGCTGCGAGCCGGGCAGACCACCGACCTGGAAGAGGTGGTGCGCGCCCTGGCCGCCGCCGCGTACTCCCGGGTCGAGCTGGTCGAGAAGCGCGGCGAGTTCGCCGTGCGCGGCGGCATCCTCGACGTCTTCCCGCCGACCGAGGACTACCCGGTCCGCATCGAGTTCTGGGGCGACGAGGTCGAGGAGATCCGCTACTTCAAGGTCGCCGACCAGCGCTCCCTGGAGATCGCCGAGCACGGCCTGTGGGCCCCGCCCTGCCGCGAGCTGCTCCTGACCGACCAGGTCCGCGAGCGCGCCGCCGCCCTCGCCGAGGACCACCCCGAACTCGGCGAACTCCTCGGCAAGATCGCCGAAGGCGTCGCCGTCGAAGGCATGGAGTCCCTCGCCCCCGTCCTCGTCGACGAGATGGAACTCCTCCTCGACGTGCTGCCCGAGGGCTCCATGGCCCTGGTCTGCGACCCCGAGCGGGTCCGCACCCGCGCCGCCGACCTGGTCGCCACCAGCCTCGAATTCCTCCAGGCATCCTGGGCCGCCTCCGCCGAGGGCGGCCAGGCCCCCATCGACGTCGGCGCGGCCTCCCTGTGGGGCATCGCCGACGTCCGCGACCGCGCCCGCGAACTGGGCATGATGTGGTGGTCCGTCTCGCCGTTCGCCGCCGACGAGGAGACGTACGAGGGCGACACCTGGCAGCTGGGGATGCGCGCCCCCGAGATGTACCGGGGCGACACCGCCCGCGCCCTGGCCGACACCAAGCGGTGGCTCGGCGAGGGCTGGCGCACCGTCTTCGTCACCGAGGCGCACGGCCCGGCCGCCCGCACCGTCGAGGTGCTCGGCGCCGAGGGCGTCCCGGCCCGGCTCGACGGGGACCTCGCGGAGATCAGCCCCTCCGTCGTCCACGTCGCCTGCGGCTCCATCGACCACGGCTTCACCGACGAACGCCTCAAGCTCGCCGTCCTCACCGAGACCGACCTCTCCGGCCAGAAGGCGGCGGGCAAGGACGGGCAGCGGATGCCGACCCGGCGCCGCAAGACCATCGACCCGCTCACCCTCGAATCCGGCGACTACATCGTCCACGAGCAGCACGGCGTGGGCCGCTACATCGAGATGGTCCAGCGCACCGTGCAGGGCGCCACCCGCGAGTACCTCCTCGTCGAGTACGCCCCCGCCAAGCGCGGCCAGCCCGGCGACCGCCTCTACATCCCCACCGACCAGCTCGAACAGGTCACCAAGTACGTCGGCGGCGAGGCCCCCACCCTGCACCGGCTCGGCGGCGCCGACTGGACCAAGACCAAGGCGCGCGCCAAGAAGGCCGTCAAGGAGATCGCGGCCGACCTCATCAAGCTCTACTCGGCCCGGATGGCCGCCCCCGGCCACGCCTTCGGCCAGGACACCCCCTGGCAGCGCGAACTGGAGGACGCCTTCCCGTACATGGAGACGCCCGACCAGCTCTCCACCATCGCCGAGGTCAAGGACGACATGGAGAAGACGGTCCCGATGGACCGCCTGATCTGCGGCGACGTCGGCTACGGCAAGACCGAGATCGCCGTGCGCGCCGCCTTCAAGGCCGTCCAGGACGGCAAGCAGGTCGCCGTCCTCGTCCCCACCACGCTCCTGGTCCAGCAGCACTTCGGCACCTTCTCCGAGCGGTACGCGCAGTTCCCCGTCAACGTCCGCGCCCTCTCCCGCTTCCAGTCCGACGCGGAGGCCAAGGCCACCCTGGAGGGGCTGCGGGACGGCTCGGTCGACATCGTCATCGGCACCCACCGCCTCTTCTCCTCCGAGACCAAGTTCAAGGACCTGGGCCTGGTCGTCGTCGACGAGGAGCAGCGGTTCGGCGTCGAGCACAAGGAGCAGCTCAAGAAGCTCCGCGCCAACGTCGACGTGCTGACCATGTCCGCCACCCCCATCCCGCGCACCCTGGAGATGGCCGTCACCGGCATCCGCGAGATGTCGACCATCACCACCCCGCCCGAGGAGCGCCACCCGGTCCTCACCTTCGTCGGCCCCTACGACCCGAAGCAGATCGGCGCCGCCATCCGCCGCGAACTGCTCCGCGAGGGCCAGGTCTTCTACATCCACAACCGCGTCGAGTCCATCGACAAGGCCGCCGCCCGGCTCCGCGAGATCGTCCCCGAGGCGCGGATCGCCACCGCCCACGGCAAGATGTCCGAACAGGCCCTGGAACAGGTGGTCGTGGACTTCTGGGAGAAGAAGTTCGACGTCCTGGTCTCCACCACGATCGTGGAGTCCGGCATCGACATCTCCAACGCCAACACCCTCATCGTGGAACGCGGCGACAACTTCGGCCTCTCCCAGCTCCACCAGCTCCGCGGCCGCGTGGGCCGAGGCCGCGAACGCGGTTACGCCTACTTCCTCTACCCGCCCGAGAAGCCCCTGACCGAGACCGCCCACGAGCGCCTCGCCACCATCGCCCAGCACACCGAGATGGGCGCGGGCATGTACGTCGCCATGAAGGACCTGGAGATCCGCGGCGCGGGCAACCTCCTCGGCGGCGAGCAGTCCGGGCACATCGCCGGGGTCGGCTTCGACCTGTACGTCCGCATGGTCGGCGAGGCCGTCGCCGACTACCGCGCCGCTCTCGACGGCGGCGTCGAGGAGGAGCCGGCCCCCGAGGTCAAGATCGAGCTCCCGGTCGACGCCCACGTCCCGCACGACTACGCCCCCGGCGAGCGGCTCCGCCTCCAGGCGTACCGGGCCATCGCCTCGGCCACCACCGAGGACGACATCCGCGCCGTCCGCGAGGAACTCACCGACCGCTACGGCAAGCTCCCCGAGCCCGTGGAGAACCTGCTGCTGGTGGCAGGGCTGCGCATGCTCGCCCGCTCCTGCGGGGTCGGCGAGATCGTCCTCCAGGGCAACAACGTGCGCTTCGCCCCCGTGGAACTCCGCGAATCGCAGCAGCTACGGCTCAACCGGCTCTACCCGCGCACCGTCATCAAGGCGAGCGCCCACCAAGTGCTGGTGCCGCGGCCGACCAGCGGGAAGATCGGCGGGAAGCCTGTGGTGGGACGGGAACTCCTGTCCTGGGTGGGGGAGTTCCTGACCTCGATTCTGGGGTCGTAGGCAGTGGGCGCCGTCGATGGGGCGGGCGACGCCGGCCGGCAGTCCAGCACGTCCGCCCGGTACCTCGGGGCGGCCGGTGACGCCTGGGCGGCCGAGACCCGCGCCGAGGGCCGCCGCGGTACGCAGCGGATCGTCCGGGCGGGGGAGGAACCCGCCTCCGAACTCGTCGCCGAACGACTGTCGTTGCAGCCGGGCGAGCCCGTCATCGCCCGCCGCCGCATCATGTACACCGACGGCGACCCCTGCGAACTGACGGACACCTACTACCCCGCCTCCCTCGCCCGTGGCACAGGGCTCGCCGGCACCGCCAAGATCCGTGGGGGAGCGGTACGGCTCCTGGCGGAGCTGGGGCATGTCGGTGCATGGGTCGAGGAGGACGTCACGGCCCGCCTGCCCACCCCGGAGGAGGCGACCGCCCTCGCCCTCTCCGAGGAGGAGCCCCTGCTCCAACTCGTACGCCGAACCGAGGACGCCGACCACCGGCCCATCCAGCTCGACGTGATGGCCATGGCGCCGAGAAGGCAGCGGCTGCGGTACCGGTTCAGGGCCGGCGGCGTCGGCGGAGGATGACTCCCAGGGCGCCGCACCCGCCTGCCTCTATGATCCCCGCATGATTCGCGCAGTGGTGTTCGATGTCGGCGAGTGCCTGGTGGACGAGACCAGGGAGTACGGCACGTGGGCGGACTGGCTCGGCGTGCCCCGGCACACCTTCGCGTCGATGTTCGGCGCCGTCATCGCGCAGGGGCGGGACTACCGCGAGGTCTTCGAGGAGTTCCGGCCCGGCTTTGACCTGTACGCCGAGCGGGAGCGCCGGGCCGAGGCGGGACAGCCCGAGCACTTCGGCGAGGACGACCTCTACCCGGACGTCCGGGACGCCCTGCGCACCCTTCGCGCCGACGGCCTCTGGCTCGGCATCGCCGGCAATCAGACCGTCCGCGCCGGCCGCATCCTCCGCGAGCTCTTCTCCGAGGACGTCGACCTCATCGGCACCTCCGACGACTGGGGCGCGAGCAAGCCCGACCCGGAGTTCTTCCACCGCGTAGCCGAGGCCGTACCCGCCGAGCCCGGGGAGATCCTGTACGTGGGTGACCGCGTGGACAACGACTTGCGCCCCGGGGCGGCGGCGGGGATGCACACCGCCCTCGTGCACCGGGGGCCCTGGGCGACGATCCAGTGGCGGAGTGCGGAGGCGGAGGAGCTGCCTACCTTCCGGGTGGAGAGCTTGCTCGAACTTTCGCCGCGGATCTCCGGGTTCAACGTTCGAGAGCGCTGACGGTCGTCGCCCAGCCGTACAGCCGGTCGTCCAGGTCACCCACGCACTGCTCGTGCTGGTGCGGGGCCAGGGTGCGGCGGACCTCGCGTACCCGGTCCATGCCGACCGCGTACCACGTCCGTTCGAGTTGGTCGAGGGCGCGAATCGCGTACGCGCAGGCGGCCTCGGGTCGCTGTCGAGCGGCTTCGACGGCCGCGAGGTCGCCGAGGAGTACGGACCTCTGCTTCTCCTCCTCGGCGGGGAGTGCTTCCAGGGCCGCGAGGAGCGTGTCGTGCGCCTGAGGGAGGTGGCCGGCCTTGAGCTGGGTGTTGCCCTTGAACGCGGCCAGGCGCACGGCGCTGAACCAGTCCAGCCACTCCGGTGAGTCGTGCTCCCCGCCGCGTGCGAGGACATCCTCCCCGTGGCCGATGAGGTTCAGAGCGGTACGGACGTTTCCGGAGCGGGTCTCGCACTCGGCCTCGACCGCGTCGAGCCACGCGAGCAACTCGGCCGAAGCAGGCCCGCGTCGGGCGTACGTCCGCGCCGCGACCATGCGCTCGGCGGCCGCAGTCCGCTCACCCGCCCACCCCGGGACGAACGCGGTGTGCGCCAGCACGGCCGCGCCCATCAGCGGATCGTCGGCCTCGCCTGCTGCTTGCAGGGCGCGGAGCCAGGTGGCGGCGGCCCGGTCCGGTTCGCGCAGGTCGAAGAATTCCATGCGTCCGACGAGGAGATGCGTCTCCGCGAGGCCGGTGGCGACGAGCGCCCGGGTTCGGCCCGCAGTGTCCGTGAGCAGGGCGTGGCCCAGGCCGGCGTGGGCCACTGCGGCGGGATGGAGTGTGGCAGGGGCCACCGACCAGTACAGGCGGCGGTGCGCGCGGGTCGTCGCCAGGTAGTCGTCCGCCACGGACGCGGGCTGCCGCGCACCGGGGGTCTGTCGGGGAACGGCTGCGGTGGGGGCCGGACAGGTGAGACGCGGCACCGGCCTTTGCTGCACCGTTGACCCGGGAGGGGCGAACCCGAGCGCAGCGAGGTCCACGCCGAGAAGCCGGGTGAGAGCTTGCTGGACTTCCGCCTGGGGCCACGGCGGTGCCTCGGACTCCCACCGCCGTACCTGCCGGACGCCGACTCCCAAGGCGTCGGCGAGCGCCTGCTGAGACGGGTAACCGGCTGCGATGCGGGCGGCCCGCAGTCGGTGATTCCCGGAAGAGGACATGCTTCCTCCTTCGTGACTGGCGATCAGTTTCGCAGCAGGCCCTGTGAGACGCCAGCGCCCTCCTGTACGAGTGACGGAAAGTCCTCTAAGCGGACCTTAAGAGACCTGTGAAAGCCCTCGTGCACCGCGTGCGTGCGGGCGATTCTTGACTCTCCCGAGATTGCGAGGAGCCGCCATGACAGCCATCACCGGCTTGCCCGAGGTCGTCGTCGGCCGGGCCTGGGACACCGTCCGCGCACCTGGCGATCTCGGCACCACGGCGGTCGGCATCCTGGGCCGCAGGTGCGGTGTGGCCTTGGCCGACGAGACCGGGGTGCACTTCCTGATCCCCCTGGGGTCCGGCGCCAAATGGCGTGTAGGGAGTACGTCCGCCCTGCCCTCAGGGGCCTCCCTCGCTCTTCCGCCCGACCGGCCGGACGACGGCTCCGGCAGCAGGTGGATCGTGCGTCCGAGCGGTCGCCCCTGGCGGACGACCGCTCCATCCCTTCTCGCGGCAGCCATCGAGAATGCCCGCACGCCGCAGCCCGCCACCTTGTCCGACGCGCAACTGCGAGGCGCCTCGTGCGTCTGGTGCGGCACTACGTTGAACACCACGACGGCCGTGGATCTGGGCGTCCGCCCGGACCCGACCGCCGACTGCCGCGTCTACTGGTACCCCCGGTCTTGCCCATCCTGCGCCACTTCCCGGTCATGACCAGCCGCCTCTGCTCACCCTGCCGCATCAGTGAACATGGCTTCTGCCAGGGCAACTTCGATTGGTACGTGGGCGGCTACGCCGCCCCCGCGCTCACCACCCGCTGCGCTTGCCCACGCTGCCAGGCCGAGGTGCGGAGCCTGTGCACTCGCTGTCGTCGCCCGTGCACCCCCGAGACCGCCGCCCAGCACCGCACCTGCGAGCGGTCCCGTACCGCGTTACTGCCACCCCACCCCGAGGAGAACCGATGATCTGCGCCCGCTGCGACCAGCCGATCCTGCGTGGTGAGGAGTACGACCGCACCACCCCCGACGCAATGTCCAGCGCCCGGCCGGACGTGCTCCGTCACCGCGAATGCCCAGGTCGCAGGCGCAGCCGGCGGAAGTGACGCAACGGCGACCGCACGCCCCTGGAGGAGGGCGGGCTGATGCACCGGGAGGTGTACGCCCAGGTGCCGCCCCGCGTCGAGTACTCGCTGACCGGGCACGGCCGCACCCCCAACGAGGCACTCGGGTCGCTCGGCGCCCGGGGTGAGGAGCGGCTTCGCCGGGAGGGCTGCGAGCTGGTGGGGGAGGCGGACGCGGACGCGCCCGCGTAGGGGGAAGCAAACAGGCCGGCCCCGCACGCCCCCGCCCGACCCTCAGCGCGCCCCCACCCTGCCCGACTGCCCGTCAACCGGCACGGGCAGGATGCCCCTGGGATTGGGCACGGAATCGGGTTGGGTGGAGAGAAGGGTGCGCGGTGTGCGAGGCGTGACGGTGCGGCGGTACGGGATGGTCGGGGTCGCGGTCGGGGCCCTGCTCTGGGCCGCCGGGTGCGGGCTCGGGGAGCCGTCGACGGCGCCGGAGCCGGAGGAGGCGAAAGGCGGGGCCGCCGCCGGGACGGCGCTGGCGGCGCTGGAGGCGCTGACCGTCAAGGAGGAGGGGAGCAAGGACGGGTACGGGCGGGAGCGGTTCGGGTCGGCGTGGGCCGACGTGGACGGGAACTCGTGCGGCACCCGGGACGACATCCTGAAGCGGGATCTCGCCGAGGTGGAGTACAAGGGCGGCGACGACTGCGTGGTGGCCTCCGGGACGTTGAAGGACGACCCGTACTCGGGGGAGGACGTGGAGTTCAAGCGCGGTGCCAGCAAGGTGGACATCGATCACCTGGTCGCCCTCTCCGACGCCTGGAAGAAGGGCGCGTCCGACTGGGAGCCGGACAAGCGCATAGCCTTCGCCAACGACCCGCTCAACCTCCTCGCGGTCAACGCGAGCCCCAACCGCGCCAAAGGTGACAGCGACGCGGCCAAGTGGCTGCCGCCCAACAAGGAGTACCGGTGCGCGTACGTCGCCGGGCAGGTGGCGGTGAAGAAGAAGTACGAGGTGTGGGTCACCGCCGAGGAGCGCGACGTGATGCGTACGGTCCTGGAACGCTGCCCGGAGGAGAAGCTGCCGGAAGGGGACGCGCCGACGACGGCGCCGGAGCGGTTCAGCGTGAAGTAGCCGAGCGGCGCACGCCCTCCAGGGCGTGCGGCCCGGGCCGCTGTCGTGCGCGGCCGTCGCCGCCGGAAACCGGCCCGGCGCCCGGGTGGTCCTCACCGACCACGACGTGCTGACCGGTGCCGCGCCCACCGCCGCACTCGCCCCGGGCGACCCCGACCCGGCCCCCGAGGAGCTGCTCCGCGAGGGCGACGTGGTGGTGCCCGTCCTCGGCGCGGGCGGCCCTGCCGGCGGGCCGGGTGCGGCCACCGCCGCCCGGGTCGTGGACGCGGCCGGCGCGGGCGCCGCCCTCGGCCGGAACCTGACCCTGCTGCGGCCCGACCCCGAGGCCCTCGACCCCTGGTTCCTCGCCGGGTTCCTGCGCGGCACCGCCAACCACCGGCAGGTCGGCAGCTACGCGTCGGCCGCCACCCGGCTCGACGTCCGCCGGGTCCGGCTGCCGCGGCTGCCGCTGGCCGAACAGCGCGAGTTCGGGGCCCGGTTCGCCGCGGTGGCCGCCTTCGAGGAGAGCCTGCGGCTCGCCACCCGCCTCGGCGGCCAGCTCGTACAAGGGCTCCACGACGGCCTCACCGGCCCCTCGCTCCTCCCGGCCTGAACCGCGCACGTAACCCCTCGTCACCAGGTGGACAACGGTTCCGTACAAGGGGGTCCGGCCACTTGCGGCGGGTGTATACGCTCGGACCCGCACGCGCGACCGGCGCGGCCCCACGATCTTCAGGGAGCAGGCCATGCACAGCACCTACCCGGTGGCCCCGGGGCCCCAGGGTCCGTCCAGGGAGGCCCGCGTCTGGCTCCGGGTGCTGTTCACCACGCTGGCTGTGATGAGCTGCGGGTTCTTCGCCTTCGGCGCGTTGATACGGCTGGCCTGCGTCACCCGCAGGAAGCGGGACTGGGTGCTGGTCGGCACCTCCTTCGCCTTCGCGGTCCTCGCTATCGTGATCATGCCCGGCGAGGACGTCGAGGACAGCAGTACCGTCCTGGACGACCTGGCGGTGGGGGGCCTCCTGATCAACATGACCGCCGGGGTCTGGTACTTCCTCTGGGCCGACATCCGCCACGACCGGCGGCTCTACGGCGTCGGCCGCCCCGGCCCGCACCCCGGCATGCCGTACCCCGCCCCGTACCCGCCGCACGCCGCGACCCGCCCGGCTGACTCGGTGCCCCCGATGCACCCGAACCCCGGCCCGTACCCGCAGCCCCAGCACTACACCCCGCCGACCGCGCCCACCGGTGTCGCCGACGCCTGGGCCCGCCCGCAGCAGGGGGGCCCGGCGCCCGCCCCGGCCGGCCCGCGCCCCGCGCCCGGCACCCCGGCGCCCGGCGGCCCCGCCCGTATCGACCAGGTCCGGGCCGAGCTGGACGAACTCAGCGCCTACCTGCGCGACTCCGGCAGCCAGCAGGGTGACGGCCGGGGCAACGGCCCGCAGCAGGGCTCGCGTTGAGCGGCCGGGTCATCGCCGGGCGGTACGAACTCTCCACCCTGTTCGGCCAGGGCGGCATGGGCCAGGTGTGGACCGGCTACGACCAGCGGCTCGACCGGCGCGTCGCCGTCAAGCTGCTGCGGCCCGACCGCGTCGCCGGCGCCGAGGCCGAGGAGCTGCGGCGCCGGTTCGTGCGGGAGTGCCGGGTCACCGCCCAGGTCGACCACCCCGGCCTGGTCACCGTGCACGACGCGGGGACCGAGGGCGACGAGCTGTACCTCGTCATGCAGTTCGTGGACGGCTCCGACCTCGGCGACCACCTCGCCGAGCACGCCCCCTACCCGTGGGAGTGGGCGGTCTCGGTCGCCGCCCAGCTCTGCGCCGTCCTCTCCGCCGTGCACGCCGTGCCGATCGTCCACCGCGACCTCAAGCCGCGGAACATCATGATCCGCCAGGACGGCACCGTCACCGTCCTCGACCTCGGCGTCGCCTCGGTCATGGACAGCGACACCACCCGCCTCACCCACACCGGCTCACCCATCGGCAGCCCCGCCTACATGGCCCCCGAACAGGCCATGGGCGGCGCCGTCGGCCCGTACACCGACCTGTACGCGCTCGGCATCGTGCTCTACGAACTGCTCAGCGGGACCGTGCCGTTCGACGGGGCCACCGTCCTCGGCGTCCTCCACCGCCACCTGTACGAGGCGCCGCTGCCGCTCGGCCGGCTCCGCCCCGGCCTGCCCGACGGGCTGGAACCGCTCGTCATGCGGCTCCTCGCCAAGGAGCCCCAGGACCGGCCCGCCTCCGCCCAGGAGGTCTACCAGGCCCTCGCCCCGCTGCTGCCGCCCCGCGGCGTCCCGCGCGGCGCGCCCCTCGACCCCGCCCGGCCCTTCCTGCGCCCGCACGCCCCCTGGCCCGACCACCCGCTGGCCCCCGCGCCCCGGCCCGCCCAGCCCCCGGCCGCGCCCGGCGGGGGGAGCGCCGACGTCGCCGCCGCCGTGGACGACGTCAAGCGGCTGCTCGGCGAAGGCCGCATCACCCAGGCCGTCGACATCCTCGGCGCCATCCTGCCCACCGCCGCCCAGCAGCACGGTGAGCACTCCGCCGTCGTCCGCACCCTGCGCAAGCAGTACGCGGCCACCCTGCTGGACGACGGCCAGTACCGCCGCGCCCTGCCCGAACTGCGCCGCCTCGCCGACGAGTACGCCGCCGAAGCCGGCACCGCCGACCCGCGCTCCCTCCAGTTCCGCTACGAGGCGGCCCAGTGCCTGGAGCAGCTCGGCGAACCCGGCGCCGCCCTGGCCGAATACCGCGCCCTGCTCCCGTACTTCGAGAACCAGTACGTCAGCACCGACCGCGACCTGCCGCTGGAGGTCCGCCGCCGCATCGGCCACCTGCTGCTCGCCCTCGGCGACCGCCCGGCCGCCCAGGACACCCTGTTGCGCCTGCTCCACGACGCCGAACAGCGGTACGGCCCCGGCCACCCGCTGCCCGCCGAGGTCCGCCGCACCCTGCACTGGCTCGGCCTGGTCTGACCCGCCGCCGCCTCCGCACCCGGCGCGGGGGACCGGCAGGAACCGGACACGCGGGGAATCGTTGCTCCCGACAGTGGCCCAGATCACGCCGACTGCCTACGATCGATCTTCGCAAGGACGTCCGGACCGTCAGGTCGTGCATGTCGTCAGATCGTCAGGTCGTCAACGTTCCCGCACCGCTGAACGATCCAGCCGGGAGGCTCCCTTTGCACCGCCGCCGTCGCACCCCGCTCGCCCTCATGGCCGCCACGCTCCTCGCGGCCCCGCTGCTGACCGCCTGCGGCGGCGACGCACGCCCCGGCGCCGCCGCCGTCGTCGGCGGCGAGCGCATCACCGTCGCCCAGCTGGACGCCCAGGTGGGCCAGGCCCGCGACGCCCAGGTCGCCGTCTTCGGCGAGGAGGGGTACGCCGACGCCCTCGACCAGCAGTGCTCCGCCGCCCGCCAGGCCGAGCTCCAGCAGCGTGAGGAGGCCGCCGCCCAGGGCGAGAAGGTCGTCGAGGGCCGCGAGACCTGCGCCCCCGACCGCGCCACCCTCGCCGGGATGATCAGCGAGCGCGTCGTCACCGCCGCCGCCGACGAGGCCGGGATCACCCTCACCCGCAAGGACCTCCGCGAGCGCCGCGCCCAGCTCCAGGAGCAGACCGGCGGCACCGCCGAGCAGCTGGAGGAGGCGTACCTGCGGACGTACGGCATCCCCGCCGCGCGCATCGACGACCACCTCGGCTACCAGCTGCGCCTCGACGGGCTCCGCCAGAAGTACGCGCCGGGCGTCTCGCCCGAGCAGGCCGACGTGCGGGTGCGGCAGGAGCTGGTCAAGACCGCCGAGCGGCTCGGCGTCGACATCAGCCCGCGCTACGGCTCCTGGGACGGCAAGCAGCTCCTCATGGTCGCCGGCTCCGACCCGTGGCTCAGCTCCGACCCGCGCCGCCTGGACGAGGAGAAGGCGGACGCCCGCGCCCAGGCCCAGGGCGAGGGGATGCCCGCGCTCTGACGCGCCCCCGACCAGCGGGCGCGAGCCTCACGGGGCCGGTCGGCCGGGGTACCGGGTGCGTTACGTTCGAGGCGTGAACGCACCCAGCCCCGGCCGCCTCGTCCTGCTCACCACCAGCCACCGGGTCGCCCCCGGCCAGCTCTCCTGGCCCGCCTGGCAGGCCCTGCGCCAGGCCGACCAGGTGCTCTGCGCCGATCCGGCCCACCCCCAGCTCCCCTACCTGCGGGAGGCGGGCGTCGAGGTCGAGGTCACGGCCGCCCCGGACGCGGCCGACCTGGTCGACTTCCTCGCCGGCGGGCGCACCGCCGTCCTGGTCCAGTCCGGCGAGGGCGACCGGCGCCTCACCGACGCCCTCTCCCGCCTCGCCGGGTCCGGCCGCGTCGCCATGCCCGACCTGGAACTCCTCCCCGGCGCCTACGACCTCCCCGGTGCCCGCCTCATCGACCTCGTCCAGGTCATGGACCGTATCCGCGAGGAGTGCCCCTGGTCGGCCCGGCAGACCCACGAGGGGCTCGCCAAGTACGCCATGGAGGAGGTCTTCGAACTCATCGAGGCGATCGAGGAGGGCGACCGGGACGCCCTGCGCGAGGAGCTGGGGGACGTGCTGCTCCAAGTGGTCTTCCACGCCCGTATCGCCGAGGACGGAGCCCCGGCCGGCGAGGACGAGGAGGAGGACGGCGGGCCGTTCTCCGTCGACGACGTGGCCGCCACCCTCATCGACAAGCTGGTCCGCCGCCACCCGCACGTCTTCGGGGACGCCGTCGCCGAGACGCCCGAGGAGGTCCGCGCCCAGTGGCTGCGGGTGAAGGGGGAGGAGAAGGAGCGCACCTCGGTCACCGACGGCGTGCCCGTCGCCCAGCCCGCCCTGGCCCTCGCCGCCAAGCTCGCCTCCCGCGTCCGCGCCGCCCGCCTCGACGTCCCGCTCCCCGACGGCCCGGGCCCCGGCCCCGCCCTGCTCGCCCTCGCGGTCGAGGCCGAGCGCCAGGGGACCGACCCGGAGGCCGCCCTGCGGGAGAGCGCCCGGCGTTACCGCGAGGCCGTCCGGGCCGCCGAGGGGCACTGAGCGGGGCAGGCGCCCTCGCCCCGTACCCCTGCCGGAGGTGGCCCCCGCCCCCGGATACGGTCGGACCATGAGCGATATCCAGGCAGGCGGGCGGCCCGAACTCTTCGGCTGGGAGTTCGCCGCCGACCCGTACCCCGCCTACGCCTGGCTGCGTACCCACGAGCCGGTGCACAGGACCCGGCTGCCCAGCGGGGTGGAGGCGTGGCTGGTCACGCGGTACGCGGACGCCCGGCAGACGCTGGCCGACCCCAGGCTCAGCAAGAACCCGGTGCACCACGCCGACGACGCCCCGGGACGCAGCCGTACCGGCATCCCCGGCGAACGCAGCGCCGGGCTGATGACGCACCTGCTCAACATCGACCCGCCGGACCACACCCGGTTGCGCCGCCTGGTGTCGAAGGCGTTCACCCCGCGCCGCGTCGCCCAGTTCGCACCGCGCGTGCAGGAGCTGACCGACGGGCTCATCGACGGCTTCGCCGGGCGCGGTGAGGCCGACCTCATCCACGAGTTCGCCTTCCCGCTGCCCATCTACGCCATCTGCGACCTGCTCGGCGTCCCGCGTGAGGACCAGGACGACTTCCGCGACTGGGCCGGGATGATGATCCGGCACGGCGGCGGGCCGCGCGGCGGCGTCGCCCGCTCGGTGAAGAAGATGCGGAACTACCTCGCCGAACTGATCCACCGCAAACGCGCCGACCTCGGCGACGACCTCATCTCCGGCCTGATCCGCGCCAGCGACCACGGCGAGCACCTCACCGAGGAGGAGGCCGCCGCCATGTGCTTCGTGCTCCTCTTCGCCGGTTTCGAGACGACCGTGAACCTGATCGGCAACGGCACCTACGCCCTGCTCCGCAACCCCGCCGAACGCGCCCGCCTCCAGCAGGCCCTGGCCGACGGCGACGACGCGCTGCTCGACACCGGCGTCGAGGAACTCCTGCGGTACGACGGCCCGGTGGAGATGGCCACCTGGCGGTACGCCACCGAGCCGCTGCGGATCGGCGGGGCCGACATCGCCGCGGGGGACCCCGTCCTCGTCGTGCTGGCCGCCGCCGACCGGGACCCGGCCCGCTTCGAGGACCCGGACCGGCTCGACCTGACGCGCTCCGACAACCAGCACCTCGGCTACGGCCACGGCATCCACTACTGCATCGGCGCCCCGCTGGCCCGGCTGGAGGGGAAGGCGGCCCTCGCCACGCTGCTGACACGCCTTCCGGACCTGCGGCTCGGCACCGAACCCGACGACCTGCGGTGGCGCGGCGGACTCATCATGCGGGGACTGCGCACCCTGCCCGTCCAGTTCACCCCGGAGCCGGTGGAAGGCGACGGCACCGCACTTTCCGGACACACAGGCTGACGGGACGTCAACAATGTGATGTTGACGTGATCTCCGCTGCATCGACTTGTGACGAACGTTCGACAGCCGCTACCTTCAGCGCCAACCGGAAGCCCCGCCGTCACCGAGCGGGCGCGCCGGTCAGCAGTCGTCACGCGAAAGGCAACCGCATGCTCTCCGGGAACGGACGTCACCGACGCCCCCGACAGGCTCCGGCCTTCGTCGTCGCGGCCGGGGTGACCGGTTCGGCCATCGCCATCCCCCTGCTCGGCGCCGGAACGGCCAGCGCGGCCGACACCGCCACCTGGGACCGGCTCGCCGAATGCGAGAGCGGCGGTGCCTGGAGCACCAACGCCGGCAACGGCTACTACGGCGGCCTCCAGGTCACCCAGGAACTCTGGGAGCGCCACGGCGGCCTCAGCTACGCCCCCTCCGCCGACCTCGCCAGCCGCTCCCAGCAGATCGTGGTCGCCGAGCGCATCCTCGACGCCGAGGGCACCGCCGCCTGGGCCACCTGCGCCCCGGCCATCGGCCTGAAGCAGGGCGGCGCCTCCGCCGACGTGAACCCGGGCGTCCCCAGCGACAGCGGCACGCCCTCCGCCTCCCCGTCCACGCCGTCCGACAAGGACAAGGGCAAGGACGAGGACAAGGCTGACGCCGAGGAGAAGGACGGCAAGGGCGAGAAGAAGGGGAGCGGGGAGAAGGGCGAGAAGGGCGGAAAGGGGACCGGCGAGGGCAAGGCGGACAAGGGGGAGGAGAAGGAGAAGGGTGACGGAACGTCGCGTACCCCCTCCGCCGACCCGACCTCCATCCCCGACGGCTCCCCCTCCGCGACGCCCGAGGACCGCACCCCGGACGACCGGAGCGACCTCCCCGACAGCCCGTCGGACGCCCCGTCCGCCACCCCGGGCGAGCGCGAGGGATCCGGCAGCGGCGGACGCCACCGCGGCGGCACAGCCGTCGAGTCCGGCTCCGGCGAGAGCCGCGAGGGCTCCGGGCGGCACGCCTCGCGCGGTGACCGCGGCGACGCGCCCGACAGCTCCGGCGCGTACACCGTGCGGGACGGCGACAGTCTTTCGCTCATCGCCTCGCTCCACGAGGTGGACGGCGGATGGCCCGCGCTGTACGAGGCGAACAAGGACGCCGTCGGCGCCGACCCGGACTACATCCTGCCCGGTCAGGCGCTTGATCTCGGATCGGACCTGGCGGCCGAAAAGGACCGAATCGGGCGCTAGTTCGGGCGGTAATGTCCGGATCGGGGTAAGTGAGACATGGATCTCAGACCCCCTGATCGTCTTTGGAATCTGCCGCCGGCCGTGCTTACGGTCTAGGCCGCTCGCCATTGGCGGGCCCCAGCGGTCGTTACGCCGAATCCTGTCGACGGCCGCCCGGGACAGTCGTCGCGTAAGCGCCGTAGACAGGAGCGGGGGACCCAAGGTTTGCCGCCGCACCGGCCGTTCGCCCCTCCGGGGACGGACGCCGGGAGCGGCTCGGGGTGAAGCCGCGCGTTCCGCAAGGGACGCGCGGCCGGGCACTCATCCGGCCCGAACCCGACAGCTCACCTCGTAGGCGTCGGTGAGGAGATTCCCTTCATGCTGACCAACAAGGCCAAGCACCGCCGTCCCTCCAAGATCACCCGCATCCTGTCGCTGGCGGGTGTCGCCGGCGTCGCCGTCGCCGCGCCGCTCGTCGCGACCGGCTCCGCCTCCGCCGCCTCCGCCTCCGAGTGGGACGCCGTCGCCCAGTGCGAGTCCGGCGGCGACTGGTCCATCAACACCGGCAACGGCTACTACGGCGGACTGCAGTTCTCGTCCTCCACGTGGGCCTCCTTCGGTGGCACCGCCTACGCCTCCAGCGCCGACCAGGCCACCAAGGAGCAGCAGATAGCCGTGGCCGAGAAGGTCCTGGCCGGCCAGGGCAAGGGTGCCTGGCCCAACTGCGGCACCGGTCTGAGCAACGCCTCCTACGACGGCGGCGGCGCCGAGGCCCCGGCCGAGAAGCCGGCCGAGGAGGCCGCCCCGCAGCCCGCCCCCGAGCGTGCCGAGCCGCGCGCCGACCGCAGCGAGCAGCGCACCGCCCCGGCCGAGGAGACCGTCGAGACGCCCACCGGCGAGACGGTCGCCAAGGGCGACGGCGAGTACAAGGTCGCCAAGGGTGACACGCTGAGCCAGATCGCCAAGGACGAGAACGTCGAGGGTGGCTGGGAGAAGCTCTACGAGCTGAACAAGGACATCGTCGAGGACGCTGACCTGATCTTCCCGAACCAGCAGCTGCACCTCTCCTAATCGCGAGCTTCGCTCGTCGCCGGGGCGCTGGGCGTCGTCGTCGAGACGTCCGACGTGCTCAACCGCTTCGCGGCCTGCGCGCGACGGGCGTCTCGACAGCGGCGCGCCCCTTTGGCTCGCGAGGCCGAGGGTGGCCGGCGGGGGTCCCCCAGGGGGGAGCCCCGCCGGCGCCTCGGGGTGGCGTAGTCCCTGGTGGGCGGGCGAGGTGAAGTGCTTCGGTGCGGGTTCCCCACTGGCCCGCGTCGGTCGAGGGCTTCCCGGCCGGGGGCCGTCCCCCGGTCGCTCAGGCCCACCCGGGGGACGCGCCCCCCGGCTCCCCCTCCAGGGGGTGCAGGGGTAACGGCTTTCTGCCCCTCGCCCTCACAGACAGCCCCGTCCCGATGCGTGACTCCCCCCCAACGCATCGGGGCGGGGCTTCCCCGTTCCCACCCCGCCCCTGCGGGGCGTCCCCGGGGGCCGACATTCGAAGTGGGTCGGAACTTCGTGCGGCCCGGTTCACCGCAGTGGACCGTGGCTCACTCGCTACCGGTGAGTAGAAACCGGCGTTTGCGCCCCGTTCCTCCCCTTACGGACCTCTTTTCGTCCCACCGTCCGGGCGCGACGCCGGGAAGGGGGCGACCGCCGGTTAGGCTCTGGAGCGAACGGCCGACCGAAGGCCGACCCGCGTCACATCCCAGAAGGAGATGCTCGTGCCGTCCATCGACGTCGTCGTAGCCCGGGAAATCCTGGACTCCCGAGGCAACCCCACCGTCGAGGTCGAGGTCGGCCTCGACGACGGCAGCACCGGCCGCGCCGCGGTGCCGTCCGGCGCCTCCACCGGGGCCTTCGAGGCCATCGAACTGCGTGACGGTGACCCCAACCGTTACCAGGGCAAGGGTGTCGAGAAGGCCGTCCTCGCCGTCATCGAGCAGATCGGCCCGGAGCTCGTCGGCTACGACGCCACCGAGCAGCGCCTCATCGACCAGGCCATGTTCGACCTGGACGCGACCGACAACAAGGGCTCGCTCGGCGCCAACGCCATCCTCGGCGTCTCCCTCGCCGTCGCCCACGCCGCCTCCGAGGCCAGCGACCTGCCCCTCTTCCGCTACCTCGGCGGCCCCAACGCGCACCTGCTCCCGGTGCCGATGATGAACATCCTGAACGGCGGCTCGCACGCCGACTCCAACGTGGACATCCAGGAGTTCATGATCGCCCCGATCGGCGCGGAGTCCTTCTCCGAGGCCCTGCGCTGGGGCACCGAGGTCTACCACACGCTGAAGAAGGTCCTGAAGAACAAGGGCCTCTCCACCGGCCTCGGCGACGAGGGCGGCTTCGCCCCCAACCTCGACTCCAACCGCGCCGCCCTGGACCTGATCCTGGAGGCCATCAAGGAGGCCGGTTACGTCCCCGGCAAGGAGGTCGCGCTCGCCCTGGACGTCGCCGCCTCCGAGTTCTACAAGGACGGCAGCTACGAGTTCGAGGGCAAGTCCCGCTCGGCCGCCGAGATGACCGAGTACTACGCGGAGCTCGTCGCCTCGTACCCGCTGGTCTCCATCGAGGACCCGCTGTACGAGGACGACTGGGCCGGCTGGAACGTCATCACCGAGAAGCTCGGCGACAAGGTCCAGCTCGTCGGTGACGACCTGTTCGTCACCAACCCCGAGCGCCTCGCCCGCGGCATCGAGGAGAAGTCGGCCAACGCCCTGCTCGTCAAGGTCAACCAGATCGGCTCGCTCACCGAGACCCTGGACGCCGTCGAGCTGGCCCAGCGCAACGGCTTCAAGTGCATGATGAGCCACCGCTCCGGCGAGACCGAGGACGTCACCATCGCCGACCTCGCCGTCGCCACCAACTGCGGCCAGATCAAGACCGGCGCCCCGGCCCGCTCCGAGCGCGTCGCCAAGTACAACCAGCTCCTGCGCATCGAGGAGATCCTCGACGACGCCGCGGTCTACGCCGGCCGCAGCGCCTTCCCGCGCTTCAAGGGCTGACCCGGCCGGGCCGACGACGGCCCCCGGCCTCCCCGCGTCCCCGCCCCCGGTCCCGTACCGTGGGCGGGGACGCGGGCACGTGCAGGCGAGGATCAGCAGGGCGTGCGAGCGGCGGACACCTGACGGATGGGCAGCTCGGCCGCAGGGCCGTGACGAGGAAGACGGCCGGGCGGACCGCGCGGCGCAGGGGAGGCGGGTATGGCCGGGAAGAAGAGCGGCGCGGACCGCTTCTCCACCGCGACCAGGCTCAGGCTGCTCGGCGAGCAGACCGCCGCCCGCGTCTACCGCTCGCAGAACCGCCGCCAGGCCCGCCGCTCCCGCCTCACCGGCCGCGCCGCCCTCCTCGCCCTCGTCCTCTGCTCCCTGATCGTCGCCCTCGCCTACCCGATGCGGCAGTACGTCTCCCAGCGCGCCGAGATCGCCGACCTCCAGCGCGAACGGGAGGCGCACCGCGCCAAGGTCGAGCAGTTGCGCGACGAGAAGGCACGCTGGGAGGACGACGCCTACGCCGAGCAGCGCATCCGCGAGCGCCTGCACTACGTACGCCCCGGCGAGACCGGCTACACCATGATCGATCCGGACGCGGCCGAACCGAGCCGCACCGACCGCACGGCCGCCACCCGGCCCTGGTACACCAACCTCCTGGAAGGCGTCGACCGCGCCGACCAGGCCGCCGGGCCGGGCGGCACGCGCCCCGCCACCCAGTGAACGACCGAGAGACCTGACCCCGCCATGGACACGCCCCCACCGCCCACCCCGCGCACCGAGCCGACCGACGCCGACGTCGCCGCCTTCAAGCAGCAGTTGGGCCGCCCGCCGCGCGGCCTGCGCGCCATCGCGCACCGCTGCCCCTGCGGGCAGCCCGACGTCGTCGAGACGGCCCCCCGCCTGGAGGACGGCACGCCCTTCCCCACGCTGTACTACCTGACGTGCCCCCGCGCCGCCTCGGCCATCGGCACGCTGGAGGCCAACGGCGTGATGAAGGAGATGACCGAGCGTCTGGGGACCGACCCGGAGCTGGCCGACGCCTACCGGGCCGCCCACGAGGACTACGTCGAGCGCCGCGACGAGATCGAGGAGCTGAAGAACTTCCCCTCCGCCGGCGGCATGCCCGACCGGGTCAAGTGCCTGCACGTCCTGGTCGCCCACTCGCTGGCCGCCGGCCCCGGCGTCAACCCGCTCGGTGACGAGGCGCTGGCGATGCTCCCCGAGTGGTGGCGCAAGGGCTCCTGCGTGACGCTGCCGCAGACCGCCGAACCGGCCGCCACCACGGCCGTCGGCGAGGCCGAGGGGGAGGGCCGGTGACCGCCCGTCGCGTCGCCGCGATCGACTGCGGCACCAACTCCATCCGCCTGCTGGTCGCCGACGCCGACCCGGCCACCGGCGAACTGACCGACCTCGACCGCCGGATGCGCATCGTCCGCCTCGGCCAGGGCGTCGACCGCACCGGCCGCCTCGCCCCCGAGGCGCTGGAGCGCACCTTCGAGGCCTGCCGCGAGTACGCCGCCGCCATCGCCGAACTCGGCGCCACCGAGGTCCGTTTCGCCGCCACCTCGGCCACCCGCGACGCGGAGAACCGCGCGGAGTTCACCGAAGGCGTCCGCGCCATCCTCGGCGTCACCCCGGAAGTCGTCACCGGCGACGAGGAGGCCGCGCTCTCCTTCACCGGCGCCACCAAGGAGCTGACGGGCCGCGCCGACCTGGACACCCCGTACCTGGTGGTCGACATCGGCGGTGGCTCCACCGAGTGCGTCGTCGGTACGGACGGCGTACGCGCCGCCCGCTCGGTCGACATCGGCTGCGTCCGCCTGACCGAACGCCACCTGGCCCGCCCCGACGGCACGGTGACCGACCCGCCCGCCGCCGAACAGATCGAGGCGATCCGCCGGGACATCGGCGCCGCCCTCGACGAGACCGCGCGCACCGTCCCGCTGGCCGAGGCGCGCACCCTGGTCGGCCTCGCCGGCTCCGTCACGACCGTCGCCGGGCTCGCGCTGGGGCTCACGGAGTACGACTCGGCCGCCATCCACCACGCCCGCATCCCGTACGCGCAGGTCAAGGAGGTCACCGACGGCCTCCTCACCTCCACGCACGCCGAGCGGGCGGCCAACCCGGTCATCCACCCGGGCCGGGTCGACGTCATCGCGGCCGGAGCGCTGATCCTGCTCACCCTGATGGAGCGCACCGGCGCCGCCGAGGTGGTCGTCAGCGAGCACGACATCCTGGACGGGCTCGCCTGGAAGGCCGCGGGGGCGGTCGCGGGAGCGTAGGGCTGAGGGGCGGTCCGGCGGCGAGGCGTGAGCCCTCGCCCGGGCCGCCCCTTCCGTGTACCCCGGCGGTGCGGGCGGCCCTCAGCGCCGGTCGGCCGCGTGGACGGCCAGCACCAGCAGCTCGCCGCCGCGCGCCAGGCAGGCGACGCGCTGCCCCTCCAGCCGGAGCCGGAACAGGCCCGGGACGGAGCCGAGTTCCGCGGTGCCGGGACGGGGGCCGGGCGGTCCCTCGGCCAGGGCGGTCAGCGCGGCGAGGACCCGCATCGCGGCCGGGCGGCCGAGGGTGCGCAGGCGGCTGCGGGCGCCGGGGCTGAAGCGGAGGGCGTACGTCACGCGCGGCCGTCCGCCCGGCCGGAGAAGAGGTCAGCCACCAGCTCGGCCATCGACACGGTCGGCTCGTCACGGGCCAGCACCGCCTCGGCCTCCCGGGCGAGCATCAAGTCGGCCGCCTCCTCCAGGACTTCGAAGTCGGCGAAGGGGACGAGGGCGGCGACCGGGGCGCCGTTGCGGGTGACCACGGTCGGCGTCCCGGACTCGGCCCGGTTGATGTGCTCGGCGAGATGGGCCCGCGCCTCCCGCACCGAGATGCTGTTCTCGACGGCCTCGACAGCGGCCTGCGCGACATCACCCGCGCGCTCCTGGTGCTCCGACATGCGTGCGAGGGTACGTGGCTCGGTGGCCGCCTGCGGACGCCGGGAGGGCTGCCCCCGGAGGCGGGGGCGGCGCGGTCGAAGGTGAGCCGGAACCGCGGGAAGCGTGACCTCTTCGGATCGACCAGGCCGACCGTGGGGATCGCTGCTGCCTGTAGCTGAAGAGCGCGGACGCCCGGTGCGGGCTCCGGTGCCGGGCTGCCGACGTCGGCCGGTGCGGGAGGGCGCGGACATTGGTGCGCGCTCCCCCTCAACCCCGGTGTTCCGTCGCCCGTTTGAGCGCCCCGCCGGGTGCCCTGAGCGGCCCGGGACGGCCGTCCGGGGGGTCTCTCCGACATGCCGCCGGGAAACTTCGTGAAGTTCTTCACAAGAGAAAGTGCCCTGATGGGCGAAGTCGAGGGCCCTTCGGCCTCCATATGGGGCACTCCCGGCCCCCACCGTCCGTGCACGGGGTGTTTCCCCCGCGTTGCCTGGGGATGAAAGGCCGTCCGGCCTTCTGCCCCCGCAAGAGGCGAGCCAGCAGCTCACAGGGGGTGGGGAACGTCCGGAGAGGGTCGGTGGTTCCGCTGCGGGAGCATGACCTGGGTCACGCGAGCCGCGCAGTATAGCAGAGGGGGTGGGGAACCTTGTGAAGGGGCGCACGAACCACCCCCCGGGGGCGGGTGGATACTCGATGCCATGAGCACCACGGAGCGTCCCAGGATCCTCGTTGTAGGCGGTGGGTACGTTGGCTTGTACGCAGCACGACGCATTCTGAAGAAGATGCGCTACGGCGAGGCGACCGTCACGGTCGTCGACCCGCGCTCGTACATGACGTACCAGCCCTTCCTCCCCGAAGCCGCAGCCGGCAACATCTCGCCGCGCCACGTCGTCGTCCCGCTGCGACGTGTACTGCCGAAGGCCGAGGTGCTGACCGGCCGGGTCACCACCATCGACCAGGACCGCAAGGTCGCCACCGTCGCGCCGCTGGTCGGCGAGGCGTACGAGCTGCCTTTCGACTACCTCGTCATCGCGATGGGCGCGGTCTCCCGTACCTTCCCGATCCCCGGCCTCGCCGAGCAGGGCATCGGCATGAAGGGCATCGAGGAGGCCATCGGCCTGCGCAACCACGTCCTCGAGCAGCTCGACAAGGCTGACTCCACGACCGACGAGGAGGTCCGCCGAAAGGCGTTGACCTTCGTCTTCGTCGGCGGTGGCTTCGCCGGTGCCGAGACGATCGGTGAGGTCGAGGACCTCGCCCGGGACGCCGCCAAGTACTACAACAACGTCACCCGCGAGGACATGCGGTTCATCCTCGTGGACGCGGCCGACAAGATCCTTCCCGAGGTCGGCCCGAAGCTCGGCGAGTACGGCAAGAAGCACCTGGAGAGCCGGGGTGTCGAGGTCTACCTCTCGACCTCCATGGACTCCTGCGTCGACGGCCGCGTGGTGCTCAAGAACGGACTGGAGGTCGACGCCTCCACCATCGTGTGGACCGCCGGTGTGAAGCCGAACCCGGTGCTCACCCGCTTCGGTCTGCCGCTCGGCCCGCGCGGCCACGTCGACACCGCCGCCGACCTCCAGGTGCAGGGCACGGACTACATCTGGGCGGCCGGCGACAACGCGCAGGTGCCGGACGTCATCGGCCGCAAGAACGGCAACCCGAACGCCTGGTGCCCGCCCAACGCGCAGCACGCGCTGCGGCAGGCCAAGGTCCTCGGCGACAACGTGATCTCCGGCATGCGGGGCTTCCCGCAGAAGGAGTACAGCCACGCCAACAAGGGTGCGGTCGCCGGTCTGGGCCTGCACAAGGGCGTCGCGATGATCGTCATGGGCAAGATGAAGATCAAGCTCAAGGGCCGTCTCGCCTGGTACATGCACCGCGCGTACCACGGCATGGCGATGCCGACGTTCAACCGCAAGATCCGCGTCTTCGCCGACTGGACCCTCGGCATGTTCCTCAAGCGCGAGGTGGTCTCCCTCGGCGCGATGGAGACGCCGCGCGAGGAGTTCTACGAGGCGGCCAAGCCCGCTCCGGCCCCCGCCGCCAAGGCGGAGGAGTCCGAGGCGGCCAAGGCCAAGGCCAAGGCGTCCTGACCGCGCGCTGAAACCTCCCCTGGGGGCGCTCGCCATCCGTGGTGCGAGCGCCCCTTCGGCATGCCCGGGGCCGGCCCGTGCCCGGCGCGGACTCGCGCCCGCATGGATGGCCTCTACATGTATTTTGCGGATTCCTTACCCGGAACCGGGACTGCGAGCGCCCCCCATCGGTGTTCACATGTGTACGTACAGCAGCGGCCGTGTCCGCACGCACGGCCGATCACCGACACAGGAGCTCCGGCACACCGAACCCGGAAGGTGACGCGTCATGCACGGTGCCGCCCAGCGGCTGGCCACACACGCCGAACAGATACTGGGAGCCCCTCTCCCGGTCCGTCTGCGCGCCTGGGACGGCACCGAACACGGTCCGCCCGGAACACCCGTGATCGTCGTGCGCAACCGCCGCGCCCTGCGCCGCATCCTCTACAAGCCCGGCGAACTGGGCCTGGTGCGCGCCTGGGTAGCCGGTGACCTCGCCGTCGAGGGCGACCTCTACGAGGCGCTCGAACTCCTCGCCGGAGTGGTCTGGGAGAGCTCGCGTCCCCCACTCGGCCCCCTCGCCGCCGCCCGGGATCCGCAGGTACGCGCCGCCGCCCTCGGCCTCGCCCGCCTCGCCGGGCCGCTGCCCCCGCCACCGCCCCCGCCGGAGGAGGCGCCCCTCCGGCGCCGCCTCGGCAGCCGCCACAGCAAGGGCCGCGACCGCCAGGCCATCAGCCACCACTACGACGTGGGCAACGACTTCTACGAGCGGGTCCTCGGCCCCTCCATGGTCTACTCCTGCGCCTACTGGCAGGACGGCGCGAGCCTGGAGTCCGCCCAGCGCGACAAGCTCGACCTGATCTGCCGCAAGCTCGGCCTCGGCCCCGGCATGCGGCTGCTCGACGTCGGCTGCGGCTGGGGCTCGATGGCGCTGCACGCCGCCCGCGAGTACGGCGTCCAGGTCGTCGGCGTCACCCTCTCCCGCGAACAGGCCGCCTACGCCCGAAGGCGCGCCGCCGAACAGGGCCTCGCCGACCGCGTCGAGATCCGCGTCCAGGACTACCGCGACGTCCGCGACGGGCCCTACGACGCGATCTCCTCCATCGGCATGGCCGAACACGTCGGTACCGTGCGGTACCTGGAGTACGCCGAGGACCTGTACGCCCTGCTCAAGCCCGGTGGCCGGCTCCTCAACCACCAGATCGCACGCCGCCCCCAGGACGACGAGTCGGCCTACCACGTGGACGCCTTCATCGACGCCTACGTCTTCCCCGACGGCGAGCTGGCCCCCGTCGGCTCCACCGTCACCCAGCTGGAGCGCGCCGGCTTCGAGGTCCGCGACCTGGAGGCGCTGCGCGAGCACTACGCGCTGACGCTGCGCGCCTGGGTGCGGAACCTCCAGACCCACTGGGAGGAGTGCGTCCGCCTGGCCGGAGCCGGGCGGGCCCGGGTGTGGCTGCTCTACATGGCAGCCTCCGCGCTCTCCTTCGAACGCAACCGGATCGGCGTCAACCAGGTCCTCGCCGTCCGCACCCCCGCCGAGGGCCGCCCCGGACTGCCGCTGCGCACCCGGAAGTGGACCGCCCTCTCCGCCCGCGGCGACACCGGCCGGGGCGGCACGTCACCCGACCGGCCCGACGGCGCCTCGCGGGACGGACGGCAGGACGAGGCCCGCCGCCGCGACGAACCGTACGGCCGGGCCACGGGCCCCGGGGACGACGGGGCGACCCCGGCACCCCGGTCACCCGAGTCGGTCTGAGCCGGCCCCCACCAGCCCTTCGCACACGGCGCCGGGCCCCACCCCCCGTGGTCAGGGGTGGGGCCCGGCGCCTTCGCGTACCGGCCGCCCGCCCGGAGACGGGCGGCCGTGTCCGCCGCTACTCGGTCTTGATCGCCGTCAGCATGTTCAGCCGGGCGGCGCTGCGGGCGGGCCAGAGGGCCGCCAGCACACCGACCAGTCCGGCCAGCCCCAGGAAGACCGCGATCCGGTCCCACGGCAGCACCAGCTCGTACCCGGGGACGGACTCGGCGACCGTCTCGCCGATCGCCCAGCCCAGGAAGACCCCGAGGCCGACGCCGAGCACCGCGCCGAAGAGCGAGATCACCACGGCCTCCAGCCGGATCATCCGCTTCACCCGGCGCCGGTCCAGGCCGATCGCCCGCAGCATGCCGATCTCCTGCTGCCGCTCGAAGACGGACATCGCCAGGGTGTTGACCACGCCCAGCACCGCGATGATCAGGGCCATCGCCAGCAGGCCGTACATGATGTAGAGCATCGTGTTGATCATGCCGCCGAAGGCGTTGCGGATGTCCTGCTGGTCCATCACGTCGATCGCCGGGTTGTTGCCGAGCGCGTCCACCAGGGCCTGGCGGGATGCCTCACTGGCGCCGCCGTCGGCGTTGACCCAGATCTCCAGGATCATCGGGGCCGCCTCGTGCGCGTCGACCAGGGCGCGGTCGACCAGGACGCTGTCGAGGAACTCGTTGCCCTCGAAGGTCGCGCCGACCTTCAGCTTGTCCTTCTTCTCGTCGTCGAAGGTGACCGGCAGCGTGTCGCCGACCTTCCAGCCCTGCTTCTCGGCGATGGCGGTGTCGACCGCCACGGCACCGTCGTCCAGCGCGCCGAGCGAACCGTCGACCACGTCGATGCGGAAGACCTTCTCCACCGCGCCCGGCGTGATCGAGGAGGCGCCCACGTACTCGCCGTCCATCTCCATACCGGCCGCCTGCTTGGGCGAGACCGCGCTCACGCCGTCGGCCTTCTCCAGCGCCTCCAGCGCCGAGGTGTCCAGCGGGCCGCCGGAGGCCATCGCCACCATGTAGTCGGCCTTGATGTGGTCGGTGGTCATCCGGTCGATGGCCTGGCCGATCGTCAGCCCCAGCACCGACAGGCCGGTGACCAGGGTCAGGCCGATGGCCAGCGCGGAGGCCGTGGTGCCGGTGCGGCGCGGGTTGCGTACCGCGTTCTGCGCGGCCAGCTTGCCGGAGACGCCGAAGAGCTTGGTCAGCAGCGGCCGCACCGTCGCGATCACCGGCCGGGACAGCAGAGGGATCAGCACCATCACCCCGAGCAGCGCGAAGAACGCGCCGGCGGCGATCATGTACCGCCCGTCCTCGCCGCCCTTCGAGGCGCCACCGACGATCGCCACCGCGCCCGCCGCCGTGATGATCGAACCGATGGTGTTCCGCACCACCAGGGATTTGACCGTCGCCACCGCGTGCACGCTGTTCATCGCGGCCACCGGCGGGATCTTGGCCGCCCGGCGGGCCGGGAGCCAGGCCGCCAGCACCGTGATCACGATGCCCACGCCGAACGCGGCTCCCACCGCCACCGGCGAGACCACCAGGGGACCGGCGGGCATCTGCGCGCCGAAGGCGTCCATCGCCGAGCGCAGCGCCACCGCGAGCCCGAGCCCGAGGCCGAAGCCGACCACCGAGGCGACCAGACCCACCAGCGCCGCCTCGGCCAGCACCGAGCGCTTCACCTGGCGGCGGGAGGCGCCGACGGCGCGCATCAGCGCCAGCTCACGGGTGCGCTGGGCGATCAGCATGGTGAAGGTGTTGGCGATCAGGAAGACACCGACGAAGAGGGCGATCCCGGCGAAGGCGAGCAGCATGGTGTTGAGGCCGGTCAGCCCCGCCTCGATGTCCTTGGCCTGCTCCTCGGCGAGGGCCTGTCCGGTCTGCGCCGTGGCGTCCTCGGGGAGCAGCGCCTCGACCTTCTTCAGCAGCGCGGCGTCCGAGGCGCCGGCGTCCGCGGTGACCGCGACGTCCTGGAAGTAGCCCGGGCGCAGGTACTGCTCCTGGGCGGTGCGCTGGTCGAAGAGGACCAGGCTGCCGCCGGCGTTGACCGCGCCGTCCTCGGTGGTGAAGACGCCGGAGAGGGTCAGCTCCTGGACGGGCCCGTTGGTGGCGACGCGGACCTTGTCGCCTACCTGGTACTCACCCTTGTCGGCCGTGGTCCGGTCGAGCGCGACCTGGCCGGCCTTCGGGCCCGTGCCGTCGGTGAAGGTGTACTGCGGGTCCTTGCCGTCCGTGCCCGGGGCGAAGTTGGCGCCGGTGTTGGACCAGCCGCTGCCGATCAGCTTGCCGTCCGGGTCGGCGACGCCCGCGAAGCCGGAGACCCGGCCGTGGGCCGCGGCCACGCCGTCGATCCCCTGGATCTTCTCCAGCGTCGCGGCGTCGATGCCGGTCTTCTCCTGGTCGCGCTGGTCCGCGTAGGTCTGCACGGAGACGGCGACGTCGTCGAAGCTCTTGGCGGACTGGTTGCGCAGGGCGTTGCCGAGGGTGTCGGTGAAGACCAGGGTGCCGGAGACGAAGGCCACGCCGAGCATCACGGCGAGCACGGTCATCAGCAGCCTGGCCTTGTGCGCAAGGACATTGCGCAGGGCGGTACGGAACATGAGGAGTCCTGGGAAGGAAGGGGCGGGCCCGGCGGGCCGCGCGGGACGGAGGGAGCCTGCGAGTGGTTCCGGTTAGCTGGTGCGGCCCTTCGCGTCGAACTCCTTCATGCGGTCCAGCACCCCGTCGGCCGTCGGCTGGTGCATCTCGTCGACGATGCGGCCGTCGGCCAGGAAGACCACCCGGTCCGCGTACGAGGCGGCCACCGCGTCGTGCGTCACCATCACGACCGTCTGCCCCAGCGTGCGCACGGAGTTGCGCAGGAAGCCCAGCACCTCGGCGCCGGAGCGGGAGTCCAGGTTGCCGGTGGGCTCGTCGCCGAAGATGATCTCCGGCTGCGAGGCGAGGGCCCGGGCCACCGCGACGCGCTGCTGCTGGCCGCCGGAGAGCTGGGCCGGACGGTGCTTCAGGCGGTCGCGGAGGCCGACCATGTCGATGACCTGGTCCAGCCACGCCTGGTCGGGCTTGCGCCCGGCGATGTCCATCGGAAGGGTGATGTTCTCCAGGGCGGTGAGCGTCGGCAGCAGGTTGAACGCCTGGAAGATGAAGCCGATCTTGTCCCGCCGCAACTGCGTGAGCTGCTTGTCCTTCAGCGACCCCAGCTCCGTGGCGCCGATCCGGACCGAGCCGCCGTCGAAGGAATCCAGCCCCGCCACGCAGTGCATCAGCGTGGACTTGCCGGAGCCGGACGGGCCCATGATCGCGGTCAGCTCGCCCTGCCGGAAGTCGATGGAGACCTGGTCCAGCGCGACCACCCGGGTCTCACCCGTGCCGTACACCTTGCTGAGTTCGGTGGCGCGGGCGGCCACCTCGGTGGACCTGGAGGCCAGAGGGGTGGTGGTCACGGGAAAGCTCCTGTCGGTGGGGCGGCGGACGCGGGGGCTCCGGCCGTCTGCCCGGCGGGCAGGCACGGCAAGCCACCCCTGTCCGGCGGCCGGGGTGAGTCGTCTGTACGGTCTGCGTCCATCCTTCCCGCCCGGACCGCGCGGGCCATCACTCCCCAGTTCCCTTTCGCGTGCCACTCCATGGGGTGACCGGGACCCCTCCCGTCATACCTGGGTATGAGGGGCCGCCCGTACCCGACCCTGACCACCACCCCTGAGCCGGGCGCCCCGCGGGGCGCCGGGAGGCGTGCCCCCGCGAGACCCTGATCACGCTTTCCGGTGGTGTTCGTGGCCCTTCCCGTACCCCGGTACCGGTGCCCGTCGGTTGGGCCCAGCGACGCCCGTCGGCCCAACCCGCCACGGAGGCAATGATCTTCGCCGGTCCCTGGGTTGCATTCCGGTCATTCTCGGCGAGACCGCTCTGCGGCCGGGTTCGGGGAGCGTCAGCCGTAGGGCGGTGTGGGGGGAGTGCGCGATGTTCTGATGCACCCTCAGGCGCCAATAAAATAAGACAACATCGGCTTGAGGGCCCGCTGTCCGAGTGACTTGTCCGGATAGGCTCACACCGCGTATGCGGCCCCCCAGCTTGCCCGGATGGTGGAATGCAGACACGGCGAGCTTAAACCTCGCTGCCCTTCACGGGCGTACCGGTTCGAGTCCGGTTCCGGGCACTTCCGCTACACCGCGTTGAGCTGGGCGGATGGCGTAGATACCCACCCTGTCACACGGCGCGTGCGCGCACGGTCCGCGCACGCCCCTTGTGCTCCCGCGCCATGGCATACGTGAAGGCGCGCAAGAACCGCTGCGGGGACATCACCGGCTGCACGGTGCGGTGGCGCGAGGGCGCCAGCCGGACGGGGGCCTCACTGTCCTCGGCGGGCTGGTCGCGGTGGTCTGGCGCGTGTGCGCGGGGCCCTGCGGCTGGCCGGCCGGGTCGAGGACTTCATGGACGACTGGGCCGGCCAGGAGGAGCGCCCCCGGGGTACCGGCGAGGCCCGGGACATGGAGCGGGTGGGGGCGATCGTGGCGCGGCTCCCGGATGCGAGCGGTGTGTCGACCGACTGCGAGCCAAGGCCGCCGCTACCACGCCGCGCGGGACGAGGCGCGGGCGACGTAGACGGCCCCGAGAACTCCCGCTTCCTCTCGCCGACGAGGAAGCGGGCCGCAAGGTCCGTACGGCGGACGACGACAGGAGGGCGCCACCATGACCCTCACGTTCGACAACTCAGTGACCACCCGCACCAGAGACCCGCGCGAACTCCTCAACGCCGTGCAGCCCGCTGTCCGCCACCTCACCGTCAACGTGCTCGACAGCGGGAATGACGCTCTGGGACCGGGAGATCGCCCTCCTGCTCCGAGACCACACGATGGTGCGCGACGGCGGACTTCCTGCGCAGTAACGGCTTCCAGGTCGATGATGAGCTCTGGGCGATCGACGGTGCCGAGTGTTCGCCGTTCGACAACAAGGTCCCCGACAGCCACTGACCGCCCGTGTCCTGCCGCCGCCCTCGCGCTGAGGGCGGCGGCCCACGTCCCCCTCTTCCCCGTCGACCGACAGAGAGCCGCCCTCACCGTGCCTGTGCCTCACGACATCATCGCCGAGACCGAGTTGTGGAACGCCTACGCCGAGAGCGCCTTCAAGGAGGACGCCGAACCGGTCTTCCACTGGACTCAGTACGCCGGCCACGGGCCGGGGCCCGAGCTCCTCGGCGCCCCTGCGTCGGTCCTGGAGATCGGTTGCGGCACCGGCCGTGCCCTCGCCCATCTCGCCGCGTCGGGCGTCGACGCGCACGGGCTCGACCTCTCGCCCGTCATGGTCGAGAAGACCTCCGAGCGCTGGGCCGAGACCGGCGCGACGTTCCGCCAGGGCGAAGTCCTGGAGTACCTGTCCCACCACGAGGGCACGTACGACGCCGTGTTCAGCGTCTTCGGGGCCGTCTGGTTCACCGACCCGGGGCGGCTCTTCCCGCTCGTCCGGGCCCGGCTGAATCCGGGCGGACGCTTCGTCTTCTCCCACCCCCCGGCGGTCCCCGGGGCCTACGGGCCGCAGGGGATGTACAAAGGCGGGTTCGCCGGCCCGGCGATGTTCACCTACCGCTACAGTTTCCGGCCGGCGGTCTGGGAGCGGCTGCTCCTCGCAGCGGGCTTCGCCACCGCGTCCGCGACCGTGCTCGACGCGCCGACGCCGGGCCACATCGGGACCCTGCTGGTTCAGGCTCGGGCGTGAAGTCAGGGGGCGTAGATCAGCCGACTCCCGGACCGGAGCGGCGCGGGTGGTGCTGGCCTTGGCCTCCGCCTGGTGGGCGGGCGCTGTGCGCACTCGGTGCGCACGCGTGCGCACGGACGGGGGTCAGTCCGGGCTGATGCGGGCTGATGCGGGCTGAGGCGGGGAGATGCGGGCCGGTCCTCGCAGGTCGCGAGATCGCCGCAGGCCAGGCGGCGGGGCGGGGCTCCGCCACGCGGAACAGCGGCTTTGCCCGCTCTTGGGGAGGACGATAGTAAAACCTGGAAGAGATGTAGTACTCCTGCTACATTTCATCGCAGAGGCAAGACGGAGAAGAAAGACGGGACGGACGGGGGGGAACGATGGCGTTCGAGAGTGGGCGCGGGTCGGGCGGCGGGGAAGCCGTCGTCGACGTGCGGGATCTGTGGATGCGGTACGGGGAGAAGGACGTACTGCGCGGGGTCTCCTTCGAGATCCGGCGGGGCGAGGTGCTGGGGCTGCTCGGGCCCAACGGCGCCGGGAAGACGACGACCATCGAGATCATGGAGGGGTTCCGTCAGCCCTCCTCCGGGCACGTGCGCGTGCTCGGCGTGGACCCGCTGCACGGGGGTGACGCCTGGCGCTCGCGGGTCGGCGTGGTGCTCCAGTCCTGGCGCGACCACAGCCGCTGGCGGGTCGGCGCCCTGCTGGAGCAGTTCGCCTCGTACTACCGGCCGTACGCCGGGCGCGACGGGCACCCGGGGCCGTACGAGGTCCCCGAGCTGCTGGCGCGGGTCGGGCTCAGCGACAAGGCCGGGGTGCGGGTCGGCTCGCTCTCCGGCGGTCAGCGGCGGCGGCTGGACGTCGCGGTCGGCATCGTCGGGCGTCCGAGCCTGCTCTTCCTGGACGAGCCGACCACCGGCTTCGACCCGAAGGCGCGCAGCGACTTCCACGACCTGGTGCACGCCCTCTCCGACCTGGAGGACACCACGGTCCTGCTCACCACCCACGACCTCGCCGAAGCGGAGAAGCTCGCCGACCGCATCCTCATCCTCGACGGCGGGAAGATCGTCGCCGACGGCAGCGCGGAGCAACTGGCCCGGCAGGTCGCGGGCGAGGACGAGGTCCGCTGGACACGGAACGGGGTCCGCGAGGTGCACCTGACGCCGGACGGCACGCGGTTCACCCGCGAGCTGTTCGCGCGGCACGGCGAGGAGGTCACCGAGCTGGAGGTGCGCCGGGCCAGCCTGGAGGACACCTACCTGCGGATGGTCGCGCAGAGCGAGGCGGGCCAGGAGCAGCGGGGCCCGCTCCTGGACGAGGAAGGGTCCGGACGGGCGCCGGGCGCCGCGGCGGCGAAGGAACGGACGGGGGAGCCGGCATGAGCGAGGCAGTGAGCCAGCAGGACGGGCGGGAGGCGGGAGCCGCCCGGTTCGCCTGGGGCAAGGGGTACGGGCCAGGGGTCCGCCGAGGGACCACCGAGTTCGTGAACTCCCTGCGCACCCCGACCGACCTGACGTACTACGTCGTCGGCTCGGCCGTCTTCCTCTTCATCATCCTCCGCAACCGGAACAGCATCGACGAGACGACCGGGATCAGCTCGGGCGCGCTCATGCTGCCCGGCGTGCTCGCCTTCACGATGATCTTCGCCGCGCTCTTCGGGCTGGCCACCGCCGTCGCCACCGAGCGCGAGGACGGCACCCTGCTGCGCGCCAAGTCGCTGCCGCACGGCACCACCGGCTACGTCGTCGGGCAGAGCACCCGGGCCGCGCTGGAGGTCTGCTTCTCCCTCACCCTGCTGCTGGTGCCCGGCCTCATCCTGCTCGACGACGGCTGGTCCGGCGGCCTGTGGGGCGTGCCGCACGCGGCCTCGCTGCTGCTGCTCGGGGTCCTCGCCTCCACCCCGCTCGGCTTCGCCATCGGCTCGCTGGTCAAGAACCCGCGCACGCTGGGCGGCTGGGGGTTCCTGGCGATGGGCGGCCTGGTCGGGATCTCCGGTACCTTCGTCCCGCTGTCGCTGCTGCCCGGCTGGCTGGCCGGAGTGGCGCAGGTCTTCCCGCTCTACTGGCTGGGGCACGGCCTGCGGTCGGCGATGCTGCCGGACGCCGCCGCGGCGGGAGAGATCAACGGAAGCTGGCAGGTGTGGGAGAGCTACGCGGTCCTCGGGGCCTGGGCCCTGGTCGGACTCCTCCTGGCGCCGGTGCTGCTGCGCCGGATGGCCCGCAGGGAGTCGGGCGCCGCGGTGTCCGCCCGCCGGGAGACAGCGCTCCAGCGGGTCTGAGGTGAGCCGCAGGTGACACCCCGTACGGAGGGGACCGGGTCCGGCGCGGGCGCCGCGCCGGACCCGGTCCACAACCGCATCGCGATGCTCCGCGTCGAACGCCACGTCACGCGCCGCCAGCTCGCCGACGCCCTCGGCGTCCATTACCAGACCATCGGCTACCTGGAGCGGGGCGAGTACAGCCCCAGCCTCCACCTCGCGCTGCGCATCGCCGCCTACTTCGACGTGCCGGTGGAGTTCATCTTCTCCCTGACGCCGTTCGCCCCGCTGAAGCCGGAGGCGTGACGCGGGCTGCCCCGCCCGGCGCATTCCCGGACGCCGTGAGGTGAACGTCACCCGGCTGCCGCCCGGCCGGGTCCGCCCCCGCGCGCAACCGTCGCCCACGGTCCGCGCGTCCTCCGTGCGTACCCTTCCCCGCCTGCGGCGACATGCCTCGGACGGGGGTGCGGCGAGTTGCCCGGGAGCGCCCGCTTCGGGGGTTTGACCCCGGGGGATTTCGGTCAAGAGCGAGGAAAGATCCTTCCCAAGCAGTAGGGTCATTCTTTTGCCCACCCATTACTCTTGGGCCAAGGCCACGCAGGGTGGCCACGGAGGAGTGAGATGAGGAGCAGCAACCCGGTCTTCTCGCGACGGGGGTTCAGCCGCGACAACGGCCACGCGCAGTTCAACGCGGCGCCGCAGGCCGGGGGCCCCGCCGTTGGAACGCAGCAGGGCAACCCGTACGCGGGTGGCAACCCCTACGCGGGTCAGAACCCGTACGCCCAGGGCGACCAGCAGACGTACGCCAACCCGTACGCGCAGGACCAGTACGGCGTCCAGGCGCCCACCACCGACCGTATGACGATGGACGACGTCGTCATGCGCACGGCGACGACCCTCGGCACGCTGATCGTCACGGCCGCCCTCGCCTGGTGGTTCCTGCCGATCGACCCGGCCAACATGGGCAAGTCGTACGGCATCGCCATCGGCGCCGGTCTCGTCGCGATGGTGCTGGCGCTCGTCCAGTCGTTCAAGCGCAAGGCCTCGCCCGCGCTGATCCTGGCGTACGCGGCCCTTGAGGGTGTCTTCCTCGGCGTCGTGAGCAACGTCGTCGACAACTACATCGCCAACGGCGCGGCCATGCAGGCCGTGATCGGCACCATGGCGGTCTTCACCGCGGTCCTCGTCGCCTACAAGGCCGGCTGGATCCGCGTCAACCGCCGCTTCTACGGCTTCGTGATGGCCGCCGCGATGGGCTTCGTGCTCCTCATGGCGGTGAACCTGCTCTTCGCCGTCTTCGGCGGCGGTGACGGCCTCGGCTTCCGCAGCGGCGGCCTCGGCATCATCTTCGGCATCATCGGCGTCCTGCTCGGTGCCTGCTTCCTCGCCCTCGACTTCAAGCAGGTCGAGGACGGCATCGCCTACGGTGCTCCGCGCGAGGAGTCCTGGCTGGCCGCCTTCGGCCTGACCCTGACCCTGGTCTGGATCTACCTGGAGTTCCTGCGTCTCATCGCCATCCTCCAGGGTGACGACTGACGGCAGGACGGCAGTCGCCGCACACCACGAAGCGCCCCGCGGAGCTCTCCGCGGGGCGCTTCGCCGTTCCCGCCCAGGGCATAGGGTCGGTGGTGTGCTTGATACGACCCCGCTGACCAGCGCCGTGGACCAGTTCGCCGACCGCCTGCGGGCCGCCCCGCAGAGCAAGCTCCAGCGCGGCGCCGCCGCCGAGGCCCTGGAACTGGCCCGGGAGCTCTCCGCCCGGGCCCAGCGCCTGGAGGAGCCCGCCGGTGAGGTGCGGGTGATGCCCGACGCCGGGATGTTCGCCGTCGCCGACCAGGTCACCGTCGCCGCCCACGACCTCGCCCTCGTCCTGCCCGGCCAGGAGGCGCTGGAGGCGGCCGTGGCGCGCGTCGCCGAGGCCCGGGAGCGGGCCGGGATCTGACCGGGCGTACGCGGCCCCCGGTGGCCCCGCGCCGGACACGCGAAGTCCGCGCCCCGGAGACGGGACGCGGACTGGGGGAGAGGGCCCGTCAGGGACGGGCCGCGGGGCTCAGACGGAGGCTATGACGCGGTCGGCCAGCAGGTAGACGTTGTCCTCGCCGCAGGAGAAGGTCAGCGCGTACGCGCCCGAGACCCCGGAGCCGCCCAGCAGCACCGGCGTCTCACCGGCCCGCAGCGACCCGGCCAGCAGCTCGGCCGTCTCCCGGTGGCCCGGGGTCATGCAGAGGGTGGTGCCGTCGGCGAAGACGTAGACGTCGAGGGTGCCCAGCGGGCCGGGCCGCACGTCGGCCAGCGCCGTGCGGGCCTCCGCCAGCTCCTCCAGCACCGCCACCGTCGTCTCGTGGTCGTCCCCGGTCACCTCGCGCTCCACCGGTGTGGGGCGGACCGGGACGAAGTCCGGGTGCGAGGGGTGGCGGCGGCGGGCGGCGGCCAGCTCGGGGGAGTCCTCCTCCGGCTCGGCGGCCGGGACCGGCGGCGCGGCCTCGGCGGCGTCCAGCGCGTCCAGCCCGGCCAGGTCCGCCTGGCGCGGGATGAACAGGTCGTCGACCAGGCCGTGCAGGCCGCCCAGGAGCGAGGGCGCGTCCGAGGCGTCCCGCGCCTCCTGCGCCGCCCAGAACGCGCGGGCCTCGGCCAGCTCGCGCTCGCGCTCCTCGGCGAGTGCCTCGGCGACGGCCTCGCGAATGCCGTCCGCGTCGGCCCGCGCGGCCGGGACGGTGGCGCGGCCGGTGTGGATGGCGCGGAGCTCGGCGCGGAGCGCCGCGATCTGCCGGCGCAGCCCGTGCACGGCGTGCAGGGCGACAGCCCCCACGGCCACCACGGCGGCGGCGAGGGCGATCAGCAGGGCAAGGGTCATGGCGCTCACTGACGTACTCCCGGTTCGAGTCGGTCCCCGACTTCCTACATCAGCTTGAAGGGCGAACCATCCGGCTGTCAGTGCATTACGTCACGAAAGGGACAGGTCTTTGGGTGGGGCGATCCTCCTCAACCCATATTGACCTGCGGAAACGCCATACCCCCGGGATATAGGTCACATCCTGGGGGAGATTGGATCACAGAATGGAGGAGGGGCGGGAGGGGTGGAGGTGATGCTTCCACTGTGCCCCCCTCACCACCTGCGAAGGGTGGCCCGGCGTACGCGCGGGGCCACCCTCCGTGGGTCTTCCGGGTGCTTCGCCGGTGGTCAGCTCAGGCGCTCGATGACCATGGCCATGCCCTGGCCGCCGCCCACGCACATCGTCTCCAGACCGAACTGCTTGTCGTGGAACTGGAGGCTGTTGATGAGGGTGGTGGTGATGCGGGCACCGGTCATGCCGAAGGGGTGGCCGACGGCGATGGCGCCGCCGTTGACGTTGACCTTCTCCAGCGGCAGGCCGAGGTCGCGGTAGGAGGGGATGACCTGGGCGGCGAACGCCTCGTTGATCTCGGCGAGGTCGATGTCGTCGATGGTCAGGCCCGCCCGGCGGAGCGCCTGGTTGCTCGCCTCGACCGGGCCGTAGCCCATGATCTCGGGGGAGAGGCCGGAGACGCCGGTGGAGACGATCCGGGCCAGCGGGGTCAGGCCCAGCTCGCGCGCCTTGGTGTCGGACATGATCACCAGGGCGGCGGCGCCGTCGTTGAGCGCGCAGCAGTTGCCCGCGGTGACCCGGCCGTCGGGGCGGAAGACGGGCTTCAGGCCCTGCACGCCCTCCAGGGTGACGCCGGCGCGCGGGCCGTCGTCCTGGCTCACCACGGTGCCGTCCGGGGTGGTGACCGGGGTGATCTCGCGCTCCCAGAAGCCCTTCTTGATGGCTTCCTCGGCGAGGTTCTGCGAGCGGACGCCGAACTCGTCCATCTCCTCGCGGGTGACGCCCTTCAGCCGGGCCAGGTTCTCGGCGGTCTGGCCCATCGCGATGTACGCGTCGGGCAGCTTGCCGTCCTCGCGCGGGTCGTGCCAGGAGTCCGCGCCCTGCTCGGCGACGGCGGCCGTACGGGCCTCCGCCTCGGCGAAGACCGGGTTGCGGGTGTCGGGGAGGGAGTCGGAGTTGCCCTTGGCGAAACGGGAGACCGTCTCGACACCGGCCGAGATGAAGACGTCGCCCTCGCCGGCCTTGATGGCGTGCAGGGCCATGCGGCTCGTCTGGAGGGACGAGGAACAGTAGCGGGTCACCGTGCAGCCGGGCAGGTGGTCCATGCCCATCTGGACGGCGATGATCCGGCCCAGGTTGTTGCCCTGCTCGCCGCCGGGGAGGCCGCAGCCGAGCATCAGGTCGTCGATGTCACGAGGGTTCAGCTCAGGGACCTTGGCCAGGGCCGCCTCGATGATGTGGGCGGTCAGGTCGTCCGGGCGTACGTCCTTCAGGGAGCCCTTGAAGGCGCGGCCGATGGGGGAGCGGGCGGCAGAGACGATCACGGCTTCGGGCATCGGGCGGCTCCTCAGTACGGGGGCAAGGCTTCCCTGCGGAAGCTACCCGTACGTAACGCGCCGGGTCACCCACCCTGCGCTGTGACACGGGCCGCACTTTCTAAGCGCTTGCTCATGGCCGCTGGGCCGAGTCAGGGGGTGCCTCAGGCGCCGGTTGGGCTGTATCGGCTGGGGTCCGGCTTTCCTGTGCCGGCCACCGCTGGCCTCAAGCGCCGGCCGGGCTGGATTTAGCCTGGCCGGCGCTTGAGGCCAGGGCAGGGGGTCAGCTCGGTTGGCCCGGGTGGGCGCCGGCCTCGGGGACGGTTTCGGGGGAGGACTCGTGGGCGATGCGACGGCGGCGTCGGCGCTTGAGGAGGGCGAGGGGACCGCGCGGCCCCCCGGCCGCGGTGACCTCGGTGCCGCCCTCGGAGGCGGCGCGGGCGGCGGCGCGGGCCACGGGCAGGAAGCCCTCGTCGCGGGCGGGCTCCGGGCGCTCGCTCTCGGGCCAGAGTCCCAGCGAGGCGCAGAGGGTGGGGAGCACCGCCATCGCCGCTGTCGCGTACCCCTCCGCCGAGGGGTGGTAGTTGTCTGGACCGAACAGTTCGCGCGGGTTCTGTGCGAACTCGGGCCCGAGCAGGTCGCCGAGGGAGACGGTTCGCCCGCCCTGTTCCACCGTCCCGATGGTCTGGGCGGCCGCCAGCTGCCGCGAGGCCCGCCGGGCGAGCCAGCGCAGCGGCTGGTAGACGGGCTCGATGGTGCCGAGGTCGGGGCAGGTCCCGACGACCACCTCGGCCCCGGCCGTGCGCAGCCGCCGTACCGCCGAGGCGAGCAGCCGTACCGACTCGGTGGCGGCCATGCGGTGGGTGACGTCGTTGGCGCCGACCATCAGCACGCAGACGTCGGGCACCCACCCGCCGTCGGCCAGCGCCAGCGACACCTGCCGGTCGAGGTCGTCGGAGCGGGCCCCGGGCACCGCCACGTTCCGCAGCTCCACCGGCCGCTCCGCGACGGCGGCGAGCCCGCTGGCGAGCAGCGCGGCCGGGGTCTGCCGGGACCGGTGCACCCCCTGCCCTGCCGCGGTCGAGTCGCCCAGCATCAGGAACCGCAGCGGCTCCAGCGGCGGCTCCCCGTCGGGCCGGATGCCGAAGGCCCTCCCGTACACCCCGTCGGCGCGCGGCGGCGCGGCCCCGTTCCCCTGGCTTCCCACGGAGCGCTTGGCCAGCTGCGCCTCGGCCAGCAGCACCCCGACGCCGGCCACGCCGAGCAGTCCGATGCCGCCGCCGCCGTACGCCGCGCCCGCCGCGATCCGCCGTGCCACCCTCGCCCTCGACATCACCGGCAGCCACCTCCTCGTAGCCGTACACCCACACTGTGCCCCGCCGGGACCGTGCGCCAATCCCCGGCGGCCACGCCGGGGGGCCCGGGCGGCTTACGCTGTGCGCACCCATACAGCCCTGCGTTACGCAGTTCATCGACGCCCGGAGACAACGGTGCACATCCACGACTCGATGGTCGATCTGGTCGGCAACACCCCGCTGGTCAGGCTCAACAACGTGACCGAGGGAATCCAGGCGACGGTCCTGGCCAAGGTCGAGTACTTCAACCCCGGCGGTTCCGTGAAGGACCGCATCGCCCTGCGCATGATCGAGGACGCCGAGGAGCGCGGACTGCTCCGTCCCGGCTCCACGATCGTCGAGCCGACCAGCGGAAACACTGGGGTCGGCCTGGCCATCGTGGCGCAGCAGAAGGGGTACAAGTGCATCTTCGTCTGCCCCGACAAGGTCTCGCTGGACAAGATCAACGTTCTGCGGGCGTACGGCGCCGAGGTGGTGGTCTGCCCGACCGCCGTCGACCCGGAGCACCCGGACTCGTACTACAACGTCTCCGACCGGCTGGTCCGGGAGACGCCGGGCGCGTGGAAGCCCGACCAGTACTCCAACCCGAACAACCCGCTCTCCCACTACCACTCGACCGGCCCTGAGCTGTGGGAGCAGACGGACGGGAAGATCACCCACTTCGTGGCGGGCATCGGCACCGGCGGCACCATCTCCGGCACCGGCCGCTACCTGAAGGAGGTCAGCGACGGCGCCGTGCGGGTGGTCGGCGCGGACCCCGAGGGCTCGGTCTACTCCGGCGGCTCCGGCCGTCCGTACCTGGTCGAGGGTGTCGGTGAGGACTTCTGGCCGACCGCCTACGACCGGGACATCACCGACCGGATCGTCGCGGTCTCCGACAAGGACTCCTTCCAGATGACCCGCCGCCTCGCCAAGGAGGAGGGCCTGCTGGTCGGCGGCTCCTGCGGCATGGCGGTCGTCGCCGCGCTGGAGGTGGCCCGCGAGCTCGGCCCCGACGACGTGGTCGTCGTCCTGCTGCCGGACAGCGGCCGCGGCTACCTCTCGAAGATCTTCAGCGACGAGTGGATGAACGACTACGGTTTCCTCGACCAGGGCGGCGACGAGCCCCGCGTCGGCGACGTGCTGCGCGACAAGGAGGGAGCCATGCCCTCCCTCGTCCACATGCACCCCGAGGAGACCGTCGGCGAGGCCATCGATGTGCTGCGCGAGTACGGCGTCTCGCAGATGCCGATCGTCAAGCCGGGCGCGGGCCACCCCGACGTGATGGCCGCCGAGGTCGTCGGCTCGGTCGTCGAGCGCGAACTGCTCGACGCCCTCTTCGCCAGCCGCGCCGCCCTGGACGACTCGCTGGAGAAGCACATGTCGCGCCCGCTGCCGCAGGTCGGCTCCGGCGAGCCGGTCGCCGACCTGATGGCCGTCCTCGGCAAGGCGGACGCCGCGATCGTGCTGGTCGAGGGGAAGCCCACCGGCGTCGTCAGCCGCCAGGACCTGCTCTCCTTCCTCGCCCGCTCGGCCGGCGCCGCCGTCAAGTGACCCCCGGCGCGGACCGCTCCCCGGGGTGCCCGGGAGCGGTCCGCGCTCGCCTTCGCACAAGTGGTACGAGCCCGACACGTCGGCGCAGCACCCGGTTAACACGCGTCCGGCACATTGGTGGATGTCGGCAGGGACGGAACACGACCACCGGGACCACCCGGGGGCGATGGACCACCTCGCCGGCACGCGAACGGCGTCACGGACCTCCGGAGCGGCTCCCGGACCTCCGACGACGCCCGTGGACGCGGCGCCCGGCCCTGACCCGGCGCCCGTCCCTCGCGGGGACCGCCGTCGTCCCGCCCTCCTGGGCTCCGCCCGGGGGGTGCGGCGGTCCCCGCGCACCCTCTCTCCAGGCGTCGCCCGACTTTTGTCAGTGGGCTGCTCCATCATGCCTGGCATGTCTCAACTCCTCGCATTCACAGGCAGCTTCGGGATTCCCGTCAGTGATTCCCTCCCGTCGGGCGCCGGGGAGGGCGTGGCCATGGGCGTACGCACTCCCGTCGACGGGCAGGAATCCCCGCTCGACCCGGGGTGGGACGTTGCGGACATCCCCTAGGGCGGCAGACGCCCCCTGGGGGCAAACCGAGCCCGGCCGGCGATTGAGGCCGTCTTGAAGCGGAACGGGAAGCCGTGACTCAGCCACCTTCGGCCTGGTCGCCGCCGAGATGCCCGGCTCCGCCCGGGCCCCGCACGCTGTATAGAGTCATGCACAGCGCATGAGCGGTGAATGGCGGCGAGTTCCGAGGGGACGCGACAGATGACCCACAGCCCGGCCGGGAGGCTCCAGGGGCTCTTCGAGGGCCGTCGGCTGACGCCCACGCAGCGCAGGATCGCGCACTGCATGGTGCGCCACGCCGACGAGGTGCCCTTCCTGTCCAGCGTCGAGCTGGCCGAGCTGGCCGGGGTCAGCCAGCCCTCCGTGACCCGGTTCGCGGTCGCCCTCGGCTTCGACGGCTACCCGGCGCTCCGGCGCGACCTGCGTGATCGCGCCCCCGCCTCCGCGGCCGCGCCCGCCGAGGCCAACGGCTACCAGCAGGCCGTCGAGGGGGAGATCGCCAACCTGCGGCGGCTCGCCGAGTTCCTCGCCGACCCGGCGCCGCTGGAGCGGGCCGGGCGGTTGCTGGCCGGCTCACGGCCGCTGCCGGTGCTGGGGCTGCGGGCGGCCGCCTCCCAGGCGTACGGCTTCGCGTACTTCGCCGCCAAGGTCCATCCGGACGTGCGGTTGCTGGAGGAGGGCGGCACCATGCTGGTCGACCGGATCGACGCCGCACGGCTCGCCGGGGCCTCAGCGCTGCTCTGCTTCGCGCTGCCCCGCCACCCGCGCGAGGTGGTGGAGGCGCTGGCGTACGCCCGCGAGCGCGGGCTGAACGTGGTGACGGTGGCCGACTCGGCGTTCGCACCGGTCGCGGCCCACTCCGACGTGCTCATCCCGGGCGCGGTGGGGACCGGTCTCGCCTTCGACACCGCCTGCGCGCCGATGCTGCTCGGCCGGGTGCTGCTGGAGGCGATGTGCGACGCGCTGCCCGACGCGCAGGCCAAGCTGGAGCGGTTCGACGCGCGCGCGGCCGAGCGGGGGCTCTTCGCCGAGTAGCTCCGGCGCACCGCCCGGCGGCGGGCGGCGTGCCCGTTTCTCACCCGCGTCTCACGAAAGGCCGGTAACCTCCGGCTCCACATCCGCCCCCGACGGCCGGGGGACGACGCGACCGGGAGGAGCGGGAGTTGAGACGCGGAGCGCGGGGACTGGTACGGGTGGCGGTGGTCCAACGGGCCGGATCGGCACCCCTGTGGTGGCTCGGGGCGATCGCCGCGGGCGTCGGGCTGATCCCGGACGGGCTGACCGGGCGCCGCATCGGTGTCCTCGTCGGAGCCCTGCTCTTCCTGCTGGCGGCCGTGCTCGTCCCGCTGGTGCGCGGTGGCCGGGCCGCCGCGCTGGCACAGGACGCGGAACGCGCCGCCCGCGCCGACATCCTCCAGGCCCGCTCCGTGACGGTACGCAACTGGCGGCGCGGCCACGCCTGGTGGCTGGCGCTCGCCTTCGCCGCCGCCCTCGGCAGCGCCTTCGTCCTCCCCGCGGCGGGCGGGATGCTGCTCGCCGGATGGGGCACGGGGCTGTGGCTGCGGGCCCGCAGGACCGGGCGGGTCGAGGAGGCCGGCGACGCGCTGCTGTGGACCGCCGCCGACGCGCTCGGCCGGGGCGCGGGCGGCCCGCTGGGCGCGAAGGCGACCCGGTTGTGGACGACCGGGCTGCGGGCCGGGGACGCGGCGCCCGGGGGCGGCAAGCGGCGCTGAGCGCCGGCCGCGCCGGGCGGCGCGTACGACGGGTCGGGCGGGGCGTGCCACGGGGGTGCCGGCCTCCAAGGTGCGCCCCGCCCGCGTCCGTACCCGGTCGCGGCTCAGACCTCCAGCTCGGCCTCGATGCGGCGGAGCTGGTGGCGGGCCATCGCGAGGTTGGCGCGGGCCGCGTCCAGCACCAGGTACAGGAACAGGCCGTTGCCGCCGCGGGACTTGAGCAGCCGGATCAGGTGGTACTGGCCGCTGAGGGTGATCAGGATGTCCTCGATCTCCTCCTTCAGCCCCAGGTGCTCCATGGTGCGGAGCTTGGCGCGGACCACGTCGGTGTTGCCCGCCGCCGCGACCTCCAGGTTGAAGTCCTTGCCGCCGCCGAGGGTGCCCAGCGCCATGCCGCTCGTGTAGTCGACGAGGGCGACGCCGGTGGCGCCCTCGATGCCGCTCATCGCTTCCTTCAGGGCCGTTTCGGTGTTCGCCATGGGTGCAGTCCTCTTCTTCTTCGGTTGCTTCCGCGGTACGCCGCCGGCCGGGGCGGCCGGGGACTTCGGTCGGGTTCCGGGGGGTGTCATACGGGACGCCGGGGCAGGGCGCCCGGTGGGGTGCCGGGGGCCGGGCCCGCGACCTGCGGCGGCGCCGCCGGGCGGGCCGGGAGACCGGCGCGGGCGGGCTCGGTACGGGGCTGCGGGGCGGCCGCGCGTTCCAGGGCCGCGTCGACCAGGGCGCCGATCCGGGCTCCGGCGCGGCGGCCCTCCAGATGCAGGCGGCCCACGTTGATGCGGTCCTCGGCGAGCAGGGTCAGCACCGCCGAGGAGCCCGCCGCGTACGTCGCCACGTACCCCTTCTCGCCGCGTACGAGGAGTTCGCGGAAGGAGCCGCGGGCGGTGGCGTCGGTCAGGCGGACCGCGACGCCGAGGGCGGCGGCGGTCAGGGCGGCGAGGCTCTCGGCCTCGACCCCGGCGGTGTCCTGGGCGAGGACCAGGCCGTCGGCCGAGGCCGCCAGGGCCCCCGAGAGCAGCGGGACGCGGGCCCGCAGCCGCTGGAGTTCGTCGAGGACTTCCGCCTCGGCAGCCATCAGTTGTCTCCTCTCGGCACGCTGTCGGCGCGCGCGTATCACAGGACCTCCAGGGCGTCTCGGAGCCGGCGCAGCAGGGCGATGTCCGGGTCGGCCGTCACCTCGGGGAGGACGGGGGACCCGGGGTGCGGGCCGGGCGAGGCGTCGTCGGGGCGGCCGTACGTCCGCAGGGCGTCGATCGCGCCCGCCGCGGCCAGCCGCCGTACGTCCACCAGGGTGTGGAAGGCCGAGCGGCCCAGCCCTAGGGCGATCGCGGCGGCCGTGCGGGTGCCGTCGACCGCCTCCAGCACGGCACGGCGGCGCGGGGTCAGCGGGAGGTCGGACGCCTCGGTGAGGCGGACCAGGGGGGCGGTGTCCACCGTGGCGTCCGGCCAGATGCGGTCCAGCAGTTCGCGGCGGCGCAGCGTCTCGCGCTCCACCGAGCGGGCCGGGACCGGGCGCACGGGGCCGATCCAGTGCGAGACGCCGTAGCGGAAGCGGGCCGGGGCGCTGGTCGGGGCCAGGGCGAAGAACGCCGCGTCGTACAGGGCGCCGAGGTGGCACAGCTCCAGCGCGCCGCCCGGCACCCGGCCGCTGTCCACCAGGTACGCGGCGACCCGCTGCCGCGCCCCGGCCGCCGCCACCGCCTCCCACCAGCCGGCCTTCGGCAGCGTGCCGCCGGCCGTCAGCAGGACGTCGATGCCCGGGGTCGCCGGGGACTCCGCGTGCACCACCTGGCCGTCCGCCAGGTAGAGCGTGCCGCGGTCGCGCATCAGCGCGCCGGTGGCCCGCTCGTCGGCGAGGCGCTGGAGCATCGGGGAGACCGAGGGTAAGGGGGCGGCGGGGGAGGCGGGGGGTCTCATGCCAGGACCAGCCGCTCCGCCAGTTCGCCGAGGCGGATCCTGGCGAGGGCCAGGTTTCCGTCGGAGCGGTCCAGCCAGAGGTGGACGAAGACGCTGCTGTCGAAGTCCGTCTCGACGAAGCGGAGGATGTGGTAGCCGGCTCGGGAGGTGACGATGACGTCCTCCAGGCCGGGGACCGTCTCGCCCTCCGGCCGGGTGGGCTCGCGCGCCGACTCCAGGGCGAACGCGGGCTGTTCGGCGGCCATGCGGGCGACCTCGGCGGTCTCCGCTGCGGTCGCCTCGTGGTCGTCGTTGGGGGACTCGCCGATGGTGCCCAGGGCGAGCCCGCTCGTCCAGTCGACGACGGCTGCGCCGCGGGCTCCGGGGAGTTTCATGATGCCGAGCAGGCACTCGTCGATTCCGGGCATGCGGGGGTTCCTCCCGGACGTGGGGTGCGGCTGGGGGTGTGAGCACGAGGCTACGCATGGTGGTGGGGGCTCGGGGAAGTTCTGGCATTTTCCAGGGGTACTTGCGTTCGGGGCGTTAAGGTTCGCCAACCTGCCCGCCTCCGCGGCGGGGTGCGATGGCCTCAGGCGCCGGCCGGGCTCTCTTTGGCCTCAGCGCCGGCCGCTCCGTCCACGCCGACTTCGGCGCGCGAGCCCCCCGCGTTTCGGGCCACCGGCTCCGCGCCCCGTACTCCGGCGGCGGGGCCCTGCTCGACCTGGGCACCTACCCGGTCTCGCTGGCCCATCTCGTCCTGGGCCGGCCCGACCAGGTGACCGCCTGGTCCCACCTGGGACCGGAGGGGGTGGACGAGACGACCGGCATGGTCCTCGGGTACGCCGACGGCGCCATGGCCGTGCTGTCGTGCTCCCTTGAGGCGGACAGCGCCCGCGCGGCCGTCGTCCACGGAACCCGGGGGCGCATCGAGACCCCGGGCGACTTCTATCGCCCGCTCCGGCTGGTGCTGCACCGGAGCGGCCATGCGCCCGAGGTGGTCCAGGCCCAGGCGGAGGCCGGCAACGGGTACGTCCCCCAGGCGAGAGAGGTGACGCGCTGCCTGCGCGAGGGAGCCACCCAGTCGGCGCTGGTGCCGCTCTGGCGGAGCCTGGGAGGTCATGGGGACGCTGGACACGGTGCGGGACATCGTCGGACTGCGGTATCCGCAGGAGGTGGAGTAAGGAGGCCTCCGGCATGGAGGCTCGGCGGCCTCCCGGTTCCGGGAGCCCCCCTGCCCCTGAGGGCCGTCGACGCGCGCCCGGCCTGCCTCAGGGCCGGCCGGGCTTCTCGTCCTTCACCCCTTCACCCCTTCGCGCCCCACGCCCGCCGCATCGCCAGCTTGTTGAGCGCCCAGAGGGCGGTGCCCAGGAGGACGAGGACGCCGGCGCGGACGTAGACGTCGGCGGGGCGGTCGGCGAGGGGGCTGGCGAGGACGAGGGCGGTGACGGCGCCGAGGACGGGGAGGGCGGTGGGCACCCGGAAGTGCGCGTGCTCCACACGGTCCTTGCGGAGGACGAGCACGGCGACGTTGACGACGGCGAAGACGCAGAGGAGGAGGAAGGACGTGGTGTCGCCGAGCCCCTCGATCTCGCCGGTGAGGACCAGCCCGAGGGCGAGGAGGGTGACGAAGACGATGCCGACCACCGGCGTCCGGCGCCTCGGCAGGACCCGCCCCATGACGCGCGGCAGGATGCGTTCGTTGGCCATGCCGTAGCAGAGCCGCGAGGCCATCATCATGTTGATCAGCGCCGAGTTGGTGACGGCGAACAGCGCGATCAGGGCGAAGAGCTGGGACGGGAACTGCACCCCGCCCGCCTTGACCACCTCCAGCAGCGGTCCGTCCGACCCGGCGAGCGTCCCCGTGTCGACCAGGAGCGAGGAGACCAGCGCCACCAGGATGTAGAGGACCCCGGTCACCGCGACGCCGATGAAGATGGCCCGGGGGAAGGTGCGGGCCGGATCCTTGGTCTCCTCGGCCATGTTGACCGAGTCCTCGAAGCCGACGAAGGCGAAGAAGCCGAGGGCCGTGGCACCCAGCACCCCGGTCATCAGCGCGAACCCGGTCCCGCTCGACTCGAACTCGACCAGCCGGGACGGCTCACCCCCGCCGGTCGTCACCGCGTACGCCCCGATCCCCAGGATCACGGCGAGGCCGCTGAGTTCGACCAGGGTGAGGACGACGTTCACCTTCACCGACTCGGCGACGCCCCGCAGGTTGACCGCGGCGAGGATGAGGACGAAGGCGACGGCGATGAGGGTGGGCGGCAGCGCGCCCGCGGTCAGCTCGCTCATGTAGTCGCCGCTGAAGGCGAGCGCGGCGGCGCTGGCGGAGGAGAGTCCCGAGCACATCACCATGAAGGCGACGATGAAGGTGAGGAAGGGGACCTTGAACGCCTTCTGGGTGTAGAGCGCCGCCCCGGCCGCCTTCGGGTACTTGCCGACCAGTTCGACGTAGGAGGCGGCCGTCAGCAGCGCCACCACGAATCCGATGGCGAACGGCACCCACAGCGCGCCGCCGACCTTCCCGGCGACCTTGCCGGTGGTGGCGTAGATGCCGGTGCCGAGGATGTCGCCGATCACGAAGAGGATCAGCAGCTTGGGGCCGATGGCCCGCTTGAGGGCCGGCTCCCCGGCGGGGGAACCGGACGTCTCCTCGGGCGGGTTGCCGGGCGCCCCGGCGGGTCGGGTGGCGCTCATGGGTCCTCCCAGGTGAGTGATGGAGGCTTCCTTACCCGGACCGGACCCGCACAAGCACCGAAGATCCCGGCCGCGGAAGGGCGCTTCAGGACAGGCCGGTGAGACCGTCCAGGTGGGCCGCGCCGCCCTCGGCGACGATCTCGGCCACGGTCTGCCCCGGCCGCACCGTCGCGAAGCGCACCGCCGCCTCCTTACCCGAGGTGCCGGGCGCCTCCGTCCACCCGTACACCGCGGGCCGGGGCAGGCTGTTGTACGCGTAGTGGTGGGCGAAGTAGTACGCCCCGGTGTCCAGGGCCGCCGCCCAGTCCCCGGGGTGCAGGCGCGGCATGCGCTGCCCGGTGGCGAGCAGGTCGCCGGCGAAGCAGGCGGGGCCCGCCACGTCCTGGACGACGGTGTCGCCGGTGCGGGGGCGGCCCTCGGCGTCGTAGGCGGCGATGCGCAGCGGCCAGGAGTCGGGGTTGTAGACGGTGCGGGTGGCGACCTGGACCCCGGCGTGGGTGACGGCGATGGGGCGCGTCCCCGCGGACTTGGTGTACTCGACGCGGGCGAGGGTCGTGCCGTGCTTGGCCAGCAGCGAGCGGCCGAACTCGGTGACCAGGGCGTAGCGGCCGTCGAAGAGGCCGGGCACGGTCTTCCTCAGCAGCGCGGCGTACGCGGCGTGGCTCGGGTCGTCCGCGTCGGAGCCGAAGTTGACGGGCAGGCCGCCGCCGATGTCCAGGGTGTCGATCTGTTTGCGCCCGGCGGCCTCGTTGATCTCCTCGGCCAGCTCGTACAGCGCGCCGAGCCCCTCGGCGAGGAGTTCCAGCGGCATGCCCTGCGAGCCGGAGTGGGCGTGCAGCCGGGTCAGCCAGGGGCGGGCGGCGTAGGCGTCCAGGACCCAGTCGCGTGCGCCCGGATCGCGCAGGGCCACGCCGAACTTGGAGGTGGGGGTGGCGGTGGAGAGGGCGCCGATGGTGCCGCCGCCGACCTGCGGGTTGACGCGTACGCCGACCGGGGAGGAGGGCGTGGTGCCGTCCAGGATGGCGTCGAGGCGCTCCAGTTCCTGCGGGTTGTCGGCGTTGAGGGCGACGCCCAGGCGCAGCGCCTCGCGGATCTCGGCCGGGGTCTTGGCGGGGGAGTCCAGGACGATCCGCTCGGGCGGAATGCCCGCGGCGGTGGCGAGGGCCAGTTCGCCGGGGGAGGCGACCTCGGCGCCGATGCCCGCCTCGGCCAGCAGCCGCAGCACCGGGACGAGCGGCGTGGCCTTGACGGCGAAGGCGTGCAGCACCGGTGTGCCGGGAGCGGTGACGGCGTCGAAGGCGTCGTGCAGGGCGGCCGCCGAGGCGCGGATGCCGGTGACGTCGAGGAGTCCGGCGAGCGGCTGGTCCGGGCCGACCAGGCCCTGGGCGACCGCGGCGCGGATTGCGCGGTCGCGGCGGGCGGCGCGGGACCGCGGCTCGTTGGCGCCGGTGGCGCCGGGGCGCTCGGTGAGGTGGCTGAGGTCGCTCTGGTGATCACCCATGAGGGTCAGGCAACCATCGCGACGCGCCCGAGGCCAGGGCGCCGGGGCTGACGCACCCGGACTGACTAGCTATATTCAGCGGAACGGCTCGTGAATGAACAGGGTGCGGGCCGGCCCCCTCCGGAGGAGACCCCTGGTGTCCCACCCCCGCCCCGCGAGCCCGACGGGCACCGCCCGCCAGGCCCCCGACTTCCTCACCATGTGGCGCGAGCTCGCCCCTCTCGGCCGCCACCGCGCGAGCGGCGGCTACCGGCGCTACGCCTGGGGTGGCGCCGACCGCGAGTGCCGCGCCTGGTTCCGCGACCAGGCCGAGCTGCGCGGCCTCGCCCACGAGGTCGACCGCAACGGCAACCAGTGGGCCTGGTACGGCGTCTCCGGGTGGGCCGAGGCCGGCCCCGGCCAGGCCGTCGTCACCGGCTCGCACCTCGACTCCGTACCCGACGGCGGCGCCTTCGACGGCCCCCTCGGCGTCGTCTCCGCCTTCGCCGCCCTCGACCGGCTCCTCGACCGGGGCGCCGTCCCCACCCGCCCCATCGCCCTGGTCAACTTCGGCGACGAGGAGGGCGCCCGCTTCGGCCTCGCCTGCGTCGGCTCCCGCCTCGCCACCGGCCGCCTCACCCCCGCCGACGCCCGGCAGCTCCGCGACGGCGACGGCATCACCCTGCCCGCCGCCATGGAGGCCGCCGGATACGACCCGGACACCCTCGGCCCCGACCCCGAACGCCTCTCCCGCATCGGCGCCTTCGTCGAACTCCACGTCGAGCAGGGCCGCTCCCTCGACCTCACCGGCGACCCCGTCGGCATCGCCGGCTCCATCTGGCCGCACGGCCGCTGGCGGTACGACTTCCACGGCGAGGCCAACCACGCCGGGACCACCCGCCTCACCGACCGCCGCGACCCGATGCTGACCTACGCCGGGACCGTCCTGGAGGCCCGCCGCGAGGCCGAACTCGCCGGGGCCGTCGCCACCTTCGGCAAGGTCGCCGTCGAGCCCAACGGCGTCAACGCCATCCCCTCCCTGGTCCGCGGCTGGCTCGACTCCCGCGCCCCCGACCAGGCGAGCCTGGACGCCGTCACCGCCGCCGTCGAGGCCGCCGCCCGCACCCGCGCCGAGCGCGACGGGATCGAACTCAGCGTCATACGCGAGTCGTTCACCCCCGTCGTCGAGTTCCACCAGGCCCTCGGCGCCGAACTCGGCCGCATCCTCGACGCGCCCGGCATGCCGCCCGTCCCCGTCCTCGGCACCGGCGCCGGACACGACGCGGGCATCCTCGCCGACTCCGTACCCGCCGCCATGCTCTTCGTCCGCAACCCCACCGGCGTCTCCCACTCCCCGGCCGAACACGCCGCCGAGGACGACTGCCTCGCCGGGGTCCAGGCCCTCACCGACGTCCTGGAGGGGCTCGCGTGCGTGTGAACACCTACTGGCTGGAGCACGCCTGGCTCGGCGAGCGCGTCGAACACGGCGTCGTCGTGGACCTCGTACCGCCGGACGCGCCCGGCCCCGTCCCCGTGGACGAGGAGCTGGGCGACACCGCCGACGCCCCGGTCCCGCCCGGGCACATCCTCGCCGTCCGCACCGGCGTGGAGACGCCCCCGGCCGGCGCCGTCCGGCTGCCCGGCCTCACCGTGCCCGGCCTCGCCAACGCCCACTCGCACGCCTTCCACCGCGCGCTGCGCGCCACCGTCCAGGTCGGCAGCGGCACCTTCTGGACCTGGCGCGAGACCATGTACCGCTTCGCAGCCGCCCTCACCCCGGACAGCTACTACGCGCTGGCCCGCGCCGTCTACGCGGAGATGGCGCTCGCCGGGATCACGGCCGTCGGCGAGTTCCACTACCTCCACCACCAGCCCGACGGCCGCCCCTACGACCACCCCAACGCCATGGGCGAGGCGCTGATCGCGGCCGCCGCCGACGCGGGCATCCGCATCACCCTGCTGGACACCGCCTACCTCTCCTCGGGCTTCGGCGCCGCCCCCGACCGCCACCAGCGGCGGTTCAGCGACACCACCGCCGACGCCTGGGCCGCCCGCGCCGACCAGCTGCGCGGCGACAGCCACACCCTGATCGGCGCCGCCGTCCACTCCGTACGCGCCGTCCCCGCCGACCAGCTCGCCACCGTCGCCGACTTCGCCCGGCACCGCGGCGCGCCCCTGCACGTCCACCTCTCCGAGCAACAGGCCGAGAACGAGGCCTGCCTCGCCGCCACCGGACGCACCCCCACCCAGCTCCTCGCCGACCACGGCGTCCTCGGCCCGCGCACCACCGGCGTCCACAACACCCACCTCACCGACGAGGACATCACCCTCATCGGCACCAGCGCGACCGGCACCTGCATGTGCCCCACCACCGAACGCGACCTCGCCGACGGCATCGGCCCCGCCCCCCGCCTCCAGCGCGCCGGCAGCCCGCTCAGCCTCGGCAGCGACAGCCACGCCGTCATCGACCTCTTCGAGGAGGCCCGCGCCCTCGAACTGGACGAGCGGCTACGCACCCGCACACGGGGCCACTGGACCGCCGCCGCCCTGCTGCGCGCCGCCACCGCCGACGGTCATGCCGCCCTCGGCCGCCCCGAGGCGGGCACCCTGGCCCCCGGCGCCCCCGCCGACCTCACCACGATCGCCCTCGACACCGTGCGGACGGCCGGGGCGGCCCCGCTGCTCGGCGCCGAGACCGCCGTCTTCGCGGCGAGCGCCGCCGACGTGCGGCACGTACTGGTGGGCGGGCGGGTGATCGTCCGCGACGGGCAGCACGTACGGCTCCCCGAGACCGGGCGGGCCCTCGCCGAGGCGGTGGCCGCCGTCCGGGACGGGGGCCGGGCGGCGGCGCGGTGAGCCGTACGCCGTGGCGGACCCCCTAACCGCCAGCAAGTTGTCAGCAAGTCCCCTTGTCGGAATGGTGATGGTGATGGAGAGCGAGCGCGGCAACGCGAAGACCGGGTCGACGGCGGTGGTGGGGATCGCCTCGCTGGTGACCAACGACCCGGAGCAGGGCGACGGTTCGCCGCTCGGGGTGATCCGGGACGCCGCCGTCGTCTTCGAGGGCGAGCGCGTCGTGTGGACGGGGGAGAGCGGCCGGGTCCCCGCCACCGACCACGTCGCCGACGCCGGCGGGCGGGCGGCCGTCCCCGGCTTCGTCGACTCCCACTCCCACCTCGTCTTCGCGGGGGACCGTACCGAGGAGTTCGCCGCCCGGATGTCGGGGCGCCCGTACAGCGCGGGCGGCATCCGCACCACCGTCGCCGCCACCCGGGCCGCCGACGACGAGACGCTCTCCGCCAACGTCGCCCGCTACCTCGCCGAGGCGCTGAGGCAGGGCACCACCACCTTCGAGACCAAGTCCGGCTACGGCCTCACCGTCGAGGACGAGGCCCGTTGCCTGCGCGTCGCCGTCGCCCACACCGACGAGGTCACCTACCTCGGCGCCCACATCGTCGCCCCCGAGTACGCCGACGACCCCGCCGCCTACGTCGACCTCGTCACCGGCCCCATGCTGGACGCCTGCGCCCCCTACGCCCGCTGGGTCGACGTCTTCTGCGAACGCGGCGCCTTCGACGGCGAGGCGGCCCGCGCCGTCCTCACCGCCGGACGCGCCAAAGGTCTCACCCCGCGCGTCCACGCCAACCAGCTCGGCCACGGCCCCGGCGTCCAGCTCGCCGTCGAACTCGACGCGGCCAGCGCCGATCACTGCACCCACCTCACCGACGCCGACGTGGACGCCCTCGCCTCCGGCTCCACCGTCGCCACCCTGCTGCCCGGCGCCGAGTTCTCCACCCGCGCCCCCTGGCCCGACGCCCGCCGCCTGCTCGACGCCGGCGCCACCGTGGCGCTCTCCACCGACTGCAACCCCGGCTCCTCCTTCACCTCCTCCGTCCCCTTCTGTGTCGCCCTCGCCGTCCGCGACATGGGGATGACGCCCGACGAGGCCCTCTGGTCGGCCACCGCGGGAGGGGCCGCCGCCCTGCGCCGCGACGACGTGGGCCGCCTGGCGCCCGGCGCCCGCGCCGACCTGGTGCTGCTGGACGCGACCAGCCACGTCCACCTCGCCTACCGGCCCGGAGTGCCGCTGGTGGCCGCCGTGTGGCGGGCGGGGGAGCCGGTGGTCCCGCTGGGCTGAGGGGGCTGACCGCGCGGTGAGACGCGGCAGGGCCCGCTCCCCGTGAGGGGAAGCGGGCCCTGCCGAAGCCTGTGCGGGCGACGCGGCCGTGCGGGGGCCGGTCGCACCGGTCACTCCACCACCGTCAGCCCCTTGCGCAGCCGGTTCAGCGTGCGGGTCAGCAGACGGGAGACGTGCATCTGGGAGATGCCCAGCTCCTCGCCGATCTCCGACTGCGTCATGTTGGCGGTGAAACGCAGCGAGAGGATGCGGCGGTCACGCGCGGGAAGCTCCGCGATGAGCGGCTTGAGGGACTCGATGTACTCGATGCCCTCGATGCCGTTGTCCTCGTAGCCGATGCGGTCGGCCAGCGCGCCCTCGGAGTCGTCCTCCTCGGGCTGGGCGTCCAGCGAGCTGGCGCTGTACGCGTTGGACGCCGCCATCCCCTCGACGACCTCCTCCTGGCTCAGGCCCAGGCGGTCGGCGAGCTCGCGCACGGTCGGCGCGCGGTCCAGCTTCTGCGCCAGCTCGTCCCCGGCCTTCGCCAGGTCCAGGCGCAGCTCCTGGAGGCGGCGCGGGACCCGCACCGACCAGGAGGTGTCGCGGAAGAACCGCTTGATCTCACCGATGATCGTCGGCATGGCGAACGTGGGGAACTCCACGCCGCGGCTCAGCTCGAACCGGTCGATCGCCTTGATCAGGCCGATCGTGCCGACCTGGATGATGTCCTCCATCGGCTCGCTGCGTGAGCGGAAGCGGGAGGCGGCGAACTTCACCAGGGCGAGGTTCAGCTCGACCAGGGTGTTCCGTACGTAGGCGAACTCCCCGGTGCCCTCGACCAGCGTCTCCAGCCGGGCGAAGAGGGTCTTGGAGAGGGCGCGGGCGTCCAGCGGCCCCACCTCGTCGTACGGGGGGATCTCCGGCAGGTCGGCGAGGAGGACCGGGAACTCGTGGCCCGGATCGTCGTAAGGGAGGTCGGCGGCGGCCGTGGCCACCGGGGAGTCCTCGCGCGTTTCCTGGGTTTCCCCTCCGCCTTCCGCGGACAGGTGTGCGAGTGGGGCTGTCGACGCCGCCAGGCGGGTCTGCGCGTCGAGCTGGGGTGACATGATGTCCTCCATCGTTCTCGGCATATGGCTGCCGATGCCAATACGTGCACTGAAGGTGTGCGGCGCCTCCGAAGCCGGCCGTGTCGAATGGGTGCTCCTATAGCCCTACCGAATCCCCTGACCAGGTCGCAAGTGAGCTTCGTGGCGAAATGTCCGTTTTCCAGGGCTGGTTCGGGTACCGCGTGACCTGGTGAGGGCGTAGTGTTCGAGGGCGTCAGTCAGTAGTCAGGACGGGTCGGAAATGAGTAACGGCATGGACCGCCAGACGGTCGGCAGCACCCAACGGGGCCGGCTCCGTGTAGACGTCCGGAACGAGGGCAGCAGTGCCGTGGTGACTCCGGCGGGTGAGTTGGACCACCACACCGCCGATCTGCTCCGGGAACCCCTCGAAGAGGCCGTATCCCAAGGCAGGGCGCGTCTTGTCGTCGACTGCTCGCAACTGGAGTTCTGCGATTCCACCGGGCTGAACGTCCTGCTCGGGGCCCGCCTCAAGGCGGAGGCCGCGGGCGGCGGGGTCCATCTCGCCGGGATGCAGCCGGTGGTCGCGCGCGTCTTCCAGATCACCGGGGCCGAGGCGGTCTTCGCCGTCCACGACTCCGTCGACGAGGCGCTCGCCGACTGACTCTCCGGGCGCTCTTCGCCGCCGAGGCCAGGATTTATCCCACAGTTGTATGCGCGTGACCGATGCGTTACCACTGTCACAGGGTGGACGCGAAATACGTGGGTGTTCTCACGGTCACTTCGGGCAGGAGAGAACCTGGACGCGTCGTCCGGCGAGGACGGGCGGTGCGTCGAAAACCCCTATAAGTTCCCCCTATGTTCCGCAGGATCGACCAGGCACATCGTTGAACTGGCGAATCGGTGAGGTGAAGCGCTGATGAGCACCACCCGGCCCTCGTTGCCGGGCGACCGCGGGCCCGAGACGGACGCGAATGTCGCCCCGGGGCCTCTGGCGCCCGTGGAGCGCCTGGTGCGCAAGCTCGGGCTCGCCGACGCCACCGGCATCGTCCCGACCGCCCGGGACTTCACCCGGCAGGCCCTCTACGACTGGGGCTGGCTGCCGGCGCCGACCGCTGAGCGCAGGGCTGCCGCGGAGGATGTGCTGCTGGTCGTCTCCGAGCTGGTGACCAACGCGTGTCTGCACGCGGACGGGCCGCAGGAGTTGCGCGTGGGCACGCAGGGGAAGGTCTTGCGGCTGGAGGTCGCGGACAAGGGGGCCGGGGAGCCCGCTCCCCGGACGCCTCACCGGGCCGGGCGGCCCGGGGGGCACGGGATGTTCATCGTGCAGCGTCTCTGTCTCGACTGGGGTGTCCTTCGTGTCCCCGGCATCCCCGGCAAGACCGTCTGGGCCGAACTGGCGGCCCCCGACGGAATCCCGCCTGCGGCGACCCCCTGACCCCTCCCCACCCTCCAGCCCGGCCGGGCCGGGGCCACTCGGCCTCAAACGCCGGCCGGGCTGTCTTTGGCCTCAAGCGCCGGCCGGACTCGAAGCCCGGCCGGCGCTTGAGGCCATCTTGGGCCCGCGTGTGAAGGCTGGAGCCCAGCCACATCCCAGCCCGGCCGGCGTTTGAGGCCACCGCGACAGAGCCCGGCCGGCGTTTGAGGCCGATCGGCGCCCGGAACGGCCCGAGCCCCGTTCCTGGCCGGGTGGGCCGGGGACGGGGCTCGGGGGGAGTGGGTGGGGCGAGGTCAGTGGATCTCGCCCATGAGGGACTTGACCTTGCGGCGGTACATGAAGATCGCCACACCGGCCAGGAAGGCGAGCACCGCCTCCAGAGCCACCACACCGGTGCGATTGAGATCCACCCCGGCCTCGGAGAGCAGCCCGGTGACACTGTCACCCGCGGTGACCGCGAGGAACCAGACACCCATCATCTGGGAGGCGTACTTCGCCGGAGCCATCTTCGTCGTCACCGACAGCCCCACCGGCGAGAGCATCAGCTCGGCCGTGGTCTGGAAGAAGTAGATGACGACCAGCCACCACGGGCTGACCAGCGCCCCGCCGGAGCTGTCGGTCAGCGGCAGCAGGAAGACGAAGAAGGAGATGCCGACCAGCATCAGACCGCCGGAGAACTTGGCGATCGTGCTCGGCTCCTTGCTCTTGCGGTTGAGGTAGAGCCAGATCCACGCGAAGACCGGCGCGAGCGCCATCACCAGGATCGGGTTGACCGACTGGAACCAGGAGACCGGGAACTCCCAGCCGAGCACCTGGTTGTCGACCTTGTCGTCCGCGAAGAGCGCCAGCGTCGTCGCGCCCTGGTCGTAGATCATCCAGAAGATCGCGGCGGCCGCGAAGAACCAGAGGTAGGCGGTGAGCTTGGACTGCTCGGCGCCGGAGAGTTCCTTGTCCCGCTTCATCCGGGCGAGCACGGCGACCGGGATGACGAGGCCGAGGATGATGAGCGGAATGGTGACCCAGCGCAGGGTGAAGCTGCCGGTGACGCCGACGATGCCGTAGAAGACCGCGGCGATCAGGAGCCAGGTCAGGCCCTTGCGCAGAAGGGCGGTCCGCTCCGGGGCGGTGAGCGGCTTCGGGACCTGCGAGGAGAGCGGGCTCAGGTCGCGGCCGAAGGCGAGGAACTGGAGCAGGCCCAGACCCATGCCGATGGCGGCGAGGGCGAAGCCCCAGTGCCATCCGACGTTCTGCCCGACGGTGCCGATCACCAGCGGCGCGACGAAGGCGCCGATGTTGATGCCCATGTAGAAGACGGTGAAGCCGCCGTCACGACGGGGGTCGTTGGGCCCGTCGTAGAGGTGGCCGACCATCGTGGAGATGTTGGCCTTCAGGAGGCCGGAGCCGAGGGCCACGAGGAGCAGGCCGAAATAGAACATGACCGTGCCGGGCAGAGCCAGCGCCAGATGGCCGGCCATGACGACACCGGCCGCGATGGCGACGGTCTTGCGCGGGCCCCAGTAACGGTCACCGAACCAGCCGCCGGGGAGGGCGAGCAGGTACACGAGGGCCATGTAGAGCGACGTGATGGCGGTCGCCGTCGGTACGTCGAGGCCGAGCCCGCCGTCCGCGACCAGGTAGAGCGGGAGGAGCGCGCGCATGCCGTAATAGCTGAAGCGCTCCCACATCTCTGTGAGGAACAGTGTGGCCAGTCCGCGGGGGTGGCCGAAGAAGGTCTTCTGCGATCCGGGGTTGCCGGCCGCGTCCTTCGTCAGGCTGGACGCCATGGGTCGATCCTTGTGGGTTCGGGACGCGCGGCTGCGTGAGCGGATACGCGCCCGGTGGGGGGTTCGGCCGGCACCGGCGTCGTCCTCCGCCCCAGTTCCCCCACGCCCAGGGGTCCGACCTCGCGGAGGACCGGAGGCGGGGGACGGCGACACCGGGATCCACGCCCCTGGATCCGCCACCGCCTCCGGGTCCACGGGGGATCTCGGGGCGGGGCGGCCGGGGCCCGGCCACAGGTCATTCCTTTCGAGGCCGGTGGGAACCGGCCCGCACACAAAAGAGACCTTCAGCCCGCATAGCGCGCCAAAGGTCCTTGAGTAGTGCTACAGGCGTCTCGCCACCATACGTCATGACTATCCGGACTATGGAAGAGCTTGAGACATGGATCACAGGTAGCATACGCCCCTCGCGCCTCAATCGAAGGTGAACGCATCATTCCATCCCAGCCTCGCAGGTACGCTCCGCGGCTGGGCGGAGCCAGGGCGCGGCCGGGGCGGTGCGGACTACCATCACCCCATGACCCGTGTACTGCTCGCCGAGGACGACGCGTCCATCTCGGAGCCGCTGGCCCGTGCCCTGCGCAGAGAGGGGTACGAGGTCGAAGTCCGCCAGGACGGACCCACCGCCCTCGACGCCGGACTCCGAGGAGGCGTCGACCTCGTCGTGCTCGACCTGGGGCTGCCCGGCATGGACGGCCTGGAGGTCGCCCGCAGGCTCCGCTCCGACGGTCACACGGTCCCGATCCTCATCCTCACCGCCCGCGCCGACGAGGTGGACACCGTCGTCGGGCTCGACGCGGGCGCCGACGACTACGTCACCAAGCCCTTCCGCCTCGCCGAGCTGCTGGCCCGGGTCCGGGCCCTGCTGCGGCGCGGCGCCGCCGAGTCGCCCCAGCCCACCGCGACGCACGGCGTACGGATCGACGTCGAGTCGCACCGGGCCTGGATGGGCGACGAGGAACTCCAGCTCACCGCCAAGGAGTTCGACCTCCTGCGGGTCCTGGTGCGGGACGCCGGCCGGGTCGTCACCCGCGACCAGCTCATGCGCGAGGTCTGGGACACCACCTGGTGGTCCTCGACCAAGACCCTCGACATGCACATCTCCTGGCTGCGCAAGAAGCTCGGCGACGACGCGGCCAACCCCCGCTACATCGCCACCGTGCGCGGCGTCGGCTTCCGCTTCGAGAAGTCCTGACCGCGATGGCCTCGGGGGCCTCGATACCGTGACCGGGCCGGTGCTCCGGCCGCCCCGCCGTGCGCCCCGGCCCGCCCCGCGGGGCGCGTGAGACCCATCCGCTCCCCGCCCCGAGGACCCCTGTGCGCCGCCGTCTGATCAATTCCACCCTCGCCGTGGTGCTCGTGGTGATCGCCGTCTTCGGCGGCTCCCTGGTGATCGTGGAGACCCGCACCATCACCAACAGCGCGCAGGAGAGCGTCGAGTCCGAGGCCGTACGGCTCGCCTCCATCGTCGACAGCCGCCTCATCAGCGAGGAACGCATCAGCGCGGGCCTGCTGCGGGACCAGATCGCCGCCAAGCGGTACGCGCGGATCGAGATCCCCGGCCGGGGTGCCATCGAGATCGGCGACCGGCCCGACGGCGACACCATCGAGGCCCGCGCCACCGGCGAGGAGGGCGAGTCCGTCCTCGTCCAGGAGCCGCGCGCCGCCGTCACCGGCGAGGTCGGCCGCACCCTGCTGATCATCGGCGGGGTCGCGCTGCTCGCCGTCGTCGCCGCCGTCCTGCTCGCCGTCCGCCAGGGCAACCGGCTCGCCGCGCCGCTCACCGACCTCGCCGAGACCGCCGAACGCCTCGGCTCCGGCGACCCCCGGCCGCGCCACAAGCGGTACGGGGTGCCGGAGCTGGACCGGGTCGCCGACGTGCTGGACGGCTCGGCCGAGCGGATCGCCCGGATGCTCACCGCCGAACGGCGGCTCGCCGCCGACGCCTCCCACCAGCTCCGCACCCCGCTGACCGCGCTCTCCATGCGGCTGGACGAGATCACCCTCACCGAGGACCTGGCGACGGTCCGCGAGGAGGCGACCATCGCGCTGGCGCAGGTCGAGCGGCTCACCGACGTGGTGGAGCGGCTGCTGACCAACGCCCGCGACCCGCGGACCGGCTCGGCCGTCGCCTTCGACCTGTACGAGGTGGTCAAGCAGCAGCTGGAGGAGTGGCGGCCCGCCTACCGCTCCGAGGGCCGCGCCATCGTCTGCTCGGGCCGCCGCGACCTGCGGGCCGTCGCCACCCCGGGTGCGGTCGCCCAGGTGCTGGCGGCGCTGATCGAGAACTCCCTGATGCACGGTGGCGGGACGGTGGCGCTCAGGACCCGGGTGACCGGGAACCAGGCCGTGGTCGAGGTCGCCGACGAGGGGCCGGGCGTCCCCGTCGACCTGGGGGCGCGGATCTTCGAGCGGGCGATCAGCGGGCGTAACTCCACCGGGATCGGGCTGGCCGTGGCCCGCGACCTCGCGGAGGCCGACGGCGGCCGGCTGGAGATGCTCCAGGCCCATCCGGCGGTCTTCGGCCTCTTCCTCTCCCGGGCGCCCGAGGAGTGAGCCGGGCGCGCCCGGCCGGCGGGGCTCAGCCCCGGCCGGTGCCCGAGCCGGAGGCGACGGGCTCGCGTACCGGTTCGGCGGTCTTCGCGGCGCGGGCGGCGGCCGGGGCGCGGAAGACCCAGGTGCGGTAGGACCAGAAGCGGAAGAGGGTGGCCACGCCGATGCCCGCGAACTTCAGGACGTTGGCCTCCAGCCGCCCGTCGAAGCCCAGGCCGTAGGTGCCGGTGTAGAGGATGCCGTTCTCGATGACCAGGCCGATCACGCTGAAGGCGAGGAAGAGCGTCATCTCCCGGGTCCGGCCGCCCTTGTCGCGGTCGCGGTAGGTGAAGTAGCGGAACCCGAGGTAGTTGAAGACGATCGCCACCACCGTGGCGAGGATGCTGGCGCGGACCACCGGGAGTTCGGTGACGTGCCGGACGAGGTTGAAGACGGCGAGGTTGACGAGGACCCCGGCGCCGCCGACCGCCCCGAACTTGGCCACCTCGCGCAGCAGCCGCCGTACCCGCTCCTGGAGTGCGGACCCGGCCGGTGCGGTGGGCCCGGCGGGCGTCGGTTCTCCCCGTGCAGGACTCATGTACGGGCTCAGCCCCTGTCGCTCGTCGTGTCGGTACCGCCGGTGCGTCGGACGGCCGGGCTTTCCGTGGCCGCGTCAACCCGGTCATGCTAACCAGGGGCCGTCTGCCCCGTCCCGGGGGATCGACGCACCGTCCGGCCACCGTCACGTACGGTGCGCGGCTCGGGCGTCCGGCGAAAGGGCCGATACCCTGGGCAGCGTGACGTTTCCGGTAGTCGGCATGGTCGGCGGTGGACAGCTCGCGCGCATGACGCACGAGGCAGGCATCCCGCTCGGCATCAGGTTCAAGCTCCTCAGTGACACCCCCCAGGACTCGGCGGCCCAGGTCGTCGGCGAGGTCGTCGTCGGCGACTATCGCGACCTGGACACACTGCGCGCGTTCGCGCGGGGCTGCGATGTGATCACCTTCGATCACGAGCACGTCCCGACCGAACACCTGCGGGCGCTGGAGGCGGACGGCATCCCCGTCCGGCCCGGCCCCGACGCGCTGGTGCACGCCCAGGACAAGGGGGTGATGCGGGCCCGCCTGACCGAGATCGGCGCGCCCTGTCCCCGCCACCGCGTCGTGGCCGATCCGGCCGACGTGGCCGCGTTCGCCGCCGAACTGGCCGCCTCGCCCGGGGGCGGCGGCTTCCCCGTCGTCCTGAAGACGGTGCGCGGCGGCTACGACGGCAAGGGCGTCTGGGTGGTCCGCTCCGAGGCGGAGGCGGCCGAGCCGTTCCGCGCGGGCGTACCGGTCCTCGCCGAGGAGATGGTCGCCTTCCGTCGCGAGCTGGCCGCCAACATCGTCCGCTCCCCGCACGGCCAGGCCGTCGCCTACCCGGTGGTCGAGTCCCGCCAGGTCGACGGTGTCTGCGACACGGTCATCGCCCCCGCCCCGGACCTCTCCGAGGAACTCTCCGGCCAGGCGCAGGAGCTGGCGCTGAGGATCGCCGACGAGCTGGGCGTCGTCGGCCACCTCGCCGTCGAGCTGTTCGAGACCGAGGACGGCCGCGTCCTCGTCAACGAACTGGCGATGCGCCCCCACAACTCCGGCCACTGGACCATGGACGGCGCGGTCACCTCGCAGTTCGCCAACCACGTCCGCGCCGTCCTCGACCTGCCGCTCGGCGATCCGCGCTCCCGCGCGCCGTGGACCGTGATGTGCAACGTGCTGGGCGGCGACTACCCCGACATGTACGGCGCGTACCTGCACTGCATGGCGCGCGACCCGCAGCTGAAGATCCACATGTACGGCAAGGACGTGAAGCCCGGCCGCAAGGTCGGCCACGTCAACACCTACGGCGACGACCTGGACGCGGTGCTGGAGCGCGCCCGGCACGCTGCCGGATACCTCAGGGGAACGATCACCGAGTGACCGCACACACCAGCCAGAACCCCGTCGTCGGCATCGTCATGGGCTCCGACTCGGACTGGCCCGTCATGGAGGCCGCCGCCCAGGCGCTCGACGAGTTCGAGATTCCCTACGAGGTCGACGTCGTCTCCGCCCACCGCATGCCGCACGAGATGATCGCCTACGGCGAGCAGGCGGCCGGACGCGGACTGAAGGCGATCATCGCCGGGGCGGGCGGCGCCGCCCACCTGCCCGGCATGCTCGCCTCCGTCACGCCGCTGCCGGTGATCGGCGTGCCGGTGCCGCTGAAGTACCTCGACGGCATGGACTCGCTCCTGTCCATCGTGCAGATGCCCGCCGGGGTGCCGGTCGCCACCGTCTCGGTCGGCGGCGCCCGCAACGCCGGACTCCTCGCGGCCCGCACCCTCGCCGCCCACGACGAGGAACTGCTCGGCCGTATGAAGGATTTCCAGCGCGAGCTGAACGAGCAGGCCACCGAGAAGGGCAAGCGGCTGCGGGCCAAGACCTCCGGCCCGGCCGGCTTCGGCTTCGGAAAGTGAGGCGTACGACGTGACGAGCACCCCCACCGGACCCGTTCCCCACGCCGAACTGCTGCCCCCGGCGCTGGAGTTCCTCGCCGAGCACCCCGTGGTCGACGGCCACAACGACCTGCCGTGGGCCCTGCGTGAGCAGGTCCGCTACGACCTGTCCCGGCGCGACATCGCCCAGGACCAGTCGGCCCACCTGCACACCGACATCGCCCGGCTGCGGGCCGGCGGCGTCGGCGCGCAGTTCTGGTCGGTCTACGTCCGCTCCGACCTCGGCGGCGACGAGGCGGTCAGCGCCACCCTGGAGCAGATCGACTGCGTCGACCAGCTCCTCGCCCGCTACCCGGCGGACCTGGCGCCCGCCGAGACCGCCGACGCGATGGAGGCGGCGCGCGGCGAGGGCCGGATCGCCTCCCTCAAGGGGGCCGAGGGCGGCCACTCCATCAACAACTCGCTGGCCACCCTGCGCGCCCTGTACGCGCTCGGCGTCCGCTACATGACGCTCACGCACAACGACAACATCGCGTGGGCCGACTCCGCCACCGACGCCGAACGCCTCGGCGGGCTCTCCGCCTTCGGGCGCGAGGTGGTCCGGGAGATGAACCGGACCGGCATGCTGGTCGACCTGAGCCACGTCTCGGCCGGGACCATGCGGGACGCGCTGGCCACCAGCGAGGCGCCGGTGATCTTCTCGCACTCCTCGTCCCGCGCGGTCTGCGACCACCCGCGCAACGTCCCCGACGACGTGCTGGCCCAGCTCCCCGCCAACGGCGGCGTCGCGATGGCCACCTTCGTGCCGAAGTTCATCCTCCCGGCCGCCGTCGAGTGGACCCTGCGGGCCGACGAGAACCTGCGCTCCCACGGCAACCACCACCTCGACACCGGCGAGGAGGCGATGGCGCTGCACCGCGCCTTCGAGACGGCCCACCCGCGCCCCGTCGCGACCGCCTCCACCGTCGCCGACCACCTCGATCACATGCGCGAGGTGGCGGGCGTCGACCACATCGGCATCGGCGGCGACTACGACGGGACGGCCTTCACCCCGGCCGGCCTGGAGGACGTGGCGGGCTACCCGAACCTGGTCGCCGAGCTGATGAGCCGGAAGTGGTCCACGGCCGACCTGGCCAAGCTCACCTGGGGGAACGCGGTGCGCGTCCTGCGCGACGCCGAGGCGGTGTCGCGGGACCTGTCCGCGCGGCGCGGCCCCTCCAACGCGACGCTGGAGCAGCTCGACGGCTGAGCCGGTCCCGTGGCCGCACGGCCGCACGCGAGGAGCCCCCGCCCTGCCAGGCGGGGGCTCCTCGCGTCGCGGGCTACTCCTTGCAGAGGCAGAAGGGGTGGCCGGTCGGGTCGGCGTAGACGCGGAAGGGGCGGTCGGCACGGGTGTCGAGCGGGCGGGCGCCCAGGGCGAGGATCTGGCCCTCGGCCGCGTCCAGGTCGGGGACGTTCAGGTCGAGGTGGAGTTGCTGGGAGTTGTCCGGCGACGGCCAGGTGGGCGGGACGAGGTCCGGGGCCTCCTGGAAGGCGATCTTGACGCCCGAGCCGTGCAGTTCGACCCAGCCTTCGCCGTTCTCCTCCACGGTGCCGCCGAGGATCGCCGCGTAGAAGTTGGCGAGGGCCATGGGGGTAGGGGTGTCCAGGACGACTACGTCGAGGGTGGCGATGGGCATGGGGCTCCTTCGGCTGTCAGGGGCCGCCGCCGGGGTAGGCGGCTCGGTACTGCATCATGGCGTTACCCGTAGCCCGTTTCAAGGGGTAACACGCCGTGGAGTGTGCGGGGGAAGTACCGTCATCGGCATGGCTCGTCCTCCGGCTCCCGGTCCTCTCGCCTTCGTCCAGTCGCTGGTCAACACCCTGGACGTCGAGGCGGGCACGGACGCGCTCGACACCGTCGAGGGGCGGGCGGCGTTCGGGGTGAGTGAGGGGAAGGCCGAGGGAGCGCGGGAGCTTCGGGAGGCGTTGCGGGCCGCCTGCCTCGCCCACGCCGGGCACGCCCCGCACGCCGAGGCGGCGGCACTGGGGGAGCTGCTGGCCCGCGCGCCGCTGGTCACCACCGTCGACCCGGCCGACGGCTCGGCCCGCCTCGCCCCGGCCGACCCCGGCTCCCTGGCCGCCCGCGTCGCGGTGGCCGTCGCGCTGGGCTCACTGGACGGAAGCTGGCAGCGGCTGAAGGTCTGCGAGGACGAGACGTGCCGCTGGGCGTACTACGACCGCAGTCCGGCGGGGCGGGGACGCTGGTGCGCGATGGAGGTCTGCGGGGCCCGGGCGAAGATGCGGGCGTACCGGGCACGGCGGGCGGGGGAGTAGGAGCCGGCCCGCAGACGCCCGCGGCGGGCCCGCGCCGTGCGGACCCGCCGTGGACGACATCGCCCTGCCGCCTGCTCAGGCCCGAGGCCGTCCCATCGCGCGGAACGTCCAGCCGGCCTTGCGCCAGATGGCCGGGTCGAGGGCGTTGCGGCCGTCGAGGAGTATCGGGGTGGTGACGGCGGCGGCCAGTTCGGCCGGGTCCAGGTCGCGGAACTCGCGCCATTCGGTGAGGTGGAGGACGACGTCGGCGCCGCGGACCGCCTCCAGGGCCGAGTCGGCGTAGCCGAGGGTGGGGAAGAGGCGGCGGGCGTTCTCCATGCCCTTCGGGTCGTAGACGGTGACCTGGCCGCCCTGGAGGTGGATCTGGCCGGCGACGTTGAGCGCCGGGGAGTCGCGGACGTCGTCGGAGTCCGGCTTGAAGGTGGCGCCCAGGACCGCGACCCGCTTGCCGAGGAACGAGGTGTTGCCGACCGCCTCCAGCGCCAGCTCCACCATGTGGCCCCGGCGCCTCATGTTGACCGAGTCGACCTCGCGCAGGAAGGTCAGCGCCTGGTCGGCCCCCAGCTCACCGGCGCGCGCCATGAACGCCCGGATGTCCTTGGGAAGGCAGCCGCCGCCGAAGCCGATCCCGGCCCGCAGGAACTTCCGGCCGATCCGGTCGTCGTGGCCCAGCGCCTCGGCGAGCTGCGCCACGTCGCCGTCGGCCGCCTCGCAGACCTCGGCCATCGCGTTGATGAAGGAGATCTTGGTGGCGAGGAAGGAGTTGGCCGCCGTCTTCACCAGCTCGGCGGTGGGGAAGTCGGTCACGACGAAGGGCGAGCCCTCGGCGATCGGCGTCGCGTACACCTCGCGCAGCAGCTCCTCGGCGCGGGCGCTGCGCACCCCGGCGACGATCCGGTCCGGGTGCAGGGTGTCCTGGACGGCGAAGCCCTCGCGCAGGAACTCCGGGTTCCACGCCAGCTCGGCGCCCTCGCCCGCCGGCGCGGCCGCGGCCAGCTCGGCGGCGAGGCGGTCGGCGGAGCCCACCGGGACCGTCGACTTGCCGACCACCAGCGCGGGCCGGGTCAGATGCGGGGCGAGCGAGGCGAAGGCGCTCTCCACGTAGCTCATGTCGCAGGCGTACTCGCCCTGCTTCTGAGGGGTGTTCACGCAGACGAAGTGGACGTCGCCGAAGTCGGCGACCTCCTCGAAGGAGGTGGTGAACCGCAGTCGCCCGCTGGAGCCCTCGATCCCCGCGACGTGCTTGCCGAGCAGCTCCTCGAGGCCCGGCTCGTACATGGGGACCTTGCCCGCCGAGAGCAGTTCGATCTTCTCCGGGACGACGTCCAGCCCGAGCACCTCGAAGCCCAGCTCGGCCATGGCGGCGGCATGGGTGGCGCCGAGGTAGCCGGTGCCGATCACGGTGATCCTGAGGGCCATAGCGAGTGCTCCAGTGCGTCCGGGGAGGGCGGATCGGTGTCGGCGCGGGGCCCGGCGGAAGCACCGCTTCCGTCAGTGCCCGCCGCTCGGGTCGCGCCCGCGCCGACCGAGCATAGCCCCGCGCATGGCGCGGCCCTCAGCTGGGCATTTCCCCTCTGTCGTCAACCTCACGTACCGCTGGGTGCGACGAGGGCCCTAAGCTTTGGACGAGTTACTGGGTTACTTAACGGTAGTTAGCATGTCTGGGGAGTGAGAGACCGTGGCCGGAGCGCCTGATTTCGACCTGTACCGCCTGTCCGAGGAGCACACGATGCTCCGCGAGACGGTCCGCGCGCTCGCCGAGGCGAAGATCGCCCCGCACGCCGCCGCCGTCGACGAGGAGGCCAGGTTCCCGCAGGAGGCGCTCGACGCGCTCACCGCCGCCGACCTCCACGCGGTCCACGTGCCCGAGACGTACGGCGGCGCCGGGGCCGACGCCCTCGCCACCGTCCTGGTCATCGAGGAGGTGGCCCGCGTCTGCGCCTCCTCCTCCCTGATCCCGGCCGTCAACAAGCTCGGCTCGCTCCCGGTGGTCCTCTCCGGCTCCGAGGAGCTGAAGAAGAAGTACCTGGGCCCGCTCGCCAAGGGCGACGGCATGTTCTCGTACTGCCTCTCCGAGCCCGACGCGGGCTCGGACGCCGCGGGTATGAAGACCAAGGCGGTCCGCGACGGCGACTTCTGGGTGCTCAACGGCGTCAAGCGCTGGATCACCAACGCGGGCGTCTCCGAGTACTACACGGTGATGGCCGTCACCGACCCGGCCAAGCGCTCCAAGGGCATCAGCGCCTTCGTCGTGGAGAAGGACGACGAGGGCGTCTCCTTCGGCGCTCCGGAGAAGAAGCTCGGCATCAAGGGCTCCCCGACCCGCGAGGTCTACTTCGACAACGTCCGCATCCCCGCCGACCGCATGATCGGCGAGGAGGGCACCGGCTTCGCCACCGCGATGCAGACCCTGGACCACACCCGCATCACCATCGCCGCCCAGGCCCTCGGCATCGCCCAGGGCGCCCTGGACTACGCCAAGGGGTACGTCCAGGAGCGCAAGCAGTTCGGCAAGCCGATCGGCGACTTCCAGGGCGTCCAGTTCATGCTGGCCGACATGGCGATGAAGCTGGAGGCGGCCCGCCAGCTCACCTACGCGGCCGCCGCCAAGTCCGAGCGCGTCGAGGACGGCCTCACCTTCTTCGGCGCCGCCGCCAAGTGCTACGCCTCCGACGCCGCCATGGAGATCACCACCGACGCCGTCCAGCTCCTCGGCGGCTACGGCTACACCCGCGACTACCCGGTCGAGCGGATGATGCGGGACGCGAAGATCACCCAGATTTATGAAGGCACCAACCAGGTCCAGCGCATCGTCATGGCGCGCAACCTGCCGTAAGGCACCACCGCGCCCCCAAAGCGCAGGGGCGCACGGGCACGTGAGCGCCCACGCGTACGACGGGACCCCCGGCCGCGAAGGCCGGGGGTCCCGTCGTACCTCCGCCGCAGCGAGCCCGGCCCTTACGCCACCCCCGCCGCGCGCCCGTCCGGGTGCACCCCTCGCGGCGGACGGGGGAAAACCGGGCGGCGTCCGCGAGGCGGGCCCTGGTGCGGGGGACGGTTGTGCGGTCAGCGCCGCGCAACGAGGGAGCCCAGCCCGTGACCGAGCCCGTGAACGCCGAGAAGGACGACCGGCCGTACCTGACCAACCGGCAGGGCCACCCCGTCTACGACAACCAGAACCAGCGGACGGTCGGCGCCCGGGGGCCCGCCACCCTGGAGAACTACCAGTTCCTGGAGAAGATCAGCCACTTCGACCGCGAGCGCATCCCGGAGCGGGTGGTGCACGCGCGCGGGGTCACGACCTTCGGGTACTTCGAGGCGTACGGCAAGTGGGGCGACGAGCCGATCAGCCGGTACACGCGGGCCAAGCTCTTCCAGGAGGCGGGGAAGCGGACCGATGTCGCCGTGCGCTTCTCCACCGTGATCGGCGGCCGCGACTCCTCCGAGGCGGCCCGGGACCCGCGCGGCTTCGCCGTGAAGTTCTACACCGAGGACGGCAACTGGGACCTCGTCGGCAACAACCTGGGCGTCTTCTTCATCCGGGACGCCATCAAGTTCCCCGACGTGATCCACGCCCTCAAGCCCGACCCGGTCTCGCACGAGCAGAAGCCCGCCCGGATCTTCGACTTCATGTCGCAGACCCCCGAGTCCATGCACATGCTGGTCAACCTCTTCAGCCCGCGCGGCATCCCGGCCGACTACCGCCACATGCAGGGCTTCGGCGTCAACACCTACAAGTGGGTGGACTCCGACGGCGGAACGGTCCTCGTCAAGTACCACTGGATGCCCAAGCTGGGCGTCAGCTCCATGACCGAGGAGGACGCGGCCAACGTCCAGGCGGACGACCTCGGTCACGCCACCAAGGACCTGTACGAGGCCATCGGGCGCGGCGAGTACCCCGAGTGGGAACTGGTCGTCCAGATGATGTCCGACGACGACCACCCCGAGCTGGACTTCGACCCGCTGGACGACACCAAGACCTGGCCCGAGCAGGAGTTCCCGCCGAAGCCGGTCGGCCGCATGGTGCTCAACCGCGTACCGGCCAACTACTTCGCCGAGAACGAGCAGGCCGCCTTCGGCACCGGCGTCCTCGTCGACGGGCTGGACTTCTCCGACGACAAGATGCTGGTCGGCCGCACCTTCTCCTACAGCGACACCCAGCGCTACCGGGTCGGCCCCAACTACCTCCAGCTCCCGGTCAACCAGCCCAAGGCTCCCGTCGCCACCAACCAGCGCGATGGCCAGATGGCGTACGAGAACGGCCCCGACGCCGAGAACCCCGAGGTCAACTACGAGCCGTCGATCATGGGCGGCCTGCGCGAGGCCGACTACCCCACCCGTGACGAAGAGGGCCCGGTGCTCCAGGGCCGCCTCACCCGCGCCCGTATCCCGCGCACCAACGACTACCTCCAGGCCGGCCAGCGCTTCCAGCTCATGGAGAAGTGGGAGAAGGACGACCTGGTGAAGAACTTCACCGACCTGTTCTCCCAGTGCACGCGGCCGGTGCAGGAGCGGATGGTCTGGCACTGCCTGATGGCCGACAACGAGCTCGGCCTGCGGGTCGGCGAGGGCATCGGCATCGCCCCCTCGGACGTGGCGCACATGGCGCCCCTGCCCGACCAGACCCTCACCGAGGAGGACCGCGCCCGTCTCGGCCGCCTCGGCGACAACCCGCCCCGCGACGTCACGGGCCTGACCATGACCCACTGCGTCCCGGACAAGCGGCACGTGGTGGAACGGCGCTGACCGCGCCGGGCTCGGCTAGAACTCCGGCCCGCCCCTCGCGTACGCGGGGAGCGGGCCGGAGCGGGTCTGCGCTCAGCCGGCGGCGACACCCTTGACGAAGGACGTCAGAGCGGCGGTGCAGAACGACCAAGCCTCGGCACAAGGTGTTCACCGACGCCCACCTGACGCGGTTGCCCAGTTCGGCGGCCCCCGACGACACCGCGCCCCAGCTTCAGGCGCTGGGGGCGCGGTGGATGCGCGGGGGAGCCGTACGGGTGAGGAGTGCGGCCCCGGGGTGCGTCAATCCCTGACGGTGACCTTCTCGTCGTTGCGGAGCTGCTGCATCAGCTGGTCCTTCTTGGCCTTGTCCCAGACGAGGTTGCCGCCGTTGGAGCCGGAGATCGGCATGTTCATCGAGGTGCCCTCGCCGCCGGTCAGGCCCTTCATCGCCCAGAACATGCTGGCCAGGTCGAACAGGCCCATGTCCTTGTCGACGACGAGGGTGTCCAGGCCCGCGCCGAGCGTCGGGTAGAGGCGGAACGGGTTCAGCACCGTCGACGGCGTGGCCGCCTGGTCGGCGAGGGTGGCGAGGAACTTCTGCTGGTTCTTCGTCCGGTCCAGGTCGCTGCCGGCGAAGGCGTACCGGGTGCGGACGAAGGCGAGGGCCTGCTGGCCGTCGAGGGTCTGCTTGCCCTTCTGGAAGTCGGCGCCCGACTTCTCGTCCTTGAACGCCTTCGGGATGTCCATCTCGACGCCGCCGAGGGCGTCCACGATGTTGGCGAAGCCGCCGAAGCCGATCTCCGCGTAGTGGTCGATGCGCAGCCCGGTGTTGTACTCGACGGTGCGGACCAGCAGCTCGGGCCCGTCCTCGGCGTAGGCGGCGTTGAGCTTGACGCGGCGGCCCTGCGCCGGGAAGAGCTTGCCGGACTCGGAGCCCTTGAACGACGGGACCTCGACCTCGGAGTCACGCGGGAGGGAGACCATCGTGTTCCCGTTGGACCCGACGTGCAGGATCATCATGGAGTCGGTGCGCTTGCCCTCGGCCGAGCCGGTGCGCAGGCGCTTCTTGTCGTCGTCGGTCATGCCGTCGCGGCTGTCGGAGCCGACGATGAGGTAGTTGGTCCCCTCGCCCTCCTCCGGCCGCTCGATGACCTTGGCGAGGTCGACCTCCCCGCGCAGCTTGGAGCTGGCCCACACGTACGTGCCGACGCTGATCACCAGGGCCGCGACGAGGAAGGTGATGAGGCCCACCTTGACGCGGCGTCCCCAGTCCGGCGCCGGGCGCGGGTCCGCCGGACCGCCGGGCCCGCCCTGGTGGCCGCCGCCCCGGCCCCCGCCGGCACCGCCGCCGTAGACCTGGCCGGTGTTGTAGCCGCTGTCGTAGGTGTCCTGGCCACCCGCCGGGCGGCCGTACCGGGGCTGCGGCGGGACGGTGGTGCGTCCAGGCGCCGCCGGGGGCGGGGCCTGGCGGCGCCGCACGTGCGGAAGGGAGCGGGCGCTCTCGGGTCGGGCGGAGCCGCTGCCCCGCCCGTATCTGGGCTGCTCGTCGCGCCCGGCGGGCCAGTCATTCATGCAGGACAGTGTGCGTCGTCCGGGGGACGCCCAGACAGAGGGGTGCCCGAATCCGGCCAGGGCTGTTGCGAAGCTGATGCATTCGAGCAGGTGAGCGGGTGCGACATACAGTGGGCCCCATGACAGAACCGGCCCGCGGCTCGGAATCGGAGATTCCCGGCAAGCCCACCTCAGCTTCCCGAACGACGCTTTCGCACATCATGACGCACAACGACACCAACCTCCTCGGGACGGTGCACGGTGGCGTGATCATGAAACTGGTGGACGACGCGGCCGGTGCCGTCGCCGGACGCCACTCCGAGGGGCCCGCCGTCACCGCCTCCATGGACGAGATGGCGTTCCTCATGCCGGTCCGGGTCGGTGACCTCCTGCACGTCCGCGCCCAGGTCAACTGGACCGGCCGCTCCTCGATGGAGGTCGGCGTGCGCGTGGTGGCCGAGCGCTGGAACGATTCGACCCCGGCCCAGCAGGTCGGCACCGCCTACCTCGTCTTCACCGCCGTCGACGCCGACGGCAAGCCCCGCCAGGTCCCGCCGGTCGTTCCGGAGACCGAGCGCGACAAGCGCCGCTACCAGGAGGCGCAGATCCGCCGCACCCACCGGCTGGCCCGCCGTCGCGCCATCCTCGACCTGCGCGAGCAGCGCGCCGCCGAGGGGCTCGACGTCGACGACTGAAGCCGGGACGGCCGGGTGGTGACCGTGACCGGTTTCCGCCCTGACGCGGGCGGCGTACGCCTCAGGGGCAGGTGACCTCGTCGCCCCGGACCGCCTCGGTGCGGCCCTCCGGCGGCTCCTCCCCGCGGACCCGCGCGACCTCGGTGAAGTCGGCGCCCACCACGACCCGCAGCGTGCCGCCCTGCCCGGGCACCGCCTTCAGCCGCGCGCCGGGGAAGGCCGCGGCGACCGTACGGGCCGAGCGGTCCCAGCGGGGGTCGTACAGGACGGTGGTGCGGGCGGTGTTCCGGTCGTCGGCGTCGACGGCCTCGCCGCTGGTGCCGAAGCCGGTGGCGCGGAGCTGCCGGTCGACCTTGGCGCCGAGCCCCTGGTGCGGGGTGCCGTTCTCCACCTGGACGCGGATCTGTTCCGGGGGCACGTCCACCACCGTCGCCTTCCGCCCGGCCGTGCGGTGGGCGGCGAGCGGGCGGTCCTCGCGGAGCGCGCCGAAGATCCGCCGGGCCGCCTTCGGCTCCCAGACCAGCGTGGTGCCGATCTTCGGGACCTGGCGGCCCTTCTCCAGCACCGGCACCGAGGTGAACTCGGCGGAGGCCGGGGTGAAGTTCCGCATCGCCTTGCCGAGGTCGAGCATCCGCTCCGTGGTGAAGCCGCTGTCGGCCCGCAGCGACCCCAGCACGGTCCGCGTCACCTCGCGGAACCGCACCGGGTTGAGCAGGACCCCGCTGTCGGTGATCTCGGCGGTGAGCGCGGCGAGGAACCGCTGCTGGCGCTGCATCCTGCTGAGGTCCCCGGTTCCGTCGAGGTGGCGGGAGCGGACGTACTGCAGGGCCTGGCCGCCGTCGAGGCGGTGCGAGCCCGGGGCCAGGTCGAGGCCGGTGTAGGAGTCCTTGAGTGGGCGGACGGTGCAGATCTCCACGCCGCCGACCGCGTCGACGGTCTCCATGAAGCTGGTGAAGTCGACCTCCACGTAGTGGTCGATCTTCACCTCGGTCATCTTCTCGACCGTCCGCACCGTCAGCTGGGGCCCGCCCTCGGCGTACGCCGCGTTCAGCTTGACCGGGTGCGGGCGGTGCTCCTCGCCGGTGGTGCGGTCGGTGTGCGCGGGCATCATCGCGTAGCTGTCGCGCGGCAGGCTGACCACGCTGACCCGGGACCGGTCCGCCGAGAGGTGGAGCAGCATCAGGGTGTCGGTGCAGTGGCAGGGCTTTCCGCCGAGCCGGTACGCCTGGCGCTGCTCGTCGGTGATGGTGTCCCGGCCGTCGGTCCCGGCCAGCAGGATGTTCAGGCCGTTTCCCGCGGCGGGCCGGTTCTTCATGTCCCGGAACGGGTCGACCCGCTCGATCCCGCTGTCCAGCCCCGTCATCACCGCGTGCCCGACCCCGGAGGCGGCGAGCACCGCGACCGACAGGGCCGTCGCCAGCCGCACCCCCCACCGGGGCCGCCGCAGGCGCCCCCGCCCCGGCGGGACGGGCCGCCTGCGGGCGGCGGGGCGAGGGGCGCGGTCTGCGGAGCGGGACGGCGTGGGCACGAGGGGACACCTCCGCGTGGCGGGCACGGGCGGGGGGCAGGGGGCGGGGCGGACAGGGGCGCCCAGCACGGTAAGCAGATATGACTTACGGGCCGGGGAGCGAACCGGTCGGCGCGCGCCCGCGTCCCCCGTTCGCGGTAACGTGACCGCTGATGAACGCCAAGCCCGCGGGGTCCCCGCCCGCCGTATCCGTGATCATGCCGGTGCTCAACGAGGAGCGGCACCTGCGCGGCGCCGTCCGCGCCATCCTCGCCCAGGAGTACGACGGCGAGATGGAAGTGGTGATCGCCCTCGGTCCGTCCACGGACCGCACGGACGAGATCGCCGCCGAGCTGGTCCGCGAGGACCCGCGCGTGCACACCGTGCCCAACCCCACCGGCCGCACCCCCGCCGCGCTCAACGCCGCCATCGGCGCCTCCCGCCACCCGGTCGTGGTCCGCGTCGACGGCCACGGCATCCTCTCGCCCGGCTACATCGCCACCGCCGTGCGGCTGCTGGAGGAGACCGGCGCGCAGAACGTCGGCGGCATCATGCACGCCGAGGGCGAGAACGACTGGGAGCACGCCGTCGCCGCCGCCATGACCTCGAAGATCGGCGTGGGCAACGCCGCCTTCCACACCGGCGGCGAGGCCCAGGAGGCGGACACCGTCTACCTCGGCGTCTTCCGCCGCGAGGCGCTGGAGCGGCAGGGCGGCTACAACACCGAGTTCATCCGCGCCCAGGACTGGGAGCTGAACTTCCGCATCCGCGAGGCCGGCGGCCTCGTCTGGTTCTCGCCCGAGCTGCGCGTCTCCTACCGCCCCCGCCCCTCGGTGCGCGCCCTCGCCAAGCAGTACAAGGACTACGGGCGCTGGCGCCACGTCGTCGCCCGCTACCACTCCGGCTCCATCAACCTGCGCTACCTCGCCCCGCCGACGGCGGTCGTCGCCATCGCGGCCGGGGTCGTGGCCGGCGCCTTCCTCACCCCGTGGGGCTTCGTGATCCCCGGCGGCTACCTCGCGGCGATCACCGCCGGGTCGCTGCCGGCCGGGAAGGGGCTCGGCCTCGGCGCCCGGGTGCGTATCCCGGTGGCGCTGGCGACCATGCACATGTCGTGGGGCTGGGGCTTCCTCACCAGCCCGCGCTCGCTGGCCCGCAAGGTCATCGCCAGCCGCCGCCCGGCCGTCACCACGGACCCGGCCGACACCGCCGACGCGCTCTGACCGACCGGACAAGCCCGTACGCGACGGGGCCGTACCGCCTGTTCCGGCGGTACGGCCCCGTCGCGTACGCGCACACACGGGCGGGCCGCCCCGGGCTCACCAGGTGAAGGCCGGGTCGACCTCCATGCAGGCGGAGTCGTCGGAGCCGTTGAGGGCCTCGGCGGAGTCCGGGGGCTCGTTGTCGCCCTGCTTCGGCTTCGGGAAGGCGTCGCCCTCGGTCCAGTCCGCGCCGACCTCCAGGGTCACCCCGGAGACCTCGGTGGACTTGCGGACCGTGCCCAGCGGCATGCCCAGCGCCTCGGCGACCGACTGGGCGTCGCCCTCCAGCTCGGCGCTGGGGTAGAGGACCGCGGTCTCCTCACGGTTCTCGACCGGGTCCTGGTCGGCCGAGGCGCGAGTGAACCCCGCCTCCGTCAGCAGCGCGACGATCTCCGCGGCCCGGCCGGAGACCGGGGCGGCGACCGGCGAGCCGGTGCTGTTGCGGACCAGGACGCCGATCTCGGCCGGGTCGGCCGCCGGGTCCTCGGAGGTCTCGTCCTTCTCGGGGGAGGGCGAGGCGCCCGGCTCACCCCGGCCGTCCAGCGCGATGTCCTCGCGGACCAGCCGGAACAACTGCTCGGCGTCGTCGGGCTTCGGCTCCACCCGGTTGCGGTCCGAGGGGGACCAGACCCACGGCATCGTCGCCATGGTGGTCCGGTTGGGCGCGACCTCCTTCAACTCCTCGGCCAGCGCGTACAGGTCGGCGACCGAGGCGAGCTCCTCGTCGACGGTCAGCGCCTCGGTGGCCTTCTCGGCGAGGTTGCGGAGCCTGTTGGGGCTGCTCAGCCCGGTGTTCTCACGCAACTCCCGCACCAGGGAGTTCATGTACATGTGCTGGGCCTTGGCCCGGGCGATGTCCGAGCCGTCCCCGAAGCCGTAGCGGGTACGCAGCCAGGCGAGGGCGTCCTCGCCCTTGATCTCCGTGGTGCCCTTCTTGAGCTTGAGGCCGGAGCCCTTGCCGTCGGAGGTCCGCGAGTGCAGGTTGGCGTCGACGCAGACCGGGACGCCGCCTATCGCGTCCGCCATCGAGACCACGCCCGCGAAGTCGACCATCATGAAGTGGTCGATCCGGATGCCGGTCAGCTCCTCCCAGGTCGCCACCGTGCAGCCGGGGCCGCCGCGCGTCAGCGTCTGGTTGGTCATCCGGGTGCCGACGGTCGCCGGGTAGACCTTGCCGGTGTCCGGGTCGGTGCACTCCGGGACCTTCACGAGGGTGTCCCGGGGCATGCTGATCACCGACATGTTGCTGCGGTCGGCCGAGAGGTGGAGCAGCATCTGCACGTCGGCCAGGGCCGGGCCGCCGAAGGTCTCGCGGGCGCCGCCGAGCCGCTGGTTCTCCTCGGAGTCGCGGGCGTCCGAGCCGATCAGCAGGATGTTCAGCGGCGTCTGCCCGGCCGCGTTGGGCGTCGGCTCGGGGGCGCGGGACTTGCCGATGTGCAGCGGCTTGCGGTCCAGGTTGTCGTTGAGGTGCTGGTAGTAGAACCAGCCGGCCGTGCCCGCCGCGACCAGGGTCAGCGCCAGCCCGGCCGCCGTCCAGGCGAGGATGCGCCTGCGGCGCCGACGCCGCCCGGGCTTGGCGGGGGCGCCGGCTTCCGCCGGGGCGCCGTCCGGCTCGCTCTCCGGCTGGGCGTCCGGGGCGGTGCCGCTGGGGTCCGCCTGGGCCTGGGCGTCCGCCGCCTCGCCCGCTCCGGGTCTGCGGCGGCCCGGGCCCGGCTGCTCGGGTACCCCGGCGCTGCCGGGCGCCTCGGCGGCCCTACCGGACGCGCCGGAGGGCCGGTCCGGTTCGTCGGGGTCCTCGGGCTCGGCCTCCCCCTCCCGGTCCGCCGTCCCGCCGTCACCGGCGCCCCGCTGCCCGGGGACCTTGGCCCGCCCGGTCTCCACGGCGCCGCCCGCCTCCCGGCCCTCGTACAGTCCCTCGTCCCACCCCAGCGCCCCGGCGGGGTCCTGGTCCCGTTCGGGACCGCCCTCCGACCGTGAACCGCCCATGTCGTGCCCTCCCCACCCTGCACCGCACGCCCGAGAGCCGCCCCGGCCGTGGTGAGCGGCCGGGGCGGATGCGACGGTGGATCACTTGGCGCAGACGGTCTTGTCCGCGCTGACCTTCTTCACGTCCTTCGGGGCTTCCTTCGGGGCGACGAGCGGGATGCCCGCGCCCTTGAAGTCGCGGCCCAGTGTGAGCTTGACCGCCGGAAGGCCCTGAGAGTTGCTCACCGATTCGCCCGGCTTCAGCGCGGAGGCCGGCAGGCCCATCAGGTCGGCGAGCTTGCGGGCCTGCGGGGCCTCCTCCTCGCCGTACTCCACGGTGGTCTTGGCGAGTTCCTCCGGGGCGTTGCCCAACTGCGTGGACTTCAGGACGCCCTGGGAGTTCTGCAGCCAGCTCAGCGTGGTCTGCGCCGACCCGGTGGCCGCGCCGCCGTTGTACACGTCGACCCGGACCTCGGAGGCGTCCGCGCGCTCACCCTTCAGCCGGGCCGCGACCGCCGCCTTCTCCTTCTTCTCCTTCTTCTTCACCGCCGTGAACGAGACGTCCTCGCGGACCATCTGGAAGACGGACTGGGCCTTCGCCTCCTCCAGCACCACGGTCGCCTTGACCACCTCGTCCGGGTTGTCCACGACCGGGACGGTGGTGAACGTCAGGTTCTTCGGGTCGAGCTTGCCGAGCTCCATACCGAGGTCGCGGAGTTTGGAGATGTCGGCCAGCGTCGAGTCGACGGTCAGCGCCTTGGTGCCCGCCTCGGCGAGGGAGAACATCTTGGTGGGACTGGTCAGGGTGTCGTTCGAACTGAGCTTCCGCATCAGCGAGCTGAGGAACTGCTGCTGGATCTCGATCCGGCTGAGGTCGCCGCCGAAGCCCACCGAGTGCCGGGTGCGGACGAAGGCCAGCGCCTCCTCGCCCTCGATGGTGTGCGTGCCCTTGGACAGCTTCAGGTGCGAGTCCGGGTCGTCGATGTCCTTGGCGAGGCAGACATCGACGCCGCCCACGGCCGTGGTGAGGGTCTTCACCGCGTTGAAGTCGGCCACCATGAAGTGGTCCATCTTGATGCCGGTCAGCTCGGCGACGGTCCGCATGGTGCAGCTGGGGGTGCGGTCGTTCTGGCCGAGGCTCTCGTTGAACCGGACGTTCTGCTGGCCGGGGATGACCTTGCTGGTGCCGTCCTCCTGCTGGGTGGGGCAGTCCGGGATGTCCGTCTTCAGGTCGCGCGGGATGCTGAGCGCGGTCGCGTTGGTGCGGTCCTTGGAGACGTGCAGGATGAACGTGGTGTCCGCGTGGCCGGGGCTGTCGTTGTCGCCGTAGCCCTGGTTGCCCTCGCCGCTGCGCTTGTCGGTGCCGATCAGCAGGACGTTGATGGCCCGGTCCTTGCTGAAGCCGCCGGTGCCCGCGCCGTCGTCGCCGACCGAGTTGATGTTGTCCTTCAGGTGCTCCAGGTAGGCGTAGGCGGAGGCGGCCAGTGCCACCATCACGAAGGCCAGCACGCCGCCGGTCCACAGGAGCGCCTTCTTCTTGCCGCCCTTCTTCTGCTTCTGGCCGCGCCCCTTGCGGCCGCCCGCACGCCGCGCCGCGGCACGGCCCGGCGGCGGCTCGGGCTCGGCGCCCCGGCGCCTGCGCTGCCCGGGGACCGTCTCGCGGGACGGGCGGGACTCGGTGTCCCGGTCGTGCCCGGGCTCGCGGTCGCGAGGAGCGGGGCGGCGGGAGCGTTCCCCGTCAGGACCGCTCTGCGAGCGCTCACGGTCGGGAGCCTGGCGGGAGCGCGGAACGGAGCCCCGCCGCCCATTGCCCGGCGGTCGCCCATCGGAAGGGCTCAGTCGCAATTCGTAATCGCCGGTTTCCGGGTTGAGCACCCACTGGTCTGCGGGGTCGATATTCTCCGCCCGCCCACGGCCTTGCGCGTCCACGGTTGTCCGAATCCTCCGTCAGGGCCACGCGGCGCCTCGGGTCCCCTCCCCGCAAGACGCTCAGTCGGTCGGTCCGTCAGTCCCCGGCGGCCTGGTCGGGCTCGCCGGATCGCTCACACTATCCGGCCTCTTCCGGCTTGGGCGACGGCGGTGAGGCATTGCATGTTGCTTACAAGTGGGCATTACGGCGCAATCCCGTGCGCTGTTCCACGGTATTGAGTGGTCTTTTACCCGCCGGAATCATTCACAGGCGGAACGGGCCGCGCTATTACCGCTGAAGGTCGGATCCGGAACGGGCGTCCGGCTCGCTTCCGGGATGCCCGGAGGGGCCGGCGGCGGTGTCGTGCCGGTCGGGCCCGTGCCCGTGGGGCCGGCGGAGGGCGTAGGGCTCCCGGAGGCGCTGGGGCGCGGGGCGACAGGTACCGGTTCGTCCTCACGCAGCAGGGTGAAGAGTTCACTCGCCGCGGGCTCCACGAGCTGGTCACGATTGGGGTCCCCGGCGTAGGCCTCGCGCGGAACGGTCAGGAACCGTACTTCTTTGGTGGGGATGTTCCGCATGGAGCGCACCAGGTCGTACAGGTCGAGCAGGGAGGCGATGCCCGGGTCGGTGGTCAGGGAGGAGGTGGCCGCGTCGAGCAGGGGGTAGAGCTTGCCCGGGTTGAGCAGGACGCCGTTGCTCTGCACCTTGGCCACCAGCGCCCCGAGGAACTGCTGCTGGCGCTCCATCCGGTCGGTGTCGCTGCCGTCGCCGAGACTCTTGCGGGCGCGGACGTAGCCGAGCGACTGCTCGCCGTTGAGGGTGTGTTCGCCCGCCGGGAGCCGGACGTGGGCGTCCTTGTCGTCCATCGGCTGCTTGAGGCAGATCCGCACCCCGTCGACGGCGTCGACCATCCGCTTGAACCCCTGGAAGTCCACCACCATGTGGTGGTCCACCCGGATCCGCGTCATCCGCTCGACCGTCCGGATGGTGCACGCCGTCCCGCCGTAGGAGTACGCGTAGTTGAACTGCGCCGTGCGCGCCGGGGCGGAACGCCCGTCGGCGCCGCGGCAGGAGGGGATGTCCACCATCAGGTCACGGGGGATCGACATGGCGGTGGCGCTGCGCCGGTCGGCCGCCAGGTGGAGCAGGATCACGGTGTCCGAGCGCTGGCCCCGGGCGGCGCCGTACCGGCCGTTGCCCTGCCCGGCGCGGGTGTCGGAGCCGACCATCAGGATGTTGAGCGCGCCCGGCTTCGAGGGGAGCGGCCGCTCCTTCTCGTGCCGCTCCAGCTCCGCGATCACGGCGTCGTCCCGGGTGATGTTCCCCTGGAGCCGGTCGTAGAGCGTCCACGCGCCGAACCCGGCGCCGACCAGCGCCACCACCGTCCCGGCCGCCGTCCACCACACCCAGCGCCGCCGCGGGAACGAACGGGCCGGGGGCCGGGCGCGGCCGGTGCGCGGGCCCCAGCGGGCGTCCCGGCCGTCCGCCGGTCCGTCACGCTGGGCCGCGCCCGCCCTGCCGTCCGGGCCGCCCCCGCTCCCGGGTCCTCGCTCGCCGCCGCGCGTTGCCTCGGGGCCCTGTTCCTCGTCGCCGGGCGGGCCCGCGCGGTCCGTCACGTCGGCCACCACCCTCCGTCTCGGTGCGGCGCCCGCAGGGGGAAGATGCGGGCGCCCTCCCCCTGACGACATCACCCCCTGGCCCGCGGGGCGCGCGGGCCAGGGGGTGAGGTGGGCCGTACGGGTGAGCGCGGGCCCCGGCGCGGTGACGGCGGACGAGCGCCGGTTTCCCTCGGGGAGGGACGGCGCTCGACCGTGGACGTGCCCCGCCCCGGAGGCCGGCGGCGCTGCACTCAGAGCAGGGTGAGCCCCACCCGCTCGTCGTCGACCCGGCGGGCCAGCCCCTCCTCGGAGAGCCGGCCGGCGTTGCGGCACAGCACCACCGAGCCGCCCGCCGCCAGCGGTGCGTACACCCCCGCCGCCAGGCCCTGCCAGTCGTCCCAGCCGAGCCCGGTCAGCACCCGGTCGCCCGGGCCGAGGCCGAGGCGGGCCGCCTCGGCGCGGGCCTCCTCGACCAGTTCGACGCCGGTCAGTTCGCGGCCCGCCACGGACAGCGCCGGCTCGTCGGGCGCCACCGGGGCGAAGGGGGCGAACCGGTCGCCCTGCCCCGGCACCTCCACGGCGTAGTCGGCGAAGCCTTCGGGAGCGTGCGGGAACCGCCCGCCCAGGGGGCGCAGCGCCAGCGCGATCCGCTCGCCCGGACAGGCGCGCGCCGCCTGAAGGGTGTCGGGGCCGCTCACCACCAGGTCGGCCGCGGCCGGGTCGCCGCCGACCTCGGCGACGACGCCGGTCGAGTGGCAGGCGAGCAGCCAGACGGCGGTCTGCCAGTGCGGCGGGAGCAGCAGCGCGAGCCGGTCGCCGGGCTCGGCGGAGAGGTCGCCCTGGAGCAGGTTGGCGGTCTTGGCCACCCAATTGGCGAAGGTGGCGACGGAGAGTTCGACGCGCTCACCCGTCGCGTCGTCGTAGAAGGTCACCAGCGGGCGGGCCGGATCGGCGGCGAGCGCGGATCGCAGCAGGTCGGCGGGGGTGCGGTCGTTGGCGTTCACGCGCGCAAGCGTACGCGGGGCGTGGGGGGTGGAGAGCGGCGCCGGAGCGCGGTGGCGGTGGCGACACGCCGACACACCGTCAAGTCACGCATGGACAGGTTTGCTCCGTTATGCGGACGATCAGCTGTATGCGTGGATTCCTTCCTTCCTCGATCGGCGTGGCCTGCGCGGCCGTCCTGGCCCTGCCCGCCGCCCTGCCCTCCGGAGCCCTCGCCGCGACCCCTGGCCACCCCCGGGCCGGCGCGGCTGACACCTCGACCGGCGCCCGTCCCCCCGCCGCCGCCCCCCTCCCGTCGCCCGGCGCACGGGCCCTCCCGGCCGCCGACGGAGCGGTCCCCGGCAGCACCCAGTCCCTGCCGCTCCCCGCCACCGCCGACCGCTCGGCCGCACCCGGCGAAGCGCCGGGCGAACGGGCCCTGACCCCGCGTGAGGTCCGGCCGTTCTCGCTGGTCGGCGTGGTCTGGGAGGACCCCGACGCCCACCTGGAGGGCCGGGTCCAGGTCCGTACCCGCTCCATCGCCACCGGCGCCTGGTCCGGCTGGCAGGAGCTGGAGACCCACCACGACGACCACGGAGCCGACCGCTCCACCCCCGAGGGGGCAGGCGGCCGCGGTGCCACCGCGCCCCTGTGGGTGGGCCGTTCGGACGCCGTCGAACTGCGGGTGACCGCCCGCGACGGCCACCGCCACCAGGGCGTACGCACCACCGACACGCTGCCCGAGGGGCTGCGCCTGGACCTGGTCGACCCCGGGGAAACGCCCCCCGAGGACGCCGAGCCGACGCCCGGCGCGCGCCCTGTCGCGGCCGCCGAGTCCGGCGGGGCCAACGCCCCGCTCCACGCTCCCGAGGCGGAGCAGGCGGTCCTGCCCGAGCTGACCCGCGAGGAGACGCTCGCCGAGCTGGCGGCGGCCCGCGCCGCCGAGGAGGAGACTCCCGGGACGCCGGGCGCGCAGGGCGCCGCCGGGCCGGAGCAGCGCGCCCAGCCGTTCGTGGGCCCGCGCCCGAAGATCGTCACCCGCAAGGGGTGGGGCGCCGACGAGAAGCTGCGCGAGAAGGAGTTCGCGTACACCGGCGCCGTGAAGGCGGCCTTCGTCCACCACAGCGCCACCGGCAACAACTACACCTGCGCCGAGGCGCCCTCCGTCATCCGCGGTATCTACCGCTACCACACTAAGAGCAGCGGCTGGCGCGACCTCGGCTACAACTTCATGGTCGACAAGTGCGGCACCGTCTACGAGGGGCGGGCCGGCGGCGTCGACAAGGCCGTCCTCGGCGCCCACACCCTCGGTTTCAACAGCAACAGCACGGGCATCGCCGTTCTGGGAAGCTACAGCAGCGCCGAACCGCCCAAGACGGCGGTGAACGCGGTGGCCCAGCTGACCGCCTGGAAACTCGGCCTGTCCGGCGCCGACCCCAAGGGGAAGGTCACGCTCACCTCGGCCGGCAGCAACCTGTACGCGAAGGGCAAGAAGGTGAGCCTGCACGTCATCTCCGGCCACCGGGACGGCTACTCCACCGAATGCCCGGGCGTCCGCCTCTACGGCAAGCTCGGCACGGCGCGTTCGGCCTCCGCCAAGCTCCAGGGGCGCTGAGCAGGGCTTCGCCCGGCGAGCACGCCGGGGCCTGGGAATGGGGCGTGCCGCACCGGTCTGCATAGACTGGCCGGCCGAAAGACAGTTCGGCCGGCCCCGGCAGGAAGCAGAGACGCACAGTGACTCAGGCCCCAGAAGCGATCCTCCTGGTGGGCGGCAAGGGCACCCGGCTCCGGCCGCTCACGGCCCGCACGCCGAAGCCGATGGTGCCCGCCGCGGGCGTCCCCTTCCTCACCCACCAGCTGGCCCGCGCCCGCGCCGCCGGTGTCGAGCACGTCGTGATGGCCACCTCCTACCTCGCCGAGGTCTTCGAGCCGTACTTCGGTGACGGCTCCGACCTCGGGCTCCACCTGGAGTACGTCACCGAGGAGGAGCCCCTCGGCACCGGCGGCGCCATCCGCAACGTCGCCCACCGGCTCCACTCGGGACCCGACGACCCGGTCCTCATCTTCAACGGCGACATCCTCACCGGGCTCGACATCCCGGCCCTGGTCGCCACCCACCAGGAGAGCGGCGCCGACGTCTCCCTCCACCTCAGCCGCGTCGAGGACCCGCGCGCCTTCGGGCTGGTCCCCACCGACGAGGCCGGGCGCGTCCTCGCCTTCCTGGAGAAGCCGCAGACGCCCGAGGAGATCGTCACCGACCAGATCAACGCCGGGGCGTACGTCTTCCGCCGCTCCGTCATCGACACCATCCCCACCGGACGCCCGGTCTCCGTGGAGCGCGAGACCTTCCCCGGGCTGCTGGAGAGCGGGGCGCACCTCCAGGGCATGGTCGACTCCACCTACTGGCTCGACCTCGGCACCCCGCAGGCCTTCGTACGGGGCTCCGCCGACCTGGTCCTCGGGCGGGCGCCCTCGCCCGCCGTGCCCGGGCGGCGAGGGGAGTTCCTGGTCCTCGACGGGGCGGAGGTCGCGGCCGACGCGAAGCTCTCCGAGGGGACCGTGGTGGGGGCCGGCGCCTTCGTCGGTGCCGGGGCGCGGGTCGCCGGGTCCACCGTTCTGGACGGCGCGTACGTCGGCGAGGGCGCGGTCGTCACCGACTCGCTGATCGGCGCCGGGGCGCGGGTCGGGGCTCGCACCCAGGTCACCGGGGCCGTCGTCGGCGACGGGGCCGACGCCGGCGCCGACAACGAACTCCGCGACGGCCTCCGCCTCTGGTGCGACGCCGTCCTGCCGGACGGGGCTGTGCGGTTCTCACCTGACCGGTGAGCTTGCCCGCGCGGCGGGGCTGGGTCGGGGTGGCCTCAAGCGCCGGCCGGGTTGCTCTTTGGCCTCAGGCGCCGGCCGGGCTGCTCTATGGCCTCAAGCGCCGGCCGGGCTGGGATTCGGCTCGGCTGGGTGGTCACCTTCAGCTCACCGATGGCTCAAGCCCAGACCGGGCTGAATTCAGCCCGGCCGGCGCTTGAGGCCGTTTTTGAGCCGGGCCGGCGTCTGAGGCCATGGTCAGCCCGGCCGGCGCCTGAGGCCGTTTTTGAGCCCGGCCGGCGTTTGAGGCCATCTGTGACAGGGGTCGCACGGACTCGCAACGCTCCGGCGGAGCAGCCCAGTCCAGCCCGGCCGGCGCTCAAGGCCACCCCTGGCCCAGCCCCGGCAGCCGGGCCGACCAGTACGCTCTGCCGCATGGCAGGACGTTTCCCCCCGAGGCCCCGTACCCCGTACGGGCAAGGCACCCCCCGCCCCGGGGCGGAGCCCGACCCCACGGGCGCCCGAGCCTTCCGCGCGGCCACGCGCACCCGCACCGCGGCCAGGCCCATGGCCCCGGCACGCACCCGGACCTGGACCCCGCCCTACCCCCTGGACCTCGGCCTGGTCCTGGGCGTCCTGCGCCGGGGCCCGGGCGACCCGGCGTTCCGGTTGACCCAGGACCGCGCCGTGTGGCGGGCCAGCCGCACCCCGGAGGGCCCGGCCACCCTCAGGGTCGCGATGCGCGCGGGGACGGCGGAGGCGACCGCCTGGGGCCCGGGCGCCGACTGGTTCCTGGACCGGCTCCCGGAGCTGCTGGGCGCCGCCGACACCCCGGAGGCGTTCGCGCCCCGCCACCGCCTGGTGGCCGACTCGGCCCGTCGCAGCCCCGGCCTGCGGCTGACCTGTACCGGCTTGGTGCTGGAGTCCCTGATCCCCTCGGTCTTGGAGCAGAAGGTCACCGCCGACGAGGCGTACCGCGCCTGGCGCCGCCTGTTGACCCGGCACGGCGAACCGGCCCCCGGCCCCGCCCCGGAGCGGATGGCCGTCATGCCCGGCCCCCGCGCGTGGGCGCTCATCCCGTCCTGGGAGTGGCACCGCGCCGGCGTCGACGACAAGCGCGCCGCGACCATCCTGCGCGCCGTCCGCCTCCACTCCCGCCTGGAACGGGCCGCCGGCCTCGCCCCCGAGGCGGCCGCCGCGCTCCTGGAGGCGGTCCCGGGCATCGGTCCCTGGACTTCCGCCGAGGTGGTTCAGCGCACCCACGGCGCCCCCGACGCGGTCACCACCGGCGACCTCCACCTGCCGGGCATCATCGGTTACGCCCTGACCGGCGACCGGAGCACCGACGACGAGGCCATGCTGGAACTGCTCGCCCCGTACGCCGGGCACCGCCATCGGGCGGCCCGCCTCATCCTGCTCGCGGGCCGCGTCCCCCCGCGCCGGACACCGAAGATGCCGTACAGCGACATCTCGCGACTCTGAGCGGCGAGCCCGCCCGGGAGCGGGCGGAAACCGGTTCCGTACGAGCCGGAGCAGCCCCCCTAGCGCACCGTCAGGAAGGTCTCCGCGTCCCGGCCCGGCCGTGCGGCGGGCGGGGCGGCGGCGCGGCCGACGGCGACGGCGCCCATCGGGTCCCAGGAGCCGGGGAGGTCCAGCACCTCGCGGACCACGTCGCGGCAGAACATGGTCGAGGAGACCCAGGCCGAGCCGAGCTGCTCACCGGCGAGCGCGACGAGGAAGTTCTGCACCCCGGCCCCGGCGGCGACCACGAACATCTCGCGTTCGGCGGCGGCCCGGCGGGCGTCCGGGTAGGTGTGGGAGCCGTCCATGACCAGGCAGGGGACCACCAGGTACGGCGCGTTGCGCAGGACGTCGCCGCGGCGGACCCGCTTGGCGATCGACTCCTCGCTCTTGCCGTCCCGGCGCAGATCGGCGATCCAGGCGTCGCGCATCGCGTCGAGCAGCCGGGTGCGGGAGGCGGTCGACTCCAGCAGGACGAACCGCCACGGCGTGGTGTGGTGCGGCGCGGGCGCGGTGACGGCGGCCGCGACGGCGCGGCGGACCGCGCCGGGGTCGACCGGCTCGTCGGTGAAGGAGCGGACCGTCCGCCGCAGCGTGACCGCCTCGCGGACCGCCTCGGAGGTGCCCAGCCGGAACATGTCGTCGGCCGCGCCGCGCACCAGCTCCCGCGCGCCCGGCCCGTCCCCACCGCCGACCAGCGCGCCGAGCCCGCTGACCACGGCGACCGGCAGCCCCTCGGACTTGCCCTTCACCAGGTCCCCGGCGGCGGCCAGTTCGTCGGCGAGGGCGACGACGGTGGCGTGCAGCGGGTTGCCGTGGGCGTCGGTGCCGCCGCGCAGGTCGTCCAGGACGCGGACCCCGGCGGAGCCGATCGCCACGTCGGTCAGGCCGTTGCGCCAGGGCCGCCCGAAGGTGTCGGTGACGACCACGCCCACGTCCACGCCGAGGGTGTCGGCGATCCCGGAGCGGATGGCGCGGGCCGAGGCGTCCGGGTCCTCGGGGAGCAGCAGCACCGTCCCGGCCGGGGTGTTGGAGGCGTCGACCCCGGCGGCGGCCATGATCAGGCCCTGCCGGTTCTCCACGATGCGCAGGGCGCCGCGCCGGGCGACGACCCGGACGGTCTCGGCGTCGATGGCGGCCTCGCGGGAGTCGGCGGCGAGCACCCGGCCCTCCGCCTTGGAGACGATCTTCGAGGTGACCAGGACGATGTCGCCGTCGGCGAGGCCGGGGTCGGCCGCCGCGATCAGCTTGGCGAGGTCGTCGCCCTCGCCGACCTCGGGCAGCCCGGGCACCGCCCGGACCTGGAAGGCGGGAGCGGTGCTCACGCGCGGACCTCCTCGGCCAGGGCGAGCGCCTCGCGGGCCATGGCGGCGGTGGCGTCCAGGTCGGTCATCATCAGCGGCACCGCGCGGCAGCGGATGCCCGCCCGCTCGACCTCGGCGACCGCCGCCGTGTCGGCGCTGTCGACCAGCCAGCCGTCGAGCAGCCCGGAGCCGTAGTGTCCGGCGACGGCCGCCGCGGTGGTCTCGACGCCGATCGCGGAGAGCATCTTGTCGGCCATGCCGCGCACCGGGGCGCCGCCGACGATGGGGGAGAGGCCGACCACCGGCACGCCCGCGTCGGCGATGGCCTCGCGGATGCCGGGCACGGCGAGGATGGTGCCGACGCTGACCACCGGGTTGGACGGCGGGAAGAGCACCACGTCGGCCTCGGCCAGCGCGTCGAGCACGCCGGGCGCGGGCTTGGACTGCTCGGCGCCGACCGGGACGACGGCCAGCGCGTCGACGGAGGCCCGCAGCCGCACCCAGTACTCCTGGAAGTGGACCGCGCGCCGCTCCCCGTCGAGGTCGACGGCGACATGCGTCTCGACCCGGTCGTCGGTCATCGGCAGCAGCCGCACCCCGGGCTGCCACCGCTCGCAGAGCGCCTCGGTGACGGCGGAGAGCGGATAGCCCGCGCCGAGCATCTGGGTGCGCACGATGTGCGTGGCGAAGTCCCGGTCGCCGAGGCCGAACCAGTCGGGACCGACGCCGTACGCCTTCAGTTCGTCCTTCACCTGGAAGGTCTCGTCGGTCCGCCCCCAGCCCTGTTCCTCGTTGATGCCTCCGCCGAGGGTGTACATGACCGTGTCGAGGTCGGGACAGACCTTCAGGCCGAAGAGGTGGATGTCGTCACCGGTGTTGCCGATGACGGTGATGTCCGCGTCCGGGGCCGCGGCCTTGAGACCGCGAAGAAACCGGGCGCCGCCGATGCCGCCTGCCAGAACCACAATGCGCATGGGCTCAGTGTGTCAGGCGTGCCTGTCCGCCGGCCGCGGTGGTCGCGGCCCGCTCCAGGGTCCGCACCGGCATGCTCGTCAGTCCGGGGAAGTAGACGTGGAGGCTGACGGCGGGCTCCAGCGCGTCGTTGACCACCTCGTGGGCGTGGCCGGGGGCGATGACGCGGTGCCGGCCGGGGCGCAGTACGTCCCGGCCGCCGGGCGTGTGTTCGGTGAGGGTCCCGTCGAGGACGGTCATGACGCCGGCGGAGCGCCCGTGGTCGTGGGCGCCGCTGCCCTGCCCGGGGAGCCAGGAGAGCAGCCACACCTCGTAGCCGGGTCCGGTCTCGAGCCGGTGGTACCAGCGGCTGGTCGGGTCGTACGCGACGAGGGGCGCCCAGCGGGTGCGGTCGGCGGCGACGGTCCGGGCGAGCCGGACGAACCCGGCGACGGTGCTCGGGTGCTCGGGTGCGGGCTGCAGCAGGTGCTGCACTTCCAGCAGGTCTCCGGCGATCTGGAGGTCGCTGTCCTGGTTCATGGTGCGGGGGTTCCTCGGCGGGGAGAGGCGAGCGGTCGGCCGCTCGCCGGTGGGCGCGGGGGAGTGGGGAGGGGAGGACGCCTGCGGGGCGGCCGGTGCGGGGTGGGCGGGGCCGGGGCGTACCACGCCGGGGTGCGGCGTACGGGGGACGGCCGGTGCCACCGGGCCGGGGTGCGGCCGGGCGCGGACCGGCGGTCCGGGGTGCGGTACGGGGGTGCTGCGCGGGTCGGCCCGTGGTGGGCGGCCGGTGCGGTCAGCGGCAGGCGTGGCCGGCGGGGCGACAGCCGGCGGCGGAGGGACAGAGGCTCCGCGGACAGGGCTCGCAGATGTGGGCAGCGTCGATGGAGCCGACAGGGCGGGTCCAGGAAAGCGCCGAATTCGCGAGCATGCCCCACAGGACACCGGCTGACACCCGCGATGTCAACTCATGGTCCGGATTGTGGCAAATGTTTCACCACATCCGGTTGTCCGGCCGGAAGAAAGGTTTGTGCACGGCCGGTCCGGGACACACGGCGCACCAGGTCGAGTCTGGATCGGCACGGTGAGCGCCGTTGTCATCCTGTGACCGCGCTGTGATCAAGTTCGCTTCGGCGGCGCTCGCGCAACGCGGTCCCCAAGGGTGGCGTCCCTCCTGTCGGAGGGGGGTGCGGGAAGGGCCTCCGGAGGCCGTGTGGAAGCGGATTTTCCGCCTCCTGCGCCACTGGGTGACGGAAAAGGTACGGGTTTAGGACGATTTGTACACTTACCGCGAAGGCTTGGTTCCGCAGAGTGAATAAGGGGCTCAATAGCAGATCCCGGCTTGACTCGCCCGGATCGGCGCACCTGTAATTTCACTCGTGTCGCCCGGCCGGAACCGGTAACGACAGCATCACGGGGACATAAAGACAGACGAGGGGCGCTAATGACCGAGCTGTTCGAACAACTGCTGGTCGAGGAAGCGGACGAAGAACTCGGCTGGCAGGAGCGCGCACTCTGCGCCCAGACCGATCCCGAGTCCTTCTTCCCCGAGAAGGGCGGCTCCACCCGTGAGGCCAAGAAGGTCTGCCTCGCCTGTGAAGTCCGTTCGGAATGCCTCGAATACGCGCTCGCCAACGATGAACGCTTCGGTATCTGGGGCGGCTTGTCCGAGCGCGAGAGGCGGCGCCTGAAGAAGGCCGCCGTCTGACCTGGGCCCCAGCGCCCGGCCCGCCCCACGCGGGCCCGCACGACCTGTACGCGCCCGCCCGGCGCGTACGACCGCGAGATCGTACGGCCCGGTCCGTACACCCCGAGGCCCCGGCCCCCAGCCGCCGCCCCGCCACCGCGAACCCCGCCCGCGCCGTCCCTCCGCGAGCAGGACCCCCAGCGCCGACCGCCGACCACCCAACCGGCCGGCCCTCGGCCCCGGCCCCCGAGCGGAGCGCCCGTCCCAGCGCTCCGCCGCCGCCACACCCCCAGCCCACCGCGCCCGCTCCGGCCCACCCGAGCCGGCTCGGGCCCCACCCAAGCCGGCTCACCGAGCCCACCCAGTCACACCCTCGGGCCCACCCAGGCCCGCTTCGGGCCTCCTTCGGCCCGCCCATGCCTGCTTCGGGCCCACCCAGGCCCGCTTCGAACCCGCCGGGCGCTTGGAGCCCGCCAGCCACGCCCTCCAGCCCGGCCGGCGCTTGAGGCCACAACAGCCCGGCCGGCGCTTGAGGCCAATGGGAGCCCGGCCGGCGTTTGAGGCCATCAGTGACCTCAGGCACCACCACCAGTCACCTCACTACCCACCCCGAGCCCGCCAAACTCAGCCCGGCCGGCGTTTGAGGCCACATCCAGCCCGGCCGGCGCTTGAGGCCACAACAGCCCGGCCGGCGCTTGAGGCCAATGGGAGCCCGGCCGGCGTTTGAGGCCAGGAGCCAGGCCCACTCGGGGGCCACCCCAACTCCGCCCCGAGGCACCCCCCGTCGCCGCCAGGCGACATCCCGGCGCCCCCGGTGCCGTTAGTGTGGGGCCCCGTCCGAGACTCCCGCCCGCCCGCGGGCGTCACCGCAGTCCATCGAACCGGGGCCCGTACCTCGATGTCCGTGCACAGCCACTCGGCGGCCCACTACCCGGCCGCCTCCGCAGGGTCGATGTCGGACCCGGCCGCCGCCATGACGGCCACCCCGACCAGCCTCCCGGGCCTCGACCCCACCAGCGCACCCGCCTACGCGCGCCATGTCGTCACCGCCGTGCTGGTCACGCACGACGGCGCCCGCTGGCTGCCCGACGCCCTCGCCGGACTCCTCGGCCAGGACCGGCCGGTGCAGGACGCCGTCGCAGCCGACACCGGCAGCGCCGACGACTCCGCCCGTCTGGTCACCGACGCCCTCGGCGACGAGCGGGTCCTGCACCTCGCCCGGCGCACCGGGTTCGGCACCGCCGTCGATGAGGCGGTCCGCGCCGCGGGCATCCTCACCCCCGACGACCTGCCCTACCTGAAGCGGCCCAGCGGCTGGGACCCCGTCACCCGCCAGTGGCGCGACGAGGCCTACGACCTGCCGGAGCTGCCGTACGGCGAGCCCGAGCAGTGGCTGTGGCTCCTGCACGACGACTGCGCCCCCGAACCGGACGCCCTCGCCGAACTGCTGCGCGCCGTCGAGGCCGAGCGCGAGGCGGGCGGCGACGTCGCCGTCGTCGGCCCCAAGCTGCGCGGCTGGTACGACCGTCGCCAGCTCCTCGAAGTGGGCGTCACCATCGCGCACAGCGGCCGCCGTTGGACCGGCCTGGACCGCCGCGAGCAGGACCAGGGCCAGCACGACCACGTCCGGCCCGTCCTCTCCGTCTCCACCGCCGGCATGCTGATCCGCCGCGACGTCTACGAGGAGCTCGGCGGTTTCGACCGCGCCCTGCCCCTGATGCGCGACGACGTCGACCTGTGCTGGCGCGCCCAGGCCGCGGGCCACCGCGTCCTCGTCGCCCCCGAGGCGGTCCTCCGGCACGCCGAGGCCGCCTCCCGCGAACGCCGCACCGTCGACTGCGCCGGCCGCTCCACCACCAGCCCGCACCGGGTCGACAAGGCCGGTGCCGTCCACACCCTGCTGGTCAACAGCCGTACCGCCGTGCTGCCCTGGGTCCTGCTGCGGCTCGTCGTCGGTACCGTCGCGCGCACCCTCGCCTACCTCGTCGGCAAGGTCCCCGGCCAGGCCGTGGACGAGATCTCCGGCCTCCTCGGCACCCTGCTGCGCCCCGGCCGCCTCCTCGGCGCCCGCCGCAGACGCGGCAAGGACACCGTCGAACCGGCCGAGCTGCGCCCGCTGTTCCCGCCGCCCGGCGCCACCGTCCGGGCCACCGTCGAACAGGTCGCGGGCAACCTCACCGGCGGCTCCGACCCCGAGGCCGCGGGCGCCGGGCGCCACGGCGGCGCCGTCGAGTCGGGCCCCGGCGGCGACGACGCCGACTTCCTGGAGGTCGAGCAGTTCGCCCGCCTCAAGCGGCTCGCCCGCAGGCCGGGCCCGGTCCTCTTCGCCGTCCTCCTGCTGGCCGCGCTGGTCGCCTGCCGCGCCCTGCTCGGCGGCGGCGCCCTCGCCGGAGGCGCCCTGCTGCCCGTACCGGACCAGCTCGGCGACCTCTGGGGCCGCTACGCCGACGGCTGGCACGCCGTCGGCACGGGCACCACCGAGCCCGCACCGCCGTACCTGGCGCTGCTCGCCACCCTCGCCGCGCTGCTCCTCGGCTCCACCCACACCGCCGTGACCGTGGTCCTGGTCGCCTCGGTCCCGCTCGCGGGCTGCGCCGCCTACCTCGCCTCCGGCTCCCTGGTCCCCTCCCGGCTGCTGCGCGCCTGGGGCGCCGTCGCGTACGCCTTCCTGCCCGCCGTCACCGGCGCGCTGGCGGGCGGCCACCTCGGGACCGCCGTCCTCGCCGTGCTGCTGCCGCTCATGGCCCGCGCCGGCCTCTCCGCCGCCGGGCTCCTCGGCCACCCCGGTACCTGGCGCGCCACCTGGGCGTACACCCTGCTGCTGACGCTGGCCACCGCCTTCGCGCCGCTGGTGTGGCCGCTGGCGCTGGTCCTCGGTGTCGGCGTGCTCGCGCTGCGCCGGGCCGCCCTGCGCACCTACGCGCCGCGCTTCGTCGCCCAGTTCGCCACCCCGCTGCTGGTGCTGGCGCCCTGGTCGCTGACGCTGCTGCCGTTCGGCTTCTTCAGCACGGCCGGGCTCGACACCGGCAGCGGCGACGCCGGCCCCCTCGACCTGCTCGGCGCCTCGCCGGGCGGCCCGGGCACCCTCGGCGGCGTCGTGCTGCTCGGCGTGGTCGCCGCCGCTCTCGCCGCCCTGCTCCGCCAGGAGCGGCGCCGGGCCATCCTCACCGCCTGGGCGATCGCCCTGACCGCCCTGCTCTTCGCGGTCCTGGCCAACGGCTCCGGCTGGGCGGGACCGGCCACCCTCGTCCAGGGCGCCGCCCTGCTCGGCGCGGCCCTGGTCGGTGCCGACGGTGCCCGGCACCGGGTCGCCGAGCAGAGCTTCGGCTGGCGCCAGCCGCTGGCCGCGCTCATCGCGCTGGCCTGCGCGCTCGGCCCGGCCGCCGCCGCGCTCACCTGGATGGCGGCCGGGGCCGAGGGGCCGCTGGAGCGCCGCGACCCGGTGCAGGTCCCGGCGTTCGTCGCCGAGGAGAGCCGCACCCAGGACCAGGCCCGCACCCTCGTGCTGGCCGGGGACTCCGCGGCCGAGGTCAGCTACGCCCTGGTGCGCGGCTCCGGGGGCCGGCTCGGCGACGCGGAACTGGCCGCCTCCGCGGGCACCGACGACCGGCTCTCCACCGTCGTCGCCCGCCTCGTCGCCGGGTCCGGCGCCGACCAGGCCGACCAGCTCGGCGGCTTCGCCGTCCGCTACGTCCTGGTCCGCGACGGCTCCCCGCGTGAGATGAGCCGCGTCCTGGACTCCACGCCCGGCCTCACCCGCCTCAGCCAGCAGGACGGCAGCGCCCTGTGGCGCGTCGACCGGCAGGTCTCGCGCGCCGCCGTGGTGGCGAAGGACGGCTCCGGCGAACCGCTGCCGGTCGCCGCGGGCCCGGTCGAACTCCACACCGAGATCCCCGCCGGACCGGCCGGCCGTGTCCTGCGCATCGCCGACACCGCCGACCCGGGGTGGACCGCGACTCTCGACGGCGAACCGCTGGAGCGGGTCACCGTGGACGACTGGGCGCAGGGCTTCACCCTGCCCGAGGGGGGCGGCCGCCTCGACGTCACCTTCGAGGCGCCGTTCACCCACACGGTGTGGATCTGGGCGCAGGGCTTCCTCGGCCTCGTCCTGATCGTCCTCGCCCTGCCGGGCCGCCGCCGCACCGTCGACGACGACCTCCCCGACGAGCCCGCGCCCGTCCCCGTCCAGCCCGTCCCGGGTGAGGGCCGCCGCGCCCGCCGCCTGCGCGCCCAGGCCGAGGCGGAGGCCGAAGCCACCGCCCCGGACGCCGAGCCCGGCCTGCCGGAGCAGCGCGAGGCCCCCGACGCCGACGAACCGGCCTACACGGCCCCCGCCCCCGAGCCCTACGAGCCCGCCGGCCCCCAGCAGGGCGGCTACGACCCGTACGGCTACCAGACCCCCGGCTACGACCAGGCCGCCCAGGGCTACCCGCCCCAGCCCGGCTACGACCCGAACACCTACGGGGCCCCCTACGACCCGTACCAGCAGGGCCAGGGCCAACAGGGTGGCTTGGAGCAGGGGCGGCAGCCCTACCCCCGGTACGAGCAGCAGCCGGAGCAGGGGTACGACGGCCAGGGTTACGGCACGGGCTACGACCCGGCGGCGCCGGAGTACGGGCAGTACCAGCAGCCGCCCCACGGCCACGGCCGTGAGCGTCCCGACGGGAGCCAGCAGTGAAGCGCACCACCCTGTCCCTGATCGCGGCCGGCGCCGCGCTCGCCGCGATCACCTCGGTGGCCGCCGTCGCCGCCCCCGAGGACGGGCCCGCCCCCGTCGGCAAGGCGGCTCAGCAGCCCGTGGAGCGTTCCTCGCTGCTCTGCCCGGCGCCCAGCAGCTCGGAGCTGGCGGAGACGACCTACACCGCGTACACGCCGAGGACGGAGGTCGCCTCCGACTCCGGCACGGCCGCCCTGGCCCCGGCCACCCGCGGCCTCGCCGACGAGGACGGTGAGAGCGGCAAGGGCGACAAGGGCGGTAAGGACGACGAGAAGGGCAAGGGCGCGGGGGAGAAGGGCGAGAAGGAGGCCAAGCCCTTCCTCGCCGTGGAGAAGCAGGGCACCCCGGTCACCGCCGAGGAGAACGGCTCCGGCGCGCCCGCGCTGATCGGGCTCGCCGAGGGCAGCCTCGCGCCGGGGTGGAGCGCCCAGCAGACCACCGTCTTCACCGCGGGCGCCGGACGCGGCCTGCACGGCCTCGGCTGCGCGGCACCGGACACCGACTTCTGGTTCCCCGGCGCCTCCACCGCCGAGGGCCGCAGCGACTACCTCCACCTGACCAACCCGGACGACTCGGCCGCCGTCGTCGACATCGAGCTGTACGGCAAGGACGGCGCTCTCGACTCCGAGGTCGGCGAGGGCATCCAGGTGCCGCCCGGCTCCAGCGTCCCCGTGCTGCTCTCCACCCTCACCGGCAAGCCGCAGACCAACCTGACCGTGCACGTCACCGCGCGCAGCGGCCGGGTCGCCGCCGCCGTGCAGGCGCTGGACGACAAGGTCGGCGGCGACTGGATCGCGCCCTCGGCCGAACCCTCGGACTCCGTGGTGCTGCCCGGCATCCCCAAGGACGCCACCGCGGTCCGCCTGATCGCCTTCGCGCCGGGCTCCGCCGACGCCGACCTGAAGGTCTCCGTCGCCGGACCCCACAACGCCCTCAGCCCGGCCGGCCACGAGACCCTGCACCTGAAGTCGGGCATGACCACCGCCGTCGACCTCGGCGACGTCACCCGCGGCGAGCCCGGCTCGCTGGTGCTCACGCCGACCGGCGACTCCGGGAGGACCCCGGTGGTGGCCGCGGTACGGGTGATCCGCGGCAAGGGCGCCGACCAGGAGAGCGCCTTCATCCCGGCCGCCCGCCCGGTCGGGGACCGCGCCACCGTCACCGGCAACGGCGCCAAGGGCACCCACCTGGCGCTGACCGCGTCCGGCAAGGCCGCCAAGGTCCGGGTGACCGCGTCCGCGGGCACCGGGGGCGGCACGGCCGCCACCAAGACGTACTCCGTCCCCGCGGGCCGCACCCAGGCCGTGGACATCCCCGCCCCGGACTCGCTGAAGGGCACCTACGCCCTGACCGTCGAGACCGTCTCCGGCGGCCCCGTCCACGCCTCCCGCACCCTCACGCTGAGCGGCGCGGCAGCCGGCGGCGTCCCGATGTTCACCGTCCAGAACCTCGCCGACGACCGCGGCACGGTCACCGTCCCGGCCGCCCGGCCGCAGATGCGGGTCCTGCTGGACTGACCAGCGCGAAGGCGCCCGCCCGCCCCGCCCCGGAAGACCGGTGGCCGGGGCGGGCGGCGCCGCTCACTCCCCCTCGTCGTACCGGGGGTCGACCGCCTCCGGGGCCAGGCCCAGCAACTCCGCGACCTGCTCCACCACGATCTCGTGCACCAGCAGCGCCCGCTCGTCGCGGCCCCTGGCGCGGATCTCCACCGGCCGCCGGTAGACCACTACCTGCGCGGCCCGGCCCTTCCGGGCCCCCACGGCGGCGCCCAGCGGCACCGCCTCGTCCAGCCAGTCGTCACCGAGCCCCTGCGGCATCGGCACCTCCTGGACGACGAAGTCGATGTCGGCGATCTGCGGCACGTGCCGCTCCAGCCGCTCCACCGAGTCCCGCACGAAGTCGTCGAAGACCTGCGCCCTGCTCGCCGAGAGCGGCACCTGCGGCGGCGCCACCGGCCCGCGCATGCCCCGCCCGTGCCGGTCGCGGTGGCGCGGGCGGGGGCCGCCGGGGGGCGGGCAGTGCGGCACGGCGGGCGAGCCGGTGGCGTCGCGGCGCCCGGCGGTGCCCGGCGCGTCCGCGGGGTCCGGCGAACCCGGAGATACGTCGTCCATCACCGTCGCAGCGTAGTCCGCCCCCCGCGGTCGGCACCCGGAGTGCCCGGACGATCACTCCCCCCGGCGTCGGCCGGTTTCGGCCAATCCGGGGCGCGAACCTGTCGGAAAGCGCTCTCCGGCACCCGTGCCCCCACTCCGGCCGACCCGCCGCGCCGGCCACCTCGCACCGCATCACCCCACCTCAGAAGGGTCCCGCCGAACCCCTGCCAGGACCGACACGGCGGGGCCGGCGGGGGAGAGTCGTCGCGGCCCGTTCAAGAGTGCGGTACCGTCCAACATCGTGAGCCCTGTACGTCGCTGTTCGCGCACCGCGTGCGGTCGCCCTGCCGTCGCAACACTGACGTACGTCTACGCCGATTCGACCGCAGTCCTCGGTCCGCTCGCCACCTACGCCGAACCGCACTGCTACGACCTGTGCGCCGAGCACTCCGAGCGCCTCACCGCGCCCCGAGGCTGGGAAGTCGTGCGTCTCGCCGACTCCGCGGGCCCCGCCCGCCCCAGCGGCGACGACCTCGAAGCGCTCGCCGACGCCGTCCGCGAGGCAGCCCGCCCGCAGGACCGCCCGGCCGCCCCCGGCCACCGCACCCCGGACCCCGCGCCGCGCCCCGCCCCGGACCAGCAGCTCCCGGCCACCCGCCGCGGCCACCTGCGCGTGCTCCGCTCGCCGGACTCCTGACACCGGCTCACCACCCGGGGCACCGCCCCGGCTCCGGCTCCCGCAGCCCCTCCCGAAGGACGCCCCCGGCGCCCGGTCACCGCGACCGGGCGCCGATTTCGTTCAACCCATTGACGAACTCTCCCGGCGCCCACAACCATGCCCAACCACCGAGATCACCTTCCGCCCACCGGAAAACAACCCCCACACCGGCACGCACCCCCACAAGCCCCAACGCACCACCCGGCACGTACGAACGGCAACCGCGCTCCACCCGACCCCCGCCAGGAGGCACGCGTGTTCGTCCAACCCCTGGAGCCCGTAGCGGACTCCCTGCCGCTCTCCGCGCTGGTCGCGGCCCTCCCCCTGATGACCGTGCTGGTCCTGCTCGGCGCCGTCCGGATGAAGGCCCACCTCGCCGGCGCCCTCGGCCTCGCCGTCGCCGCCCTGGTCGCCTGGCTCGTCTACGGGATGCCGCTAGGCCAGACCCTCTCCAGCGCCGCCCAGGGCGCCCTGTTCGGCCTCTTCCCGATCATGTGGATCGTCGTCAACGCCCTCTGGGTCTACCGCATGACCGTGCGCACCCAGCACTTCGACATCCTCCGCCGCTCCTTCGGCCGCCTCTCCGACGACCCCCGCATCCAGGCGCTGGTCATCGCCTTCTGCTTCGGCGCCCTGCTGGAGGCGCTGGCCGGGTTCGGCGCGCCCGTCGCCATCAGCGCCGTGATGCTGGTCGCCCTCGGCTTCGACCCCGTCCGGGCCGCCGTCGTCGCCCTGGTCGCCAACACCGCCCCCGTCGCCTTCGGCGCGATGGGCACCCCGGTGGTGACGCTGGCGCAGGTGACCGGACTGCCGCTGGACTCCGTCGCCTCCGTGGTGGGCCGTCAGACTCCGCTGCTCGCCCTCGTGGTGCCGCTGGTCCTGGTCTGGCTGGTCGACGGCAGGCGCGGGCTGCGCGAGACCTGGCTGCCCGCCCTGGTCTGCGGCGTGGCCTTCGCCGCGGCCCAGTTCCTCGCCTCCAACTACTTCTCCGCCCAGCTCGCCGACATCGCCGCCGCCCTCGCCGGGGCCGCCGCCCTGATGCTGGTGCCGAGCGCCCGCAGGCCCGCCGACGAGGCCGTCCGCACCTCCGTCCTCAAGGGGGTCCGCAGCGACGACCTCGACCACGACGACCCGCGCCCCGAGGTCTACCGCGCCTACGCCCCGTACGCGCTGATCGTCGCCGTCTTCTCCCTCGCCCAGATCCCGCCCGTCAAGGAGCTGCTGGCCATGGCGACGCAGACCTTCGACTGGCCGTTCCTCGCCGTGGCCGACGCGGACGGCGAGGCGGTCGGCGCCAACGTCTTCTCGCTGCCGCTGATCGCCACCGGCGGCACCCTCGTCCTGATCGCCGGCGTCCTCACCGCCCTGGTCCTCGGCGTCCGCGCCAGGGAGGCGCTGCGCGAATGGGGCTCCACCGTCCACGAACTGCGCTTCGCCATCCTCACCGTGGTCAGCGTCCTCGCTTTGGCCTACGTCATGAACCTCTCCGGCCAGGCCGCCACCATCGGCTACACCGTCGCCGCCGCCGGCGCCGGCCTCGCCTTCCTCTCCCCGGTCCTCGGCTGGTTCGGCGTCGCCGTCACCGGCTCCGACACCTCCGCCAACGCCCTCTTCGGCGCCCTCCAGGTCACCGCCGCCCGCGAATCCGGCCTCTCCGCCGAACTCCTCGCCGCCGCCAACAGCTCCGGCGGCGTCCTCGGCAAGATGATCTCCCCCCAGAACCTCACCATCGCCTGCGCCGCCGTCGGCCTCGCAGGGAAGGAGGGAGACCTCCTCCGCAAGGTCCTCCCGTGGAGCCTGGGCCTGCTCCTGGTCATGTGCCTGATCGTGGTGGCACAGAGCACGGCTGTCCTGGGATGGATGCTGCCCTAGCGGGCGGCGGTCGGAGCTGGGCTGTCCGGCCGGGGGAGTGGTTACGAGGCTGGGCTCGCCGGTGCCTCGGACACGCCGCTCCTCCGGTGGGCGGGGCGGTGTGACGGGGGTGGTGCGCTCGCTCAGGGGTTGCGGGCCGGGGCCGTCCATGGCGAAGATGTGGCGGGCCGCTGTGGTACGAGCCCGGGCCCGTGTCGAGGCCGGTGGCGGCGTGGCAGGCGGACTGCCGTCTGTCGGGGGCCCCGGCGTGCTCCTGGCGGGCGGTGGGGCGGGGCCGCTTTTCCCATGTGCGGGGCGGCCCGGACGGGCGCCCGGGGTCGTTCGCCGGGGCGCCTCTGAGGACGGGCTCACGGGCCCGAGCCTGGTGGGTCTCCGCAGTCCTCGCTCCCGGGCCTGGGGAGCGGGGGTCGTGCACGGCGAAGAGTCGGCGGGCTGCTGTTCTACGCGGCCGGGTCCGCGTCGGGTTCGGCGGTGGGCGGAGTGCCGTCTGTGGGGGGCCTCGGCGTGTTCGTGCCGAGCGGTGGGCGGGGCCCGCTCTCCCCGCGTACGGCTCGGCCTGGACGGGCGCTCGGGGTCGTTCGCCGGGGCGCCTCTGAGGACGGGCTCACGGGCCCGAGCCTGGTGGGTCTCCGCAGTCCTCGCTCCCGAGCCTGGAGAGCCGGGGCCATGCACGGCGAAGAGTCGGCGTGCCGCCGTCGTACGAACTCGGGTCAGCGCCGGGTCCCGTGGCGGCGTGGCAGGCGGACGGCCGTCTGCCGCGAGACCTCGGCTTACTCGTGCCGAGCGGTGGGCGGGGAGCCGTTGCCCCCGGAGCACGGTTCGGCCCGGCCGGGCGCCCGGGCGCTGTTCACTGCGGTGCGTCCGAGAACCGGCTCACCGGCCTGAGCCGGGCGGCGCTTCAGCAGCCCCCGCTCCACGTCTTCCACCGGTACGGGCGTCGTCTGCACCGTCGCGCCGTGGCATCCCTGGCCCTACCCGCCCCGACTCCCCGCCTCCCCGACTCTCGGCGGCCGGTCATCCCTGCCGGAGGTGGGCCCTTCGATCAGCCGGCCCAGGCGGCCCAGCCGGGCCTGCTGGGCCAGCAGCTCTCGCCCTCCCCGCCTCCACCGGTACGGGCACCTCCAGCACTGCCACCCGTAGCACTTCTCGCTCCACCGCCCCCGTCCGCCGACCCCGGCGACCGGTGGCGGCGCCGCACGCCGTCTGCCGTCCGCCGGAGGGCCCGGGCACGCGCCTGCCGGAGTCAGGGCGGGCCTACCTACCAGCCGCGGTCGGCCCCGCCGCGCACCCAGCCTGTCGCGAAGCCCGCCACCCCCGCCCCAGCCCGGCAAGCGCCCCCGCTCACCCGCAGGCGGCAGCCCCGCCTCCCGCCGGTACCGCACCTCCCGCACCGCCGCCCCGTCGTACTCCTCGCTCCGGGCGCCCCCGTCCGCCCGGTACCCGGACGCCTCGTAGAAGCCCCGGGCGCGGGGGTTGGCCTCGATCACCCAGAGCACCAGCGCGCCCCAGCCGCGCGCCGCCGCCTCGCCGTGGACGGCGTCGAGCAGGGCGTGGCCGATGCCCCGGCCGAGCAGCTCGGGCCGTACGTAGAGCGCGTACAGCTCGCCCTCGTCCCGCCCGCCGGCGCCGCCCGCCCCGGCCTCGCGCGGGCCGCAGCAGGCCCAGCCGACGACCTCGCCCGCCGCGTCGACCGCGACCAGGTTCCGCAACCCGGCCGCGCGCCCCGCCGCGAACCGGCGTACGCGCAACTCGGCGTCGCGCTCCGCGCTCATCGCCGCCAGGTACGAGCGGGGGATCACGCCGGCGTACGCCGCCCGCCACCCCGCTGTCCGCGCCGCCGACACGGCCGCCGCGTGGCCACCACCATCTCCCTGACCCGCGTCATCCCGGCGCCCTACGTCCGGGCGGCGCCCGCCGGCCCGGCCCTGTCCGCCCGCCCGGCGGGGACGGCGACGGCTCCGGGTAGCTTGGGCGGTCCGAAACCAGCCCCACCGGCAAGAAGGGCCAGCCGTGACCGCGGACCTCTCACAGATCGTCAAGGCGTACGACGTGCGCGGAGTCGTGCCCGACCAGTGGGACGAGCACATCTCCGCCCTCTTCGGCGCCGCCTTCGCCCAGGTCACCGCCGCCCCGTCCGGCAGCCGCGCCCTCGTCGTCGGCCACGACATGCGGCCCTCCTCGCCGGGCCTCTCGCACGCCTTCGCCCGCGGCGCCGCCGAGCAGGGCCTCGACGTGGTCGAGATCGGCCTCTGCTCCACCGACCAGCTCTACTACGCCTCCGGCGCCCTCGACCTGCCCGGCGCGATGTTCACCGCCTCGCACAACCCGGCCCAGTACAACGGCATCAAGCTCTGCCGCGCCGGAGCCGCCCCCGTCGGCCAGGACACCGGCCTCGCCGAGATCCGCGCCCTGGTCGAGGGCTGGCTGGACGACCCCGCCTCGGCCCCCGCGCCCGCCGCCGCCCCCGGCACCCTCAGCCGCCGCGACACCCTCGCCGACTACGCCGCGTACCTGCGCTCGCTGGTCGACGTGACCGGTGTCCGCCCGCTCAAGGTCGTCGTCGACGCGGGCAACGGCATGGGCGGCCACACCGTCCCCACCGTCCTCGGCGGGCTGCCGCTGGAGGTGGTCCCGCTCTACTTCGAGCTCGACGGCACCTTCCCGAACCACGAGGCCAACCCCCTCGACCCGAAGAACCTGGTCGACCTCCAGGCCCGCGTCCGCGAGGAGGGCGCCGATCTCGGCCTCGCCTTCGACGGCGACGCCGACCGCTGCTTCGTCGTGGACGAGCGCGGCGAACCCGTCTCCCCGTCCGCCGTCACCGCCCTGGTCGCCGCCCGCGAACTGGCCCGCAACGGCGGCCACGGCACCGTCATCCACAACCTCATCACCTCGTGGTCGGTCCCCGAGGTGGTCCGCGAGCACGGCGGCACCCCCGTCCGCACCCGCGTCGGCCACTCCTTCATCAAGGGCGAGATGGCCGCCACCGGCGCCCTCTTCGGCGGCGAGCACTCGGCCCACTACTACTTCCGCGACTTCTGGAACGCCGACACCGGCATGCTCGCCGCCCTCCACGTCCTCGCCGCCCTCGGCGGCCAGCCCGACCCCTTCTCGGCCCTCGTGGCCGCGTACGACCGCTACCCGGCCTCCGGAGAGATCAACTCCACCGTCACCGACCAGCAGGCCACCACCGCCCAGGTCCGCGCCGCCTACGCCGACCGCCCCGGCGCCACCGTCGACACCCTCGACGGCCTGACCGTCACCACCCCCGACTGGTGGTTCAACCTCCGCGCCTCCAACACCGAACCCCTCCTCCGCCTCAACGTCGAGGCGAAGGACCGCGAGACCCTGGACCAGCTGACGGCGGACGTCCTGCGGATCGTCCGGGGCTGACCGGCCTCGCTCACGACGGCGCCGCCCCCTCCCCGAGGCCGGCGAGCACCTCCCGTACGAGCCCGACGACGAGCTCCGGCCGCCCGACGAACGGTGAGTGGCCGACCGGCCACTCCCGTACCTCCGTACAGCGCGCCGCCATCCGCCGCTGCGTCTCGGGGTCGATGGCCCGGTCCCGCGCGCAGACCACGTACGTCGACGGGGTCGTCCGCCACCCCTGCCGCTCCGGCACCCCGCGCCCGCACCCTCGCGTACGCGCTCCGAACACCCCCGCTGCGCACGCTCTCCCCCCGCGTCCGGGCCTCTTCGATAAGAGGCAGGCGATCGTAGCCGCAACACCCACCCCAACAGCCCGGCCGGCGTTTGAGGCCAATCGGTGACTGGCAGGGTGGAGAGGTGCAGCGGCCAAAGTCAGCCCGGCCGGCGGTTGAGGCCATCGGTGACCGTGAGGTCGAGACGTACAGCGGCCAAAGTCAGCCCGGCCGGCGCTTGAGGCCAATCAGCGACCGTCACGGTCGAACCGGACACCGCCCAAACACAGCCCGGCCGACACCTGAGGCCAAGCACCGACAAGCCCCCCACCGGTAGGCTGCTCCCGCGGGCCGCAGGCCCATACGCACCCCGAATCCCCGAAGGGAACCCCCATGGCGCTCGAATCCGGCCTCCTGGAAATCCTCGCCTGCCCGGCCTGCCACGCCCCGCTCGAAGAGTCCAAGGGCGACTCCGGCCCGGAACTGCTCTGCACCGGCGACGACTGCGGCCTGGCCTACCCGATCCGCGACGGCATCCCCGTCCTCCTGGTGGACGAGGCCCGCCGCCCCGCCTGACCCGCCCGAACCAGGCGTACCGCCCGCCCCGGGCGTACCCCGGGCACGCGGAACGCGGACCGAACCCCAGCGCCCCGCACGCGGCGCAGCCCAACCCCGGCCGGGCCCGGCCGCCGTAGAGGTAGGCCGCCCACCCCGGGGGCAGACGCAGGAGCACCCGTACGGGCCCGCCGCCCCGAGGCGTGCCCGGCCAGCCAACCGGAGGCCCCTCCCATGTTCGACGAGACTCTGCTCGACGACCCCGAGGCGCTCACCCGCGCCGACCCGCGCGGCCTCCTGCGCGACGCGGCCGGCGCGGGCGCCCGGGTCCGTACGGCGGCCCGCCTGGCCGCCGAGGCGGGCATCACCGAGCTACGCCCCGACGGCCGCCCCCGTACCGTGCTGATCGCCGGCCCCGGCACCGCCGCCACCGCGGTCGCCGACCTCCTCGGCACGCTCGCCGGGGGCGCCTGCCCCGTGGTCCCGCTCGCCCCGACCGGCGTCGCGGCCGCCGCGGGCGCCCTGCGCTGGGCCCTGCCCGGCTGGGCGGGCCCCGTCGACCTGCTCCTGATCGCCACCCCCGACGGCGGCGAACCCGGCCTCGGCCTCCTCGCCGAACAGGCCTACCGGCGCGGCTGCACCGTCGTCGCCGTCGCCCCCACGCACACCCCGGTCGCCGAAGCCGTCCAGGGTGCGCACGGCCTGGCCGTCCCCATGGCCACCGCGCCCGGCGAGGTTCCGGAGGAGGAGCCGGTCGAGGCGTACGCCAACGGCACGACCGCCGCCCCCGGCGCCTTCTGGGCCCTGCTCACCCCGCTGCTGCTCCTGATGGACCGCACGGGCCTGGTCGCGGCCCCCGTCGACGCCGTCCACGACCTCGCCGACCGCCTCGACACCACCGCGGAACGCTGCGGCCCCGCCATCGCCGCCTACTCCAACCCGGCCAAGACCCTCGCCGCGGAACTGGCCGAATCCCTCCCCCTCGTCTGGACCGAAGGCCCCGGCGCCGGACCTATCGGCCGCCGCTTCACCGCGCTCCTCGCCGAACTCGCCGGCCACCCCGCCCTCACCGCCGCCCTCCCCGAGGCCCTCCCCGCCCACGGCGCCCTCCTCGTCACCGGCATCGCCGACACCACCGACCCCGACGACTTCTTCCGGGACCGCGTCGACGAGCCCGAGCCGCTGCGCGCCCGCGTGGTGCTGCTCCGCGACCGGCCGCCGGGCGGCCTCACCGCCGCCCCCGCCGCCCGCGAACTCGCCCTCGGCCACTCCGCCCCGCTCAGCGAACTCGAACCGGGCGAGGGCAGCGACCTCGCCGCCGCCGCGGAGCTGATCGCCACCACCGATTTCGCCGCCGTTTACCTCGCGCTCGCCACCACCCCCCGATCATGACGGGGCACCACCCGCGCCGCTGACCGGCCGCCCCGACGCACCCCACCCGCAGGCCGCGCCCGAGGCCCCGGCCGACGGCGGCGGACCCGCCCCTTTCCGCCCGACGCCTGTGGAGCCACACCATGGACCGCCTCCAGAACACCGTCCGCCCCTACGCCTGGGGCTCCGTCACCGCCATCCCGCACCTCACCGGCACCGAGCCCACCGGTGAACCGCAGGCCGAACTCTGGATGGGCGCGCACCCCGGCGCCCCCTCCCTCGTCGACCGCGGCGCGGGCCCGCGCTCCCTCGCCGATCTCATCGCGGCCGACCCGGACCGCGAACTCGGCCCCGCCACCACCGCCCGGTACGGCCCGCGCCTCCCCTTCCTCCTGAAACTCCTCGCCGCCGACGCCCCGCTCTCCCTCCAGGTCCACCCCGACAGTGACCAGGCCCGGACCGGCTACGCCGACGAGGAGCGCCGCGGCGTCCCCCGCACCGCCGCCGAGCGGAACTACAAGGACCCGCACCACAAGCCCGAACTGGTCTGCGCCCTGACCCCCTTCGAAGGGCTCTGCGGCTTCCGCGACCCCGCCGACGCCGCCGACACCCTCGCGGCCCTGGGAGTCGACTCCCTGAAGCCTTACGTCGACCTGCTCCACGCCCGCCCCGAACAAGGCGCCCTGCGCGAGATGCTCACCGCCGTCCTCACCGCCGACCGCGACGAGATGGCCGCCACCGTCACCGAGGCCGCCGCGGCCTGCGCCCGCCTCGGCGGCGCCCACGCCACCTACGCCGACCTTGCCCGCCACTACCCCGGCGACCCCGGCGTCCTCGCCGCCATGCTCCTCAACCAGGTCAGCCTCCAGCCCGGCGAGGCCCTCTACCTCGGCGCGGGCGTCCCCCACGCCTACCTGCGCGGACTCGGCGTGGAGATCATGGCCGCCTCCGACAACGTCCTGCGCTGCGGCCTCACCCCCAAGCACATCGACGTACCCGAACTCCTGCGGATCGTCCGCTTCGACCCCGCCACCCCCGCCGTCCTGCGCCCCGAGGCGTCCCCCGACGGCGAGGAGGTCTACGACACTCCCGTCCACGACTTCCGCCTCTCCCGGCTCGTCCTCGCACCCGGCGGCCCCGGCCGCGACTTGTCCCTGCCCACCCCGCAGATCCTCCTGAGCACCGACGGCGCGCCCACCGCCGGAGACCTGCCGCTCGCCCCCGGCCAGTCCGTCTTCGTCCCCGCGGGCGAGCCGGTCGAACTGCGTGGGCCGGGGACTGTGTTCCGCGCCACCGCCCTTACCTGATCCCCCCGCGGCCCCCTCCGGCTGCTGTAACAATGTCCCGCCGCGGCCCGGCCCTGTCCGGCCGCGGCACCCGGACCGCCGCTGCGGCCCGGGAGGACCAAGGGATTGGGACCCAGAACCATGAGCGCGTCAGGCGGCACCAAAGCGATCGTCGCGGCACTCTCCGCCAACCTCGCCATCGCGGTGGCAAAATTCGTGGCCTTCCTCTTCAGCGGGTCGTCCTCGATGCTGGCCGAGAGCGTCCACTCGCTGGCCGACTCCGGCAACCAGGGGCTGCTGCTCGTCGGCGGCAAGCGCGCCAAACGCCAGGCCACCCCCGAGCACCCCTTCGGTTACGGCCGCGAGCGGTACATCTACGCCTTCCTCGTCTCCATCGTCCTCTTCTCCGTCGGCGGCATGTTCGCCATCTACGAGGGCTACGAGAAGATCAAGCACCCCCACGAGATCGAGCACTGGTACTGGCCCGTAGGCGTCCTCGTCTTCGCGATCATCGCCGAGGCCTTCTCCTTCCGTACCGCCATCAAGGAGTCCAACCCGCTCCGCGGCAAGCAGAGCTGGGGCCAGTTCATCCGGCGGGCCAAGGCCCCCGAGCTCCCCGTCGTCCTCCTCGAGGACCTCGGCGCCCTGGTCGGCCTGATCCTCGCCCTCGGCGGCGTCGGACTCGCCCTCGCCACCGGCAATGGCGTCTGGGACGGCATCGGCACCCTCTGCATCGGTGTCCTCCTCATCGTCATCGCGATCGTCCTGGCCGCCGAGACCAAGTCGCTCCTGCTCGGCGAGTCCGCGGGGCTCGAAGAGGTCCGCAAGATCGAGGCCGCCCTGGTCGACGGCGACACCGTGACCCGCGTCATCCACATGCGCACCCTCCACCTCGGCCCCGAGGAACTCCTCGTCGCCGCCAAGCTCGCCGTCCAGCACGACGACACCGCCGCCGAGGTCGCCGCCGCCATCAACGCCGCCGAGGCCCGCATCCGCGAGGCCGTCCCCATCGCCCGCGCCATCTACCTCGAACCCGACATCTACGACGAGGCGGCCGCCGCGAGCGGGACCAACCCCGGTATGACCCCCGCCCCGGATTCCGCACCGCACTGACCTGCACGATCGCCGCGGACCCCGGTGCGGGCTGGGGTCCGCACGGGCGATCGGTGTAGATTCGGTCCTTGAGACAGACGTCGCTGCTGATGGCGGTCGGGCGGCCCCCACCGGGTCGGCCGAGGGAGAGAGGGCCTCCGACGGACTGCGAGTGCGGGTGGCCGGACACCGGTGTGTCCGCCCGTCCGCCCTGTCAGCCGTACCCACCCTCGACCCGATACGAGGAGCAGCCCACCATGGCAAGCGCCCAGCAGCACGACTTCAAGGTCGCCGACCTCTCCCTCGCGGAGTTCGGCCGCAAGGAGATCACCCTCGCCGAGCACGAGATGCCCGGCCTGATGTCGATCCGCGAGGAGTACGCCGAGGCGCAGCCGCTGGCCGGCGCCCGCGTCACCGGCTCGCTGCACATGACGGTCCAGACCGCCGTCCTCATCGAGACCCTCACCGCCCTCGGCGCGGAGGTCCGCTGGGCCTCCTGCAACATCTTCTCCACCCAGGACCACGCCGCCGCCGCCATCGCGGTCGGCCCCAACGGCACCCCGGACAACCCGCAGGGCGTCCCGGTCTTCGCCTGGAAGGGCGAGACGCTGGAGGAGTACTGGTGGTGCACCGAGCAGGCCCTGACCTGGCCGAACACGCCCACCGGCGGCCCCAACATGATCCTGGACGACGGCGGTGACGCCACCCTCCTCGTCCACAACGGCGTCCAGTACGAGAAGGACGGCAAGGTCCCCGACCCGGCGACCGCCGAGTCCGACGAGCACCGCGTCATCCTGCAGCTGCTGACCCGCACCCTCGGTGAGTCCCCGCAGAAGTGGACCCAGCTCGCCTCGGAGATCCGCGGTGTCACCGAGGAGACCACCACCGGCGTCCACCGCCTCTACGAGATGCAGCGCGACGGCGTGCTCCTCTTCCCGGCGATCAACGTCAACGACGCCGTCACCAAGTCGAAGTTCGACAACAAGTACGGCTGCCGCCACTCCCTCATCGACGGCATCAACCGCGCCACCGACGTCCTCATCGGCGGCAAGACCGCCGTCGTCTGCGGCTACGGCGACGTCGGCAAGGGCTGCGCCGAGTCCCTGCGCGGCCAGGGCGCCCGCGTCATCGTCACCGAGATCGACCCGATCTGCGCCCTCCAGGCGGCGATGGACGGCTACCAGGTCGCCACCCTCGACGACGTGATCGGCCAGGCCGACATCTTCGTCACCACCACCGGCAACAAGGACATCATCATGGCCGCCGACATGGCCAAGATGAAGCACCAGGCCATCGTGGGGAACATCGGCCACTTCGACAACGAGATCGACATGGCGGGCCTCGCCGCGATCCCCGGCATCGTCAAGGACGAGGTCAAGCCGCAGGTTCACACCTGGACCTTCCCCGACGGCAAGGTGATCATCGTGCTCTCCGAGGGCCGCCTGCTCAACCTCGGCAACGCCACCGGCCACCCGTCCTTCGTGATGTCCAACAGCTTCGCGGACCAGACGCTGGCCCAGATCGAGCTCTTCACCAAGCCCGACCAGTACCCCACCGACGTCTACGTGCTGCCCAAGCACCTGGACGAGAAGGTCGCCCGTCTCCACCTCGACGCCCTCGGCGTCAAGCTGACGACGCTGCGCCCGGAGCAGGCCTCCTACATCGGCGTCTCCGTCGACGGCCCGTTCAAGCCGGACCACTACCGGTACTGAGCCCGCAGGCCGGCGCCGGAACAGCCGGCCCGACAGCCTCACCGCAGGCCCCCGCCACCACGGCGGGGGCCTGTCCTCACACCGGCTACCCACGAGGTTCCGCAGCCCATGCCCAAAGGCCGCTACTCCTTGCACGATCCGCACGACCACACCCCCCTCGCCGAAGAACACTTCCACTGCGCGCCAGGCCCGCACGGCTGGCGCTACGTCGCCCAACTCACCACTCACGCACCGGCGTCCGACACCCACGCGCACGGCACCGCACCCGACACCTCCGACGGCCCCGACCACCTCGGCTCCATCGACCTCACCCTGGACGACCTCGGCCGCCCGCTCCGCCTGGAACTCCACTCAGGCGGCTGGCAGGTCCGCGGCGGCGCCCTGGAAGGCGTCACCTGGGTGCGCACCGACCCCACCGGGCACGAAGCCGCCGAAGGCACCGTCGCCGCCCACGCCTTCACCGGGAATTCCCCGGCCTTCCTCGTCGCCACCGCCCGCCTGCTGCGCCTGACCACCACGTCACCCCCGACCCGCGTCCGCCTCGTCTCCTTCACCGGCCAGGCCCTCGCTCCCCGCACGCTCGACCAGCAGTGGGCCTTGCGAACGAGCGAAACACACGCCACTGACAACGGCCCGCTCACCGTGGACGAGTACCTCATCGGCGACGTGGACACCGGGGAACAGCACACCCTCCACCTCGCGGGCGACGTGGTCCTGAGCTTCCCCGGCATCGAACTGGAGGACCTGGAGACACCCCCGAGCCGCTTCCCCGACTGACCACCGCGGCCACCCCTACACGGACGGTACGAAACCCGTCGCGCCGTCGGAACCCGAACGGAACCACCCGGCCCCGCCCCTTCGCGGCGAGGCGGGCCCGTTCCGCTCGCTCCGCTCCTCCCGTACGGCCTCACCGATCCCGTAGGCCCGGACACCCGCGACCTCGGCCCCGGCCTCCGGCGACGCCTGAGGCGTGGCCGACGCCTTACGGCGCTCCCGCTCACGGCGCTCGTACGCCACCGCCGCCAGATAGCTGCCGGCGGGCACCCCGGCCGGCGCCGGCACCCCGGTACGGGTCGCGAGGTCGTCGGCGAGCCGTCCCGCCATCGCCGCGCCAACCTGCGGATCCAGCTGCCAGGCCCGGCCCAGGTACTGGCGTACCGCGAGCCACAGCGGCTCGGGAACCGACGACAGGTCCAGCCCGTGCACCCGCTCGGCGAGCCACGGCTCCGGCGCCGTCGGCTCCGGCGCCCGCCCCACCGGGATCCGCTCGCGCACCACCAGCGCCCCCGCGAACACGCCCCCGATCCGCCGACCGCGCTCCGACACGAGCGAGGCCACGCAGGCCAGCACGCCCACCGTCAGCAGGATCGCGACCATGGCCATGGCACCCCGCACCAGCGCGTGCCGGAACCGGTCCGGGCCTCCGTCGTCTCGCACCACGCGCAGCCCGCACGCCCACTTGCCCAGCGACCGGCCGTGGCTGAGGGTCTCCACGGCGATCGGCCCGCCGACCGGCACCAGCAGGAAGACCGCGACCGCGACCGCCGCCACCGCCGCCTCGTCCAGCGACGCCGTGGCGGCCAGCACCGTCACCATGACCAGCAGACAGACCAGCCAGGTCACGACCAGGTCGATCAGGACCGCCGCGCCCCGGCTCAGCAACTTCGCGGGCCGCAGCTCCAGCGCGACCGCCTCGCCCGTCACCGGACCGCTCACCGCTCCGCCTCTCCTCCCGCCGCCCTCCGTCCCGCCAGTCTGCCAAGCTGACGGGCACCCCCGCCCCGGCCCGCGCACACCAGGAGGGACGCCCCGGATGGACCTCGACGTCTTCGTCGCCGCCCACGAGGCGGAATGGCGACGCCTGGACACTCTCCTTGGGCCGTCGCCGCCTCACCGGCGCCGAGGCCGACGAACTGGTCTCCCTCTACCAGCGCGCCACCACCCACCTCTCCCTGATCAGCTCGGCCGCCCCCGACCCCCAGCTCACCGGCCGTCTGACCCGCCTGGTGGCGCGCGCCCGCAGCAAGGTGACCGCGACCCGCCGCAGCGGCCGACGCGACATCACCGGCTTCCTCACGCGCGACTTCCCCGCGGCCCTGTACCGGACCCGCACCTGGTGAGCGCCGCCCGCCGTAGCCCCCCTGCTGGTCGCCACCCTCGTCGCCTGGTGGGTCGCCACCCACCCCGAGGTGCGGTCCGCCATCGCCGCCCCCGCCGAACTCCGCGAACTCACCCGGCCCGGCGGCGACTACGAGTCGTACTACTCCAGCCACCCGGCAACCTCGTTCGCCGCCCAGGTCTGGACGAACAACGCCCAGGCCGCCGCCCTCTGCCTGGTCCTCGGCGCCTTCCTCTGCCTGCCGGTGATCGCGATCCTGCTCCTGGACATGGCCAACTCGGTATCGGCACCGGCCTGATGGCCTCGGCAGGCCGCCTGGACAACTTCCTCGGCCTGCTCGTCCCGCACGGCCTGCTCGAACTGACCGCCTTCTTCGTCGCGGCCGGCACCGGCCTGCGCCTCGGCTGGACCGTCATCGACCCCGGCCCGCGCCGCCGTGGCGACGCGCTCGCCCAGGAGGGTAGAGCCGCCCTCGGCATGGCCCTGGGCCTCGCGCTGGTCCTCATCGTCTCCGGCGCCATCGAAGGCTTCGTCACCCCCTCCGTCCTGCCGGACTGCCCGTGGCCGCCTGATGTGCATCGGCCCGCTGTGAGCTGGTACTGTCCTCGACGCCCCGGAAAAACCGTTGACACGGTCCGACCGGGGAGGTAGATTCGAACAGTTGCCCGGGAGCTGGTACAGTCCTGGAGGCGAAGGTCGAGCATCTTCCTGCTTCTCCACTCCGGATCGCAGATCCGCACAGAGAAGCCTCCGATTCACCAGAACGAACCGCCGGTCAAACCGGCGAAATTCCTCTGATAGAGTCGGGCCCGCCGGAAAGGGAGAAGCGAAGCGGAAACGCCGAGCAGGAACCTGAAAGGCGCCGAGGAAATCGGACACGAAAGAGTCTGATAGAGTCGGAAACACGAAATACCGAAGGGAAGCGCCCGGAGGAAAGCCCGAGAGGGTGAGTACAAAGGAAGCGTCCGTTCCTTGAGAACTCAACAGCGTGCTAAA
>NZ_JBHXJE010000004.1:0-244802 GCF_042723275.1 Streptomyces sp. NPDC058373 | reverse complement strand
CGCGCCGGGGGGGCCGCGCCACCGGCCGCCGCCCCCCACCGGGCTCGCTCGCGTCCGGGGTGCCGCCGGCCCGCCAAGAGTCGGGCGCGCCCTCGGCCGCCGGAGTGAACCTCGACGCCCGAAAGAGGCCGTAACCGGCGTTTCCAGGCCCCCTTGATCGATCATCGCTCATATGTGACCGACAGATTTCAAACGAGAGAAATTCTTGGCACTCGGTGCCTTGTGTGCTGTCACGCAGTGCCATACGTTGAGGGTGTCCGGGCGGCCGACGCACACGAACCCCGCGTACGCCGGCTGTCCCCGCGGTTCCCTCACCGTGCGCCCGGACGCCTGCGTCACAGGCACCCGCGCTCACCCGGCGCAGCCGCACCACCCGCCGGACCGACGGCACACCACAGCAGTCCACGCCCCTCGCTCAGGGGCCCCTCAGCCCCTCAGCCCTCACTACGCCCTTCGCCGGAGGCCCCACCGTGAAGGAAATCCTCGAAGCGATCCAGTCGCAGGACGCCACGTCCCAGGACTTCGCCGCACTGAAGCTCCCCGAGTCCTACCGGGGCGTCACCGTGCACAAGGACGAGACGGAGATGTTCGCCGGTCTCGACACCCGCGAGAAGGACCCGCGCAAGTCGCTCCACCTCGACGACGTGCCGCTTCCCGAACTCGGCCCGGGCGAAGCCCTGGTGGCCGTGATGGCCTCCTCGGTCAACTACAACTCGGTGTGGACCTCGATCTTCGAGCCGCTCTCCACCTTCGGCTTCCTGGAGCGGTACGGCCGCGTCTCGGAGCTGACGAGGCGGCACGACCTGCCGTACCACGTCATCGGCTCCGACCTCGCGGGCGTCGTCCTGCGCACCGGGCCCGGCGTCAACGCCTGGAACCCGGGTGACGAGGTCGTCGCGCACTGCCTCTCGGTCGAGTTGGAGTCGAGCGACGGCCACAACGACACGATGCTCGACCCCGAGCAGCGGATCTGGGGCTTCGAGACCAACTTCGGCGGCCTCGCCGAGATCGCCCTGGTCAAGTCGAACCAGCTCATGCCGAAGCCGGACCACCTCAGCTGGGAGGAGGCGGCCGCCCCTGGCCTGGTCAACTCCACCGCCTACCGGCAGCTCGTCTCGCGCAACGGCGCCGGCATGAAGCAGGGCGACAACGTGCTGATCTGGGGCGCCAGCGGCGGCCTCGGCAGCTACGCCACCCAGTTCGCGCTGGCCGGCGGCGCCAACCCGATCTGCGTCGTCTCCAGCGACCAGAAGGCGGAGATCTGCCGGCGGATGGGCGCCGAGGCGATCATCGACCGCAACGCGGAGGGCTACACGTTCTGGAAGAACGACCACGAGCAGGACCCGCGGGAGTGGAAGCGGTTCGGCAAGCGCATCCGCGAACTCACCGGCGGCGAGGACGTGGACATCGTCTTCGAGCACCCCGGCCGCGAGACCTTCGGCGCCTCGGTCTACGTCACCCGCAAGGGCGGCACCATCGTCACCTGCGCCTCCACCTCCGGCTACAACCACGAGTACGACAACCGCTACCTGTGGATGTCGCTGAAGCGGATCATCGGCTCCCACTTCGCCAACTACCGCGAGGCCTGGGAGGCCAACCGCCTCATCGCCAAGGGCAAGATCCACCCGACCCTGTCGAGGGTCTACTCCCTGGAGGAGACCGGGCAGGCCGCCTACGACGTCCACCGCAACCTCCACCAGGGCAAGGTCGGCGTCCTCGCGCTGGCCCCCGAGGAGGGGCTCGGTGTGCGGAACCACGAGATGCGGGCCCAGCACCTCGACGCCATCAACCGCTTCCGGAACATCTGAGGTTCCCTCCATGACAGAGCGCCAGAAGGACCGGCCGTGGCTGATGCGGACGTACGCCGGCCACTCGACGGCTGAAGCGTCGAACGCGCTGTACCGCTCCAACCTCGCCAAGGGGCAGACAGGACTCTCCGTCGCGTTCGACCTGCCGACGCAGACCGGCTACGACCCCGACCACATCCTCGCCCGCGGCGAGGTCGGCCGGGTCGGGGTCCCCGTCTCGCACCTCGGTGACATGCGGCGGCTGTTCCAGGACATCCCCCTGGAGCAGATGAACACGTCCATGACCATCAACGCCACCGCCATGTGGCTGCTGGCGCTCTACCAGGTGGTGGCCGAGGAGCAGGGAGCCGACATCACCCGGCTCTCCGGCACCACCCAGAACGACATCGTCAAGGAGTACCTCTCGCGCGGGACGCACGTCTTCCCGCCCGGGCCGAGCCTGAGGCTCACCACGGACATGATCACGTACACCGTGGCGAGCATCCCCAAGTGGAACCCGATCAACATCTGCAGCTACCACTTGCAGGAGGCGGGAGCCACCCCGGTCCAGGAGATCGCGTACGCCATGTCCACGGCCATCGCCGTGCTGGACGCCGTGCGCGACTCCGGGCAGGTCCCGGAGGAGGAGTTCGGCTCGGTCGTCGCCCGCATCTCCTTCTTCGTCAACGCCGGCGTGCGCTTCGTCGAGGAGATGTGCAAGATGCGCGCCTTCGGCCGCATCTGGGACCGCGTGACCCGCGAGCGGTACGGCATCGACAACGCCAAGCAGCGCCGCTTCCGGTACGGCGTGCAGGTCAACTCGCTCGGCCTGACCGAGGCGCAGCCGGAGAACAACGTCCAGCGCATCGTCCTGGAGATGCTCGCCGTCACCCTCTCCAAGGACGCCCGCGCCCGCGCGGTGCAGCTGCCCGCCTGGAACGAGGCGCTCGGCCTGCCCCGGCCCTGGGACCAGCAGTGGTCGCTGCGGATCCAGCAGGTGCTGGCCCACGAGTCGGACCTGCTGGAGTACGAGGACATCTTCGCGGGCTCGCACGTCATCGAGGCCAAGGTCGCAGCCCTGGTCGAGGAGTCCTTCGCCGAGATCGAACGCATCCAGGAGATGGGCGGCGCGATGGCCGCCGTCGAGTCCGGCTACCTCAAGTCGCAGCTCGTCTCCTCGCACGCCGAGCGCCGCGCCCGGATCGAGGCGGGCGAGGAGAAGATCATCGGCGTCAACTGCTACGAGACGACCGAGCCGAACCCGCTCACCGCCGACCTCGGCACGGCCATCATGACCGTCGACCCGGCCAACGAGGCCCGCGTCGTCTCGGCCCTGCACGCCTGGCGGGCCGAGCGCGACGAGGCCCGCGCCCAGGAGGCCCTGGAGGGGCTGAAGCGGGCCGCGGCAGGCACCGCCAACCTGATGCCGGCCACCCTGGAGTGCGCCCGCGCCGGGGTGACCACCGGCGAGTGGTCGTGGGCCCTGCGCGACGTCTTCGGCGAGTTCCGCGCCCCCACCGGTGTGTCGGGGGCACCGGTCGCCGTCGCCGCCGAGGAGGGCTCACCACTGGCGGCGGTGCGCGCCAAGGTCGACCGGACCGCGGCCGACCTCGGGGTGGGCAAGCTCCGCCTGCTCGTCGGAAAGCCCGGTCTCGACGGCCACTCCAACGGCGCGGAGCAGATCGCGGTCCGCGCCCGCGACGCCGGCTTCGAGGTGGTCTACCAGGGCATCCGCCTCACGCCCGAACAGATCGTGTCCGCCGCCGTGGCCGAGGACGTGCACTGCGTCGGCCTGTCGATCCTCTCCGGGTCGCACGCCGAGCTGGTGCCGGACGTCCTCGCCCGGCTCCGGGAGTCGGGGGCCGCCGACATCCCGGTCATCGTCGGCGGCATCATTCCGCACAGCGACGCCGAGGACCTGAAGGCGGCTGGTGTGGCCGCCGTCTTCACCCCGAAGGACTTCGGCATCACGGAGATCATCGGCCGTATCGTCGACGAGATCCGCCTCGTGAACAAGCTCGACCCTCTGGAGGTCCCCGCATGACGACCGTCAACCGGCTCCGGCCGCGCCGCTCCTGCCTCGCCGTCCCCGGCTCCAACCCGCGCTTCCTGGAAAAGGCCCAGGGGCTCGCCGCCGACCAGGTCTTCCTCGACCTGGAGGACGCCTGCGCGCCGCTGGCCAAGGAGGGCGCCCGGCACACCATCGTGGACGCGCTCAACAACGGTGACTGGACCGGCAAGACCCGCGTCGTGCGCGTCAACGACTGGACCACCCACTGGACCTACCGCGACGTGGTGACGGTCGTGGAGGGCGCCGGGGCCAACCTCGACTGCATCATGCTGCCGAAGGTCCAGGACGCCCAGCAGGTGGTCGCCCTGGACCTGCTGCTGACGCAGATCGAGAAGACGATGGGCCTGGAGGTCGGCCGGATCGGCATCGAGGCGCAGATCGAGAACGCCAAGGGCCTGGTCAACGTCGACGACATCGCCGCCTCCTCGACGCGCCTGGAGACCATCGTCTTCGGCCCGGCCGACTTCATGGCCTCGATCAACATGAAGACCCTGGTCGTCGGCGAACAGCCGCCCGGCTACCCGGCCGACGCCTACCACTACATCCTGATGCGCATCCTGATGGCCGCCCGCACCCACGACCTCCAGGCGATCGACGGGCCCTTCCTCCAGATCCGCGACGTGGACGCGTTCCGCGAGGTGGCCGGGCGCTCGGCCGCCCTCGGCTTCGACGGCAAGTGGGTGCTCCACCCCGGCCAGGTCGACGCGGCCAACGAGATCTTCTCGCCCTCCCAGGAGGACTACGACCACGCCGAGCTGATCCTCGACGCCTACGACTGGTGCACCTCGGAGGAGGGCGGCAAGAAGGGCTCGGCGATGCTCGGTGACGAGATGATCGACGAGGCCAGCCGCAAGATGGCCCTGGTGATCGCGGGCAAGGGCCGCGCCGCCGGGATGACCCGCACCTCCAAGTTCGAAGCGCCGGAGGCCTGAGCATGCAGTTCGGACGCACCTTCGAGGAGTTCGAGGTCGGCGCGGTCTACAAGCACTGGCCCGGAAAGACGGTCACCGAGTACGACGACCACCTCTTCTGCCTGCTGACCATGAACCACCACCCGCTCCACGTGGACACCAACTACGCGGAGTCCACGACGGACTTCGGCAAGAACGTGGTGGTCGGCAACTACATCTACTCGCTGCTGCTCGGCATGTCGGTGCCCGACGTCTCGGGCAAGGCCATCGCCAACCTGGAGATCGAGTCGCTGCGCCACGTCGCGCCGACCTTCCACGGCGACACGCTCTACGGCGAGACGACGGTGCTGGACAAGACCCCGTCCCGCTCCAAGAACGACCGCGGCATCGTGTACGTGGAGACCAGGGGCTACAAGCAGGACGGCACCCTGGTCTGCGTCTTCCGCCGCAAGGTGATGGTCCCCACCGAGACGTACATCAAGGAGCGCGGCGGCGAGCAGCCCGGCCGCCCGGAGCTGAAGGCACAGGAGAAGTAGTCATGAGCCGACTCGCCCAGACCCACGCCCTCACCGACGTCCAGCAGGAGATCCTCTCCACCGTCCGCGACTTCGTGGACAAGGAGATCATCCCGGTCGCCACCGAGCTGGAGCACCGTGACGAGTACCCCACGCAGATCGTGGAGGGGCTGAAGGAGCTCGGCCTCTTCGGGCTCATGATCCCCGAGGAGTACGGGGGGCTGGGCGAGTCCCTGCTCACGTACGCGCTGTGCGTGGAGGAGATCGCCCGTGGCTGGATGTCGGTCTCCGGCATCATCAACACGCACTTCATCGTCGCGTACATGCTCAAGCAGCACGGTACGCAGGAGCAGCGCGAGTACTTCCTGCCCCGGATGGCGACCGGCGAGGTGCGCGGCGCCTTCTCGATGTCGGAGCCGGCGCTCGGCTCGGACGTCTCGGCGATCTCCACCAAGGGTGTCAAGGCGGGCGACGAGTACGCGCTCACCGGTCAGAAGATGTGGCTGACCAACGGCGGCTCCTCGACGCTCGTGGCGGTGCTCTGCCGGACCGACGAGGGGCACCCCGAGGGCACCGCCCCGCACAAGTCCATGACGACCTTCCTGGTGGAGAAGGAGCCCGGCTTCGGCGAGGTCCGGCCCGGGCTGACCATCCCCGGCAAGATCGAGAAAATGGGCTACAAGGGTGTCGACACCACCGAGATGATTTTGGACGGACTGCGCATTCCGGCCAATCGTGTGCTCGGCGGCACCACCGGCCGAGGGTTTTACCAAATGATGGACGGCGTCGAGGTCGGCCGCGTCAATGTCGCCGCCCGCGGCTGCGGTGTCGCCCAGCGCGCCTTCGAGCTGGGCGTCTCCTACGCCCAGCAGCGTCACACCTTCGGCAAGCCGATCGCCCAGCACCAGGCGATCCAGTTCAAGCTCGCCGAGATGGCCACCAAGGTCGAGGCGGCCCATGCGATGATGGTGAACGCGGCCCGCAAAAAGGACTCCGGGGAACGAAACGACCTGGAGGCGGGGATGGCGAAGTACCTGGCGTCGGAGTACTGCAAGGAAGTCGTGGAGGACGCCTTCCGCATCCACGGCGGGTACGGCTTCTCGAAGGAGTACGAGATCGAGCGCCTGTACCGCGAGGCCCCGATGCTGCTGATCGGCGAGGGGACCGCCGAAATCCAGAAAATGATCATCGGCAGGAGGCTCCTGGAGGAGTACCGTTTCCAGGGCTGATTGTCCCCTTTGGGGGATTTTTTCGAGAAGAAGATCACACCTGACCGGCGCTCTTCAGCCGTCGACTCCGGTTCCTGGCTTGGCCAGTTGTGGTCGCCACCCGATACCATCCCCGGAAAGCCGCCGTCCCCCGTTGCAGCGCGGCATCATCCGCTACGAAGGTCATCCATGCCCCACAGCCAAAACACTGCACCGCGCGGCACGGTCCGCCTTGCGCGCGGAGCGTCGCCGTGGCTCCTGCCGACCGTCGCCACCGCAGCCGTCAGCCTGGTCCGCTCGCGCCGCTCCAAGCGCGCGGCGGCCCTGGCGGTGCCCGCCACCGCTCTGGCGGCGGGCATGCTGTGGTTCTTCCGCGACCCGGAGCGCGAGATCGCCCCGGGCCGGGTCATCTCCCCGGCCGACGGCGTGGTGCAGAGCATCATGCCGTGGAAGGACGGGCGCACCCGGGTCGCCATCTTCATGAGCCCGCTGAACGTCCACGTCAACCGCGCGCCACTGGCCGGCACGGTGACCTCCGTCGAGCACGTCCCCGGCGGTTTCGTTCCGGCGTTCAACAAGGAGAGCGAGAACAACGAGCGCGTCGTCTGGCACTTCGACACCGAGCTCGGCGACATCGAGATGGTGCAGATCGCCGGCGCGGTCGCCCGGCGCATCGTGCCGTACGTGCCGCGGGGCACCAAGGTCGAGCAGGGCGAGCGCATCGGGCTGATCCGCTTCGGGTCGCGCGTCGACATCTACCTCCCCGAGGGCGTCGAGGTCGACGTGGAGGTCGGCCAGCCCACGACCGCGGGGGTGACTCGCATTGACCGTGTCTGACTCAGATACCCAGGCGGGCTGGGTGCCCGCCGACGAGGAGGACGACAGCGGCGAGGAGATGCCGCTGTCGATGCGCCTGTCGATAGCGGACACCCTGACCCTGGGCAACGCCACGTGCGGGTTCATGGCGGTGTACTTCACCACCACCGGCATCCTCATCCCGCACCTGACCGGCAGCGACGAGAGCGGCATGGCGCGGCACTCCGCCGCCACCGCCGTGATCCTCATGCTCTGCGCGGCGGTCTTCGACCTCTTCGACGGGCTGGTGGCGCGCAAGCTCCGCTCCTCGCCGATGGGGGCTGAGCTGGACAACCTCTCGGACCTGGTCAGCTTCGGCCTGGCACCGGCGTACTTCGTCCTGGTGTACGGCATGGTGGCGGACGACGCCCACCAGCGGGTGGCCGCGCTCGGCGCGATCGTGGTGCTGCTGGCGGTGGTGCTGAGACTGGCCCGGTTCTCGATCGTGACCGTGAAGGACGGCATGTTCCAGGGCATGCCGAGCCCCTTCGGAGCGCTCACGGTGGTCTCCATCGTGCTCCTGGAGCTGCCCTTCGTGGCGACGCTGCTGGCCATCGTGGGCACGGCGTGGCTGATGGTGAGCCGCGTCGAGTACCCGAAGCCGCGCGGCGTGCTCGCGGTGGCGATGCTGAGCTGGATCGTGGCCGCGATGGGCCTGCTGGCCGCCTGGGCGTTCGACGCCCCCGGCGGGCAGCTGCTGCTCCAGACAGGCTGCGCGCTCCAGCTCGTGCTGGGCGCGGTGATCCCGCTCTTCGCCACGGCCCGCCGGGTCAACAACTTCCGCGACAACCGCCGCGAGGCGCGGGCGGCACAGCTTCCCTAGCGGATGAGGCGTGGGACGCGCTGTACGAGGGCCCGGGACCGTGAACGGTCCGGGGCCCTCTCGCATGTCCGGAGCGCCGTACGCCTCCCTGCGGGCCTGTGCGGCGCTCGGGGGTACCGGTAGCGCCCACTGGGCTCCGGAGGCCGAACCGAGCTCTGCCGGCGCCCCAGAAGCTCGCCCCCGCCCGCTCCCTTGCTCGGGCCCCGCTCGTCGGTCCCGGAGCAGGGGGACGGACGCGCGGCTCAGGCCGGAAAGTCCTCGCCCAGCCGCTCGGCGAGCCGCTCCAGCAGGGGCCCGGCCTCGCGGAAGCAGCGCTCGGGGTCGGACTCGATCTCGGAGAGGGCGTAGGCGCGGCGGATGCCCGCCTCCTGGAGGGCCTCGGTGCCGAGGGCGAGGCGGCCGCAGACGGCGACCGTGACGACACCGCGGGCGCGGGCGGCGGCGGCGACGCCGGCCGGGGCCTTGCCGTGCAGGGTCTGAGCGTCGAGGGAGCCCTCGCCGGTGATGACGAGGTCGGCGCGGTCCAGCGCCTCGGCGAAGCCGAGGACGTCGAGCATCACCTCGATGCCGGGGCGGAAGCGGGCGCCGAGGCCGACCAGGGCGCCGAAGCCGATGCCGCCGGCCGCTCCGGCGCCGGGAGCCTTGGCCGCCTCGGCGGCCCGGCCGCCCACGGCGTCGGTGAGGACGCGGACGTAGTGGCCGAGGGCGGCGTCCAGGGTGCGTACGTCGTCCTCGTCGGCGCCCTTCTGCGGTCCGTAGACGGCGGCGGCGCCCTTGGGCCCGGTCAGCGGGTTGTCCACGTCGCTGGCCAGGACCAGGTCGACCTCGGAGAGCCGCGGGTCGAGGCCGCCCAGGTCGGCGGCGGCCAGGTCGGCGAGGGCGGCGCCGCCGGGGCCGACGGGGGTGCCGTCGGCGGTGAGCAGGCGGGCGCCGAGCGCGGTCAGCATGCCGGCGCCGCCGTCGGTGGTGGCGCTGCCGCCGACCCCGAAGACGATGGTGCGGGCGCCCGCGTCCAGGGCCGCGGCGAGCAGTTCGCCCGAGCCGTGGGTGGTGGCGGTCAGCGGGGCGAAGACCCCGTCGGGGAGGTGCTGAAGGCCGGAGGCCTCGGCCATCTCCACGACGGCGGTGGTGTCCCGCAGGGCCCAGGCGGCGGTGACCCGGTCCCCGGTGGGGCCGGTCACCTCCCGGGTGTGCCGGGTGAACCCGGCGGCCACGGCGGCGGCGACGGTGCCGTCCCCGCCGTCGGCGACCGGCAGCGCCTCCACGGCGGTGCCGGGCCGGGCGCGGCGCAGTCCCGCGGTGACGTGTTCGGCCACCTCGACGGCGGTCAGCGAACCCTTGAACTTGTCAGCGGCGATCAGCACACGTGCGTGTGCCGTGCGGCGAGCGTCAGCCACCCCTTGCATCCCCTTGCTCATCGGGCCTTGCCTCGGCAAGGCGGTCGCGCCGCTGCGACACTAACCCCCCGACAGGGCTTCTGCCCAGGCCACCAGGGGGGGCGCCCCGGTGGAGAGGGGTCAGGGCGCGGACACGCCGTCCATCTGGTGGGCGATCGGTCCGTCCCGGCCGGGCGCGGAGAGGCTGAAATGCTCGGCTCTGCGAACGGCGGGCCACCGGAAAGCGGGGCCGCGCGGCCGTCGGCGTCCGGCGGCGGGCGCGTCGCCCCGGCGCGGCGGCGGCCGACCCGGCTGCCGTGGTGAGGAGGACGGTGCCGGGGCTCCGCACAGGCGCTCCCGGGGCTCGGTGGGGTCTCACCCTGGCACAGGCGGCGGATCCCGCCGGACAGCCGGGGCCGGCCGCCCGGCGGGATGGCCCGGCCGGCCCCGCCGGCGCCTCAGCGGGCGCGCTCGACGCGGCGCTCGTCCCAGACCGGTTCCGCCGTCTCCCGCAGGCGCCCGTCGGCGCCGAAGACGAGGTAGCGGTCGAAGGAGCGGGCGAACCAGCGGTCGTGGGTGACGGCCAGGACCGTCCCGTCGTACGCCTCCAGACCGTCCTGGAGGGCGTCGGCGCTCTCCAGGTCCAGGTTGTCGGTGGGCTCGTCCAGGAGGAGGGCGGTGGTTCCGGCCAGTTCCAGCAGCAGGATCTGGAAGCGGGCCTGCTGCCCGCCGGAGAGCCGGTCGAAGCGCTGCTCGGCCTGGAGGGTCAGTTCGTAGCGGCGGAGCACCGAGTGGGCCGCGCCCCGGTCGTGGGCGTGCTCGGTCCACAGGATGTCCAGCAGGGTCCGGCCGTGCAGCTCGGGGTGGGCGTGGGTCTGGGCGAAGTGGCCGGGGACCACGCGGGCGCCGAGCCGCCACTCGCCGGTGTGGGCCACCTCCTCGCCGGCCAGCAGGCGCAGGAAGTGGGACTTGCCGGAGCCGTTGGAGCCGAGCACGGCGACCCGTTCCCCGTAGAAGACCTCCAGGTCGAACGGCTGCATCAGGCCGGTCAGTTCGAGCTGCTCGCAGGTGAGGGCCCGTACGCCGGTGCGGCCTCCGCGCAGCCGCATGCGGATGTCCTGCTCGCGGGGCGGCTCCGGCGGCGGCCCGGCCTCCTCGAACTTGCGGAGCCTGGTCTGTGCGGCTGCGTACCGGGAGGCCATCTCGTGGCTGACGGCGGCGGCCTGGCGGAGGTTGACGACGAGCTTCTTGAGCTGGGCGTGCTTCTCGTCCCAGCGGCGGCGCAGCTCCTCGAAGCGGGCGAACCGCTGCTTGCGCGCCTCGTGGTACGTGTCGAAACCGGCGCCGTGCACCCAGACGTCGGCCCCGGCGGGCCCCGGCTCGACGCTGACGATCTTCTCGGCGGAGCGGGCCAGGAGCTCGCGGTCGTGGGAGATGAAGAGCACCGTCTTGCGGGTCTGGCGGATCTGCTCCTCCAGCCAGCGCTTGCCGGGGACGTCGAGGTAGTTGTCCGGCTCGTCGAGGAGCAGGACCTCGTCCTGGCCCCGCAGCAGGTACTCCAGGACGAGGCGCTTCTGCTCGCCGCCGGAGAGGGTGCGGACCTCGCGCCACTGGGCCCGCTCGTAGGGGACGCCGAGGGCGGCCGTGGTGCACATGTCCCAGAGGGTCTCGGCCTCGTACCCCTGGACCTCCGCCCAGTCGGCGAGGGCCTGGGCGTACGCCATCTGCGCGGCCTCGTCGTCGACGGTCATGACGGCGTGCTCGGCGCGGTCGACGGCGGCGGCGGCCTCGCGCAGGCGGGGCGGGGCTACGGAGACCAGCAGGTCGCGGACGGTGCGCTCGTCGCGGACGCTGCCGACGAACTGAGGCATCACGCCGAGGCCGCCGCTGACGGTGACGGTGCCGCCGTGCGGCTTCAGCTCACCGGAGACGATCCGCAGCAGCGTGGTCTTGCCCGCGCCGTTCGGCCCGACCAGGGCGTAGGCGGCGCCCTCGGGCACGCGGAACGACACATCGCCCAGCAGAGTGCGCCCGTCGGGCAGGTCGTACTCCAGGTGCGCCACTTCGAGATGTCCCATGCGGGCATCCCATCAGCAGCGGCCGCCCCCGGGCAAACGAGTTACGGCGCAGCTCAGCTGCCGTACCGGTGGTCCTGCGGGCCGTGCGCGTCGCGGTCGGCGCGGGCGCGCACCTCCTCCGGAGTGGCGGTGCGGGCCTCGGTCCGGTGGCCGTGCGCGACGAAGTCGCGGACGGCCGGTTCCACGGCGTCCTGCGGGCTCTTGACGCCCGCCAGGACCATCACCTCGACGACGAGTTCCGCGTCGAGACCCACAGTCACCTCGGCCATGCCGTGACGGTAGCAGCGGCGGGGCCCTGGCGGGGAGAACGCACGGGCGCCGGGCAGGGGTCAGGATCTACCCTCGCCGTATGTCCGCCACGGAACCGCGCCCCGGCTCCCGCCCGCTGGTCGCCCTGCTCAGCGGCGCGGGCATCTCGACCGACTCCGGCATCCCCGACTACCGGGGGCCGAACGGGCTGTGGCGCCGCGATCCGGAGGCGGAGCGGCTGGTCACCTACGACGCGTACATGTCCGATCCCGAGGTGCGCGCGGTCCTGGCAGATGCGGCGGAGCAGTCCGGCGCTGCGGGCCGAGCCGAACGCGGCGCACCGCGCGGTGGCCGAGCTGGAGCGGTCGGGGACGCCGGTGCGGGTGCTGACGCAGAACGTCGACGGGCTGCACCAGCGGGCCGGGATGCCCGACCGGAAGGTGCTGGAGCTGCACGGCACCGCGCGGGCGGTGGTGTGCACGGCGTGCGGGGCGCGGACCAGCATGGCCGAGGAGCTGGAGCGGGTGGCGGCCGGAGAGGCCGATCCGCCGTGCCGCCGGTGCGGGGGCGTCCTCAAGTCGGCGACGGTGATGTTCGGCGAGCCCCTGGACCCGCGGGTGCTGGGCCAGGCGCTGGCCGTCGCCAGGGCCTGCGACGTCTTCGTCGCGGTCGGCACCACCCTCCAGGTCCAGCCCGCCGCCTCGCTGGCGGGCCTGGCGGCGGAGCACGGGGCGCGTCTGGTCATCGTCAACGCCGAGCCCACCCCGTACGACGCGCTCGCCGACGAGGTGGTCAGGGAGCCGATCGGCACCGCCCTGCCGGAGCTGCTGCGGGGGCTCGGGGGCTGAGGTGGTCGTCGGTGGCCCACAGGTACTGCACGGCGTACGCCCGCCAGGGGCGCCAGTCGGCGGCGCGGGTGGTGAGCGCGGCAGGGGCGCCGGGCAGGCCGAGGCGTTCGGCGGCGCGGCGCACGCCGAGGTCGGTGGCCGGGAAGGCGTCGGGGTCGCCGAGGGCGCGCATCGCGATGATCTCCGCGGTCCACGGGCCGAAGCCGGGCAGGGCGAGCAGCCGGGCGCGCGCCTCGTCCCAGTCCTCCTCGGGGCCGAGGCCCAGAGAGCCGTCGGCGAGGGCGGCGACCAGGGTGGTCAGGGTGGTGCGGCGGCTGCGGGGCATGGCCAGCCGCTCGGGATCGAGTCCGGCGAGGTCGGCGGGGCGGGGGAAGAGGTGGGTCAGGCCGCCCGCCGGGTCCTCGACGGGGGTGCCGTACGCGGTGGCGAGGCGGGCGGCGTGGGTGCGGGCGGCGGCGGTGGAGACCTGCTGGCCGAGGACGGCGCGGACGGCGAACTCGGCGGCGTCGACGGTCCGCGGGACGCGGCGGCCTGGCGCCTTGGCGACGAGCGGGGCCAGGACCGGGTCGGCGGCGAGCCACTCGTCCACGGCGACGGGGTCGGCGTCGAGGTCGAGCAGGCGGCGGCAGCGGCTGATGGCGAGGGTGAGGTCGCGCAGGTCGGTGAGGACCAGGCGGCAGCCGATGTGGTCGGGGGCCGGGGTGAGGGTGGCGATGCCCGGCCCGTGCGGCAGGTCGAGGGTGCGGCGGTAGGCGCCGTCCCTCCACTCCTCGACGCCGGGGACGGCGGTGGCGGCGAGGTGCCCGAAGACGTTGTCGGGGGTGAACGGGGTACGCAGCGGAAGCCGCAGCGAGACCGCGCCGGGCGCCGGGTCGCCGCCCGGCCCCGGCGCGGCGAGGGTGCGGGCGCGCAGCGCGGTGGGGGAGAGCGCGTACACCTCGCGGACGGTGTCGTTGAAGGTGCGGACCGAGGAGAACCCGGCGGCGAAGGCGATGTCGGCCATCGGCAGGGTGGTGGTCTCCACCAGGAGGCGGGCGGTCTGGGCGCGTTGGGCGCGGGCGAGGGCTAGCGGTCCGGCGCCGAGTTCGGCGAGGAGCTGGCGCTCGATCTGGCGGGTGCTGTAGCCGAGGCGGGCTGCGAGGCCGGGGACGCCTTCGCGGTCGACGGTGCCGTCCGCGATGAGCCGCATGGCGCGGGCGACGGCGTCGGCGCGCTGGTTCCACTCCGGTGAGCCGGGGGTGGTGTCGGGGCGGCACCGCTTGCAGGCCCGGAACCCGGCCTGCTGACAGGCGGCGGCGCTGGGGTGGAACACCATGTTGCGCGGCTTGGGCGGCACGGCCGGGCAGCTCGGCCGGCAGTAGATCCCGGTGGTCAGCACGGCGGTGAAGAACCACCCGTCGAACCGCGCGTCCTTCGACTGCACGGCCCGTACGCAGCGCTCGGTGTCGGTGTACATGACTCCAGCATCGTGGCTCCCCAGGGCGGACGCTGGCGAGAATCCGACATCAGCGTGCGGGGACTCCTCCGAGGGACCCGAGGGTCGGACGTGGGGGAGGAACCCGCGCGGGCAGCCATCCGCGGTTCCCCCGGGACGGGCCTCCTCCGGGCGGCGCGCTCACCCGAACGCCGTGGAGGCGACCGGGACCCGTCCCCTCGGCAGAGGCAGCCCAGCTCATGCCTCCTGGCCCACCGGAAAGACGCCGCGCCCCTGGTGAACAGGGGCTCCCGGGGGCCCGTGGCGGCTCCGGCGGAAGGTTTCGCTCCGCCACCCGGACGACCCACCCCGCATCGGCAACCGGGCACGATCGTTGAAGCGCTGCCCCCATTGTTTCGTTTTCGCCGAAAGACCACGTATGTCTCACTCTTCCGCCACCGATCTCCCCAGCGCCCCGCTCGCGGAGTCCCGCCGGACCACACTCGGTGTCTTCCTCCCCTCCGGCCTGCCCGGCGTCCACCGGTACGTCGAGGCGCTGGCCCCCGCGCTCCCCGGGCGGGAGGGTTTCTTCGAGATCGGCATCCCGCACGCGGAAGCGGTCTACGACGGCCCGCTCATCCGGGCCGTCTACCGCCAGGCCCTCCGGGACGGCGCCACCATGGCGGACGTCCTGCGGACCGTGGAGCACGCGGCCGTGCGGGCGCCCGTGGTGGTGATGAGCTACTGGGCGCCGGTACTGCTGCACGGGCCCGAGCGGACGGCGCAGGCGCTCGCCGAGGCGGGCGCGTCCGGCGCGATGATCGTCGACCTGCCCGACGAGGCGGCCGCCGACTGGCACGACACCGCCGCACGGGCCGGGCTCACCGCGCCCCGCTTCGCCGCCGCCGACCTGCCCGAGAGCGGCCTCAGGCAGCTTGCCCTGCTCGCCTCCGGCTGGCTCTACGCACCGGCCAGCGCCGCCCCCACCGGCTACCGGGGCCCCCTCGACCTGTACGGGCTGGAGGCGGCCGTGCGGCGGCTGCGTGCGGTGACGCCGCTCCCGGTGGTGGCGGGCGTCGGCATCTCCACCCCCGCGCTCGCGGCGGCGGTCTCCCCCGTGGTCGACGGCATCGTCGTCGGCAGCCCGGTCCTACGGGCGCTGGCCGCCGACCCGGGCGAGGCGCCCGCACTGGTGGAGCGATTCGCCCGGGCGGTCTGCGCCGAGGAGCAGCCGGTGATGCCTGTGCGACGGCGGGGCCGGGGGGCGGGGGCTGGGAACAACGCGGGCCCCGGACGCGAGCAGCGTCTCCTCGAGCGGCTGACTGGCGGTGCCCACCTCGGGCCACAGCCTCCCGACGAGGACGCCGGCCAGCAGGGCGACGGCGACCTGGGCGAAGAGGCCGCGAGCCCCGTGGTCGGCGGGGTTCGCGGCCTCTTCGCCCGGTGCGGGCGGACGTGGTGGCAGGTCAGGCGGGACCGGTCACATGGAGTTCGGCGCCGCAGCCCCGCACTCCTTCGGCGGCGGCCTCGGTGAGGGCGGGGTCGGTGATGATGGCGTCGAAGTCGGCCAGGGGGGCGACCCGGTACTTGCCGAAGGTCCCGAACTTGGAGGACCCGGCCACCAGGACGGCGCTGCGGGAGCACTCCAGGGCGGCCCGCTTCACCTCGACCTTGGCGTCGGAGGGGGTGGTGACACCGCGCAGCAGGTCCCAGGAGCTGGTGCTGATGAAGGCCATGTCCAGGGCGAGATGACGCAGGGTCGCGGCGGCGAGGCGGCCGACGGTGGAGCGGTTGGCGGGCTCGACCTGGCCGCCGACATGGATGATCTCCAGGTGCGGGCCTTCGGTCATCAGGCGGTCGACGGTGCTGAAGTCGTTGCTGACGACGGTGAGCCGCTGGTGGTGGACGAGGTGCGGGACAACGGCGAGCAGGGTGGTGCCCGCGTCCAGGTAGAGCGTCATGCCGTCCTCCACCAGCGAGGCCGCCCGGGCCGCCATGGCCTCCTTCTGCGGCTGCTCGACCTGGGTCTTCGCCTGGTGACTGGGCTCGCTCCGCACCTGGCTGGCGATTCGTACGCCGCCGGGGACGGTGAACACCAGTCCCTGACGCTCCAGTTCGGCGATGTCGCGGCGGACGGTCATGTGCGAGACACCGAAGAGCTGAGTGATCTGCTGCACGCTGAGGACGCCGTCCCGGCGCAGGTGCTTGAGCAGCTTCTCCCGCCGCTGGTCGGGGATGAGCGGCAGGGGCGCGTCTTCGGTCATGGGCGTATCTTCCCTCCTGGTCACGGGGGCGGCTCGCGCCGCCCGTCGATTGTGCCGGGCTCCCGCCGGGGAGCTGACGCCCCGGCGGGAGCGCGGATCAGCCGCCGACGAACAGGCTGAGCAGCAGCACGCCGCCGAGGCTCAGCAGTGACTGGAGGGAGAGCATCAGCGTCCAGGTGCGGAAGGTCTGCGGCACGGAGAGCTGGAAGTACTCCTTGAAGAGCCAGAAGCCCGAGTCGTTGACGTGCGAGAGCATGACCGCGCCGGACGCCGTGGCCAGCACCAGCAGTTCGGGCGAGAGCCCGGGGTACGCGCCGACCAGGGGCGCGACGATGCCGGTGGCGGCGGCGGTGGCCACGGTGGCCGAGCCGAGGCAGATCCGCAGCAGGGCCGCGACCAGCCAGGCGAGGACCAGGGGCGGGATCGCCCAGTCGACGGCGTAGTCCGAGATGATCTCGTCGATGCCGGTGGCGGTCAGCATCGCCTTGAGGCCGCCGCCCGCGCCGAGGATGAGGACGATGCCGCCGACCGGGCCGAGCCCCTTGGCGGCCATCTTCTGGATCTGGCCGAGGCCGAAGCCGGAGCGCACACCGAGCGCGAAGAAGGCGAAGAGGACGGCGACCAGCAGGGACAGCACCGGGGAGTCGCACGCCTCGAAGACGGTGTGCGGCGCGGTGCCCTGCCGGGTGGCGGAGGTGCCGATCGTGCCGATCAGCATGAGGACCGGCGGCAGCAGGACGGTGATCAGGGCGAGGGTGAACGAGGCGGGGCGGCGCTGGTTGTCCGGCGCCGGGCCCGCGTCGGGGACCGGGCCCTTGTCGAGGTCGGGCGCAGGCCCGAACCAGCGGGCGCCGTACCGGGTGAGCACCGGCCCGGTGAGGACGGCGATCGGGATGCCGATGATCAGGCCGTAGAGGATGGTCAGGCCCGTGCTCGCGTCGTAGGCGGAGACGGCGAGCGTCGGGGAGGGGTGCGGCGGCAGCAGGCCGTGCGAGATGTACAGGCCGGCGGCCATCGGCAGGCCGACGTAGAGCAGGTGGGAGCCGGTGCGCTTGGCCACCGCGTAGACCAGCGGGACGAGCATCACGAAGCTGACGTCGAACAGGTGCGGCATGCCGATGAGCAGGGCCGCCGCCGTGATCGCGGTGGGGATCCACTTCACCGGGCGGGCGCCGATGAAGACGGTGGCGATCCGGTCGGCGCCGCCGGAGCCCAGCAGGATGCCACCGAGCAGGGTGCCGAGGCCGATGGTGGGGCCGACGCTCTTGAGGGCGTCGCCGAAGCCGTCCTGGAAGTGGGTGACGGTGTCGCCCGGGCCTATCCCGGAGGCGAGCCCGAGGCCGATGGCGGAGAGCGCGAGCGCGAGGAACGGGTGGAGCTTGGCCTTGGTGATCAGCAGGATCAGGACGACCACGGCCGCGAGGCCGAGGAGCAGGTGCTGGATGTCGGTGCTCATCAGCCGTTCACCGGTCCGGCGGCGGGGCGGGCGGCGCGCCCGGCGGTCCAGGCGTCGAGGAGGGCGGTGTCGGGGTCGGCGAGGTGGCCGAGGGTGATCAGCGCGCCCGCCGGGACGTCGGCGGCGAGGGTCGCGTGGGCGGCCAGGTACAGGGGCGCGGTGTCGTCGGGGGTGTCCTCGTCGCGGAGGAGGACCGCCTGGACGCCGGTGACGTCGTGGTGGTGGCCGCCCATCGTGAGGACCGTACCGGCGGGCAGGTCCCGCTCGGCGCGCCCGGCCAGTACGGCGTGGCCGCGCGGGTCGGTGCCGCCGGAGGGGCGGTGGTGCAGGACGGCGGAGAGCAGGCTGACGGGCGTCTCGACGCCCATCAGGTGGTACGGCAGGTAGACGGCGGCGTACTTGCCGTCGCGGCTGACGACGTGGCCCTTGCCCCGCAGGGTCTCCCAGGTGACGGGGTCGCCGGTGCGGACGACGACGAAGACGCCGCCCGCGAAGGAGGCCTCGCCGGGCAGGCGCAGGGCGCTGAAGACGTCGACGGCGCCGGGGCGGTGCAGGACGCCGCCGTCCTCGCGCAGGGCGTAGACGTCGGCGAGTTCGGCGATCCGGGCGACCGGGTAGTGGAGCCGCTCGGTGTCGGGGCGGAAGCCGGTGCTGGTGGCGACGACGGCCATCTCGCAGTAGTCGGCGGTGGCTCCGGTGGGAAGCGCGGCGACCGCCTCGGCGCGGGCTGCCAGGGTGGCGCGCACGTCGTCGCCGAGGTCGAGCAGGCCGGCCAGTTCCGGGGCGGGGACGGTGATGTCGAGCTGGGTGACCGTGCCGGCGGCAGGGTCCAGGACGAGGTCGTACTCGGTGGACTTGCCGATGGCGACGATCTCCAGGCCGAGCGTCTCGGCCCAGCTCACCAGGCCGATCAGGTTGGCGGGCTGGTCGCCGTCGGCGGTGGTGTAGACGCTGCCGTGGGTGCGGGCCAGTTCGGCGAGGTGGAGCCCGGCGACCGAGTCGACCTCCTTGCTGACCATGGCGACGTGGCGGCCGCCGGTCAGCGCCTGGCGGGCCATCTCGTATCCGGCGGCGGGGCTGCCGGTGGCCTCCACGAGGATGTCCCACTCCCCCGCGCCGAGCAGGGCGCCGTCCCCGACCAGGGCGACACGGCCGTCCTCGCGGGCGTCGCGGACCGCCTGGGCGTCGCCGCAGACCTGGAGTTCCGCGGGGTCGTACCCGAGCTCCAGGAGCATGGCGCGCAGCCCCGGCACGTCCTGGTCGCAGAGGACGGCGGGGCTGAGGCGGGGGATGCGTCGGGTCTGCGCGAGGAGCGTCCGGGCGAATCCGCCACCGGCGCCGGAGAGTGCGTACCGCACGGTCCGGTCGCCGCCCGGGGCGAACAGGTGAAGGAAGTTCATGGGCACTCCTCATTGGGTGCGCGAGGCGTTGGTCCGCGAGGCGGGCGCGGGGTCCGCGAGGCGAGGGGGATGCTCCCGGTGGCCGGAAAGGCAGGCTCACCCGGGGGCTGGTTAACAACATGTACCAAGTTAACTCAGGAACGTAAAGTCTGTTAACATTCTTTCACACATCGACTCACTGAGCGGCCGTCCGCGGGACGCCCCACGGCCGCGCCACACCATGGAGGTCCCATGCCGACCCTCGGGGCCATCGCCGACGACTTCACCGGCGCGACGGATCTCGCCACCATGCTGGTGTCGCGGGGCTTCCGGACGCTGGTCGCCATCGGCGCCGACGCCGTGGACCCCGCGGCGGCCGCCGACGCGGACGCGGTCGTCGTCGCTCTCAAGTCGCGCACGGCGCCGGTGGACGAGGCCGTCGCCGATTCGCTGGCCGCCCTGCGCGCGCTCCGCGCCGCCGGGTGCCGCCGGTACTACTTCAAGTACTGCTCCACCTTCGACTCCACCCCGCGCGGCAACATCGGCCCGGTCGCGGACGCCCTGCTGGACGCGGTCCACGCGGACCGCACCGTGGTCGTGCCCGCCTTCCCCGCCACCGGCCGGACCGTCCGCGACGGACTCCTGTACGTCCACGGCGAGCCGCTCGACCGCAGCCCGATGCGCCACCACCCGCTGACCCCGATGACGGACGCGTCGCTGGAGCGCCTGCTCCGCCCGCAGACCCGGCGCCCGGTCCGGCGCATCCCCCTGGACACCGTCCGCGCGGGAACGGAACCCCTGCGGGCGGCCGTGGACGCCCCCGGGGCGGCTGGAGCACTCCTCGTGGTGGACGCCGTCACCGACGACGACCTGCGCACCGTCTCCGCCGCCACCGGTCACCTCGGCCTGGTCACCGGCGCCGCCGGCCTCGCCCTCGGCCTGACCGGCGCGCACCCCGGCGCCGCCCGCGCCACTCCCGCCTCCGGGCCGGGCGCCCCGGCCGCCGTGCTGTCGGGCAGCGCCTCGTCCACCACCCGGGCGCAGGTGGCCCACGGCCGCGCCCGTCTGCCGCACCGCAAGCTGGACATCGCCGCGCTCCGCCGCGACCTGCACGGCACGGTGGCGGACCTGGCCGCGTTCGCCCGCGAGCAGTGGCGGCTGGACCCCGCCCGCCCGCCGCTGTTCCACTCCGTCGACGACCTCGACGACCTGGAGCGGACCGCGCCACCGGGCGAGACCCCCGCCCCCGCCCTGGTCGAGGAGGCGCTGGCCGCCCTCGCCGTCGCCCTGGTCGACGACGGTGCGCGCCGCCTGCTGGTGGCCGGGGGCGAGACCTCCGGCGCGGTGGTGACGGCGCTGGCCGTGCGGAGGCTGGCCATCGGCGCGCCCCTCGCCCCAGGCGTCACCTGGGCCCGCGCCGAGACCGGGACCGGCAGCCACCGCCGGAGCATCGACCTCGCCCTGAAGTCCGGCAACTTCGGCGACACCGACATCTTCACGGAAGCATGGAGCGCCCTCGTATGAGCGACGTGCGAGCCGACATCGCGGCCGCCGGAGCACACCTCGCCGCCCTCGGCCTGAGTCCCGGAAGCTCGGGCAACCTCAGCGTCCGCGACGGCGGGCGGCTGTACATCACCCCGACCGGGGCGGACCTCTCCCGCCTCGACCCGGACGGACTGAGCGTCCTGGACGCGGACGGCACCCACCTGGAAGGCCCGAAGCCGTCCAAGGAGTTCCCGCTGCACACGGCCCTGTACCGGCGCGACGACGCCACCCGGGCCGTCGTCCACCTGCACTCCCGGCACGCGGCGGCGGTCTCCTGCCTGCCGCCGTGGTCCGAGCGGAGCGCCGTCCCGCCGCTCACCCCCTACTTCGTGATGCGGGTCGGCCAGACGCCCCTCCTCCCGTACGCCGCGCCCGGCGACGCCGACCAGGCCAAGGAGCTGGAGCGCCTGCCGTTCCCGCTGCGCGCCGCCCTGCTCCAGAACCACGGCCCGGTCGTCTCCGGCGCCTCGGTCCGGGCGGCGGTGGACGCCGCCGTCGAGATCGAGGAGGTCTCCGCCCTCCTGCTGGCTCTCGGCGACCGCCCGGCCCGCCTGCTGACCGGCGAGGAGGCCGGGGAGCTGGCCCGCCGGTACGGGTCCTGCTGGGGGGCGTGAGTACGCGGCCGAGCCCGGCGTCGGCCGCGTACGCCCGGGGCGCGCCCCGCGCCGTGTCACCTCAGGTCGGCCTCCCGGGCGGTGCGGCGGGCGAGGACGTCCGCGCGGCGCTCCGCCGTGTGCCGCAGCGCCTCCTTGCGGTCCCGCCGGGAGAGCCGGTCCAGGTAGGTGCGGCCGGTGAGGTGGTCGCTCTCGCGCTGGAGGCACCGGGCGAAGTACCCCGTGCCCTCCACGACGAGCGGGGCGCCGTCCTGGTCGTGCCGGCTGCCAGCTCCTCCGGGGAGAGATGCAGCGACCGTGCGGGGGTCGCGCCCACGTCGGCGAGGCTCGGCGCGTCCGGCAGGGGCTCGGCCCCGGCCGACTCGGGGCGGTGGATCAGCACCGGCACGTCGCGCGTGTGGTGGGCGTGGCCGATCACCGGGTCGTTGCCCAGCCACCGCCTCCGCCCATCTCGCCACCGCCACCGGAGGCGGGAGAACGCGCGAAGAACGCTCCCTGGGGGCCGAACTCGAAGGGGCCGCCCAGGGCGTCACCCACCGCTGAGCCGACGACCGCGCCGGCGGCCCGCTGAATACGCCTCATTCGCGCAGGTGAACCAGGGGGTTGCCGTCGGCCGGGCGACCTCTTCCCCCTTCGGCTCCCGAACCACCGGGTCGATCCCGCCGCGGTTTCCGTCAGTCGAGTTGCCGGACGAACGCCTCGTACGCCCGGTCGTCGAAGAGCACGAACCTCACCTCTTCGACGGCGGTCGGCGTGTTCCGCACCGTCTCGACGGCGATGCGGGCCGCGTCGTCCATCGGCCACCGGTACACGCCGGTGGAGATCGCCGGGAAGGCGACGGTCCGCGCCCCCAGCTCGTCGGCGACCCGCAGGGACGCGCGGTGGCAGGAGGCGAGCAGGTCGGAGCGGTCCTCGGAGGCGCTCCAGACGGGCCCGACGGTGTGGATGACCCACCGCGCCGCCAGCCGCCCCGCCGTGGTGGCGACGGCCTCGCCGGTGGGGAGTCCCTGGCCGTACCGGGAGGCGCGCAGGTCGCGGCAGGCGGCGAGGATGTCGGGGCCGCCCTGGCGGTGGATGGCGCCGTCGACCCCGCCACCGCCGAGGAGGGAGGAGTTGGCGGCGTTGACCACCGCGTCCACGGCCTGCTCGGTGATGTCGCCCTTGACCGGCGTGAGTTCCTTCATGGGCGCGAGGGTAGCGAAGGGCGGCGGCCGGGGGGAGCCGAGGTGCGGCGAGGCGACGCCCCGGCGGGCTCCGCTCAGGCCCGCCGCAGGTGGCGCCAGACCGCCTTGGCCGCGTTGTGGCCGGACATGCCGTGGACGCCGGGGCCCGGCGGGGTGGCCGACGAGCAGAGGAAGACCGCCGGGTGCGGGGTGGTGTAGGGGGTGAGGGACAGTCTGGGGCGGAGCAGGAGCTGGAGGCCGGAGGCGGCGCCGCAGGCGATGTCGCCGCCGACGTAGTTGGCGTTGCGGGAGGCGAACTCCGGGGGCCCGGCGGTGGCGCGGGCGAGGACCCGGTCGCGGAAGCCCGGGGCGTACTCCTCCAGGCGGCGTTCGATGGCGTCGGTGAGGTCGCCGGTCCAGCCGTTGGGGACGTGGCCGTAGACCCAGAAGACCTGTTTGCCCTCGGGGGCGCGGGTCGGGTCGGCGACGCTCGGCTGGACGGTGATGAGGAACGGCGGGGTCGGCGGGCGGTTCTCGCGGGAGACGGCGCGCAGCGCGGCGCCGATCTCGCGCCCGCTCGCGCCGAGGTGGACGGTGGTGGCGCGGCGGGCTTCGGGCGAGGTCCAGGGGACGGGGCCGTCCAGGGCGTAGTCGAGCTTGAAGACGCCCGCCCCGTAGCGGTAGCCGTCGTAGTACCCGCCGAGTCCGGCGATGCGGGCCAGCGCGGTGGGCGAGGTGTCGAAGACGTAGGCGCGGGCCGGCGGGAGGTCGTCGAGGCGCTTCACCTCGTAGCCGGTGTGGAGCGTGCCGCCGTGGTCGGTGAGGAGTCCGGCGAGGGCGTCGGAGACCGCCTGGGAGCCGCCCTCGGCCACCGGCCAGCCCCGGGCGTGCGCGGCCAGGGCGAAGACCAGGCCGACGGCGCCGGTGCCGATGCCGTTCAGCGGCGCCATGATGTGGCCGACCAGCCCGGCCAGCAGCGTACGGGCACGGTCGTCGTGGAAGCGGCGCAGCAGCAGGGAGGCCGGGGGCAGGCCCACCAGGCCGAAGCGGGCGAGGGTGAGCGGGTCGCGAGGCAGGGCGGTCGACGGGAGCGACATGAAGTCGCGGAAGAGGGTCTCCCAGCGGGGCAGCAGCGGGCCGACGAGCCGCCGGTACGTCCCGGCGTCGCGCGGGCCGAAGGAGGCGGCGCTCTCGCCGACGGAGCGGGCCAGCACGGCTGCCGGGCCGCCGTCGAGGAAGGGGTGGGCCATGGGCAGTTCGGCGTGCAGCCAGCGCAGTCCGTACCGCTCCAGGGGGAGCGCGTCGAAGGCCGGGGAGGTGGCGCCGAGGGGGTGCGCGGCGGAACAGGGGTCGTGGCGGAAGCCGGGCAGCGTCAGCTCCTCGGTGCGCGCTCCCCCGCCGATCCCGTCCCTGGCCTCGAAGACGGCGACTTCCAGGCCGCGCCGGGCCAGCTCGACGGCGGCGGTCAGCCCGTTGGGTCCGGAGCCTACGACGACGGCATCGAGCAGCGTGGGCATGCGCGGACTCCTAGGTCGGCCGGGCCGGGACGCCCAGGATATGCGCGTGCGCCGGGCGCGGGGCCGTCGGTACGGTGCCGTGGGGCCGAACCCGGCCCCGACTGCTGGCTTCCGCGTCCGAGCGCGGGTCCGCCCGGCGGAAAGGGTGCGATGACGGGTACGAGCGGGGCGCGCGAGGGCCGGGACGCGGCGTACGGCGGGGGCGCTCCTCCGGCGTGGGAGCCGGTCACCCGGATGGCCCGCGCACTCACGGCGGTCCCCGGCGTGCGGGCCGTGGCGCTCGGCGGCAGCCGGGCACGCGGCACGCACCGCCCGGACTCCGACTGGGACCTCGGCGTCTACTACCGGGGGGCGCTCGACCTCGACCGCCTCGCCGGACTGGCCGCTGCCGCGCAGGGTCCCCCGGTGGAGGTGGCGGGACCCGGCGGCTGGGGCCCGTGGGTGAACGGCGGGGCCTGGCTGCGGGTGGAGGGCGTCCCGGTCGACTGGGTCCTGCGGGACCTCGACCGGGTCGAGGGGGTGTGGCGCGACTGCCGCGAGGGGCGGTACGAGGTGGGGGTGCAGGCCGGGCACCCGCTGGGCTTCTGGTCGCCGGTGTACGCCGGTGAGGTGGCGTACGGGCGGGTCCTCGCCGATCCCGCGGGCGAGCTGACCGCGCTGCGGCACCAGGTGCGCGAGGAGCCCGGCTATCCCGAGCCGCTGCGCCGGGCGCTGGCGGAGGCCGCCTGGGAGGCGGAGTTCTCCGTGGCGGCGGCCGCGAAGTCGGCGCCCGCCGGGGACAGCCTGCACGTGTCGCTCTGCCTGGCGCGGGCCTTCGGCGTCCTGACGCAGTCCCTCCACGCCCACCACCGCCGCTGGCTGCTCAACGAGAAGGGCGCACTGGCGGCCACGGCGGCCCTGCCGGGGACGCCGGACGGTTTCGCGGACCGGGTCACCGCCTGCCTCACCGCGCTCGACGCGGAGGCGGTCGAGGCGGCGGCCGCGCTGGTCCGCGAGGTGCGGGGCGTGCTGGACGCCTGACGCCGGCACCGGCCGGCCCCTGGGGCGGGGCGGCCCGGGCTCAGCCGCCCAGCAGCTTCACCACGCGCTCGGCGGTGGCGGCGTCGCGGGCGGCGGTGAAGGGCAGCGCGTTGCCTCCCCGGTAGCGGAACGGGACGCGGTCGCGGGTGAGGTGGGCGCCGCCCGCCTCCGTGACCAGCAGGAGCCCGGCCGCGTGGTCCCAGGCGGCCTCCCAGGAGAAGGCGGTGGCGTCGCAGGTGCCGCGCGCCACCGCCAGGTACTCCAGCCCGGCCGAGCCGCAGGGGCGCGGGGCGACGCCGGGTGTCCGGAGGCCGAGCAGCGCCTCCTTCTGGGCGGGGGTCGTGAAGTCGGGGTGCGAGGTGGCGACGGTCAGCGGCTCCCCGCCGGCGGGCGAACCGGCCGCCAGGGGGGTGCCGTTCAGCGTGGCGCCCTCGCCCCGCACGGCGAGGGCCAGCTCGCCGAGGGCCGGCGCGTAGGTCCAGGAGGCGAGGGTCTCGCCGTCGCGCACCAGCGCGACCAGGGTGCAGAAGCCGGGGTCGCCGTGGACGAACTGGCGGGTGCCGTCGACCGGGTCGACGATCCACACGGGGGCGTCGCCGTCGAGCGCGGTGTAGACCCCCGGGTCCGCGTGGACGGCTTCCTCGCCGACGACGACGGAACCGGGGAGCAGCGCGGTGAGGGCGCCGGTGAGCTGCACCTCGGCGAGGCGGTCGGCGGAGGTGACCAGGTCGTGCGGGCCGGACTTCTGGACGATGTCGTCGTCGGCGAGCTGCCGGAAGCGCGGCATGACCTGAGCGGCCGCCGCCTCCCGGACGGCCTCGGTGACGTCGTCGAGGTGCCGGTCGAGGAATCCCCTCAGTTCGGAGAAGTGTTCGATCATGTGTCCCATCAGAACACGCCGCACCGACAGCGCCGCACCGCCGGGCGAACCGGCGGCGGCGCCGCGGTGAACTCCGGGTGCCCCGAGGGCGGGGTTCAGCGCCCGACGGCGTACCCCTGCATGCCGCGCGGGTTGGCGGCGGCCGACAGGACGCCGGTGCGCGGGTCGCGGGCGACGGCGCACAGGCGCCCCTCGGACCAGGGGCCGCCGACCGTCACCCGGTGGCCGCGCCGCCGCAGCTCCTCGACCACCTCCGGGTCCATGCGGGACTCCACGGTGATGGCGCCGGGGTCCATGGCGCGCGGGTAGAAGGAGCCGGGGAAGGAGTCGGTGTGCCAGTTCGGGGCGTCGATGGCGCCCTGCAGGTCGAGTCCGCCGCGGACCTCCTCGCGCAGGGCCACGGCGAGGAAGAAGTGGGTCTGCCACTGGTCCTGCTGGTCGCCGCCGGGCGTGCCGAAGGCCAGGACGGGCACCCCGTCACGCAGGGCGATGGACGGCGTCAGCGTGGTGCGCGGGCGCACGCCGGGCGTCAGGGTGTTGGGCAGCCCCTCGTCCAGCCAGGTCATCTGGAGCCGGGTGCCGAGCGGGAAGCCCAGTTCGGGGACGACCGGGTTGGACTGGAGCCAGCCGCCGCTCGGGGTGGCCGAGACCATGTTGCCCCAGCGGTCGACGATGTCGAGGTGGCAGGTGTCGCCCCGGGTCGCCCCGTCGCGCGCCACGGTCGGCTCGCCCGCCCCGGCGGCGCGGGGCGCCGGGGTGTGGGTGGCCTGACCGGCGGCGACGGCGGCGGCGTGGGCGGCGAGCGCGGGCGTGCGCCCCTCGGGGCGGCCGGGCCGCAGCTCCAGGGAGGCCCGGTCGCCGACGAGAGCGCGCCGCTCCTTGTTGTACTCCTCGGAGAGCAGCGCGCCCACCGGCACCTCGGCGGCGTCCCCGTACCAGGCCTCGCGGTCGGCCATGGCGAGCTTGCACCCCTCCACGAGCAGGTGGACGTAGTCGGCCGAGCCGTAGGCCGGCAGTTCCTCGGGGAGCAGCGCCAACTGCTGGAGCAGGGACGGCCCTTGGCTCCAGGCGCCGACCTTGCAGAGCCTCCACCCGCGCCAGTCGTACGTCGCGGGCTCCTCGTACGACGCGGACCAGTCGGCCAGGTCGGCGGCGGTGAGGGTGCCGGTGTGGCGGGTGCCGGTGGTGTCCATGGTGGGCCGGGCGGCCTGGCGGACCAGGGCCTCGGCGATGAAGCCGGTGCGCCAGACGGAGCGGGCCGCCTCGATCTGCGCGACCCGGTCGGCGCCACCCGCCTGCTCCGCCTCGGATATCAGGCGACGCCAGGTCGCGGCGAGGGCGGGGTTGCGGAACAGCTCGCCGGGGGCGGGGGCCTTGCCGCCGGTGAGGTAGACGTCGGCGGAGCTGGTCCACTCGGTGGTGAAGAGCTCGCGGACCGTCTCGACGGTGGCGGTGATCCGCTCGACGGGGGCGTGCCCGTCCTCCGCGTAGCCGATGGCGTACTTCAGGAGCTCGGAGAGGGTGCGGGTGCCGTGGTCGCGCAGGAGGAGCATCCAGGCGTCGAAGGCGCCGGGCACGGCGGCGGCCAGCGGCCCGGTGCCCGGGACGAGATCCAGACCGAGCGAGCGGTAGTGGGCGGCGCTCGCCCCGGCGGGCGCGACGCCCTGCCCGCAGAGCACCTGCACCTCGCCGTCGCGGGGCGCGAGGAGCAGGGGGACCTCGCCGGCGGGGCCGTTGAGGTGGGGCTCCACCACGTGCAGGACGAACCCGGCGGCCACGGCCGCGTCGTAGGCGTTGCCGCCGTCCTCCAGCACGGCCATCGCCGACTGGGAGGCGAGCCAGTGGGTGGAGGAGACCATGCCGAAGGTGCCTTGGAGGGTGGGACGCGTGGTGAACATGCAGCCTCTCGCCTTGCTGTCGACGCCGGTGTTCCCGCAGGCTATCGGTCCGCATCCGGGGCCCCTCCCGCGCCCGTACCCGCTCGGTCCCGGGCGCTCAGGGAATCCGGGCGATCCACTCCTCGGTGGCGAACTTGGTGCGGACGAGTTCCTCGGCGAGGGCTGTCTCCCGCTCGGTGACGGTGCCTTCGGTCAGGCCGTACCGGTCGCGGAAGGAGCCGATCATCCGGTCGATGACGTCGGCGCGCGAGAGGCCGGTCTGGCGGCGGAGCGGATCGACGCGCTTCTTGGCGGAGGTGGTGCCCTTGTCGGACATCTTCTCCTTGCCGATCCGCAGCACGTCGAGCATCTTCTCGGCGTCGATGTCGTAGGACATGGTCACGTGGTGCAGCACGGCGCCGTCCCCGGCGACCACCCGCTTCTGCGCGGCGCCCGCGATCTTCCCGGCGTCGGTGGCGATGTCGTTGAGCGGCTGGTACCAGGCCTTGATGCCCATGTCGGCGAGGGCGCCGAGCACCCAGTCGTCCAGGTAGGCGTACGAGTCGGCGAAGGAGAGGCCCGAGACCAGGGAGGCGGGGACGGAGAGGGAGTAGGTGATGGTGTTGCCGGGCTCCACGAACATCGCGCCGCCGCCGCTGATCCGGCGGACCACGCCGACGCCGTGGCGGGCGGCGCCCTCGGGGTCGACCTCGTTGCGCAGGGACTGGAAGGAGCCGAGGATCACGGCGGGGCCGCCCCACTCCCAGACCCGCAGCGTCGGCGGGCGGCGTCCCTCGGCGACCTCGGTGGTCAGCACCTCGTCCAGGGCCATCAGCAGGGCGGGCGGCTGGGGCGCGGTGTGGATCAGCTGCCAGTCGTGGTCGGTCCAGTCGGTGGCGCGGGCCAGCGCGCGGCGGACGGCGACGGCCACCCCCTCGGCGGTGAGGCCGTACATGACGGTGCCCTCGGGGAGCGCCGCCTCGACGCGGGCGGCGAGGCCGGTGGCGTCGGTGCCGGACGGGACGCCCTCCAGGGCGGCGTCGATGGCGCCGATCGCCTCGTCGGGCTCCAGGAAGAAGTCACCCGCCACCTGGACGTTGCGCAGCACGCCGTTGTCGTCGTCGAGGTCGACCACGACCAGCTTGCCCCCGGGAATCTTGTACTCACCGTGCATCGCGTTCCGCCTCCAGCGCTTGTGACCTGCGCCTACGGTAACTCTGCCCGGATTCGCGAGGGCGCGGCCCGGCGGTCAGGGCCGCACCGGCGGTGCCTCGCTGATGTCGTACTCCCAGGCGGTCGTCCCCAGCACCCCCTCCCCCACGTCGAGTCCGCCGTCGGCGACCTCCACTGTCTGCGGCGGTGTCCCGTCGTCGGGGGCGACGCGCAGGTACGCGCCGAGGCCGCGGCCGGTGGAGGGGTCGACGGCCCAGTAGCGCCAGGCGAGGGTGGAGCGGGCGGACATGCCGGGCTTGAGGGCGAGGGGGCGGGGCCCGGGGTCCTCCGGGGCCATGGAGACGCGGCCGGTGCCCTCGACCACCTCGGTGGCCATCGGTTCGCTGTCCAGGTCGAGGACCTGGAGGAAGGGGTAGCCGTCGAGCCGCAGCGTCTTCGTACCGCAGTTGTGCACGACGACGTACCCCACCCGCAGACCCATGGCGGCGTCGCTGGGCGCGGCCACCGCCCGGAAGCCGGAGGCGGGGCAGCCCTCGGGGTCCCCCGGGTCACCGGTGGCGGAGACGGGCGGCGGGACGGGGGCCGCCTCGGCCGAAGGCGCGGCGGGGGCGGGCGGTGCCGCAGGCGAGGGCGGGCGGGAGGTGCGCGCCGGGTCCGCCTCGCGCTCCAGTTCGGCGGCGAGGCCGCAGCCGGTGAGCGGCAGGGCCAGGGCGAGGACGAGGAGCGGGAGGCGCACCCGGCGCGGGAGTCTCATGCCGGGATCATGCCGTACGGCCGGAGGGGCCCGGTGCCGGACCCCGCGCCCCTCCGGCTCGCCGCCACCGGCGAGTTGGCCGCGGGTCAGCTCAGGGCGGGGATGACGGTCGAGCCGTAGGCGTCGATGACCTCCTCGCGGGCGTCGTGCATGGCGTAGACGGCGAACTGGTCGACGCCGAGGTCCCGCAGGGCGCGCAGCCGCTCGATGTGCGCCTCGGCCGGGCCCAGCAGGCAGAACCGGTCGACGATCTCGTCCGGGACGAAGGCGGTGTCGGGGTTGCCGGAGCGTCCGTGGTGGGCGTAGTCGTATCCCTGCCTCTGTTCCACGTAGGAGGTCAGGGCCTCCGGGACCAGGTCCGAGTGGGCGCCGTAGCGGGCGACCAGGTCGGCGACGTGGTTGCCGACCATGCCGCCGAACCAGCGGCACTGCTCGCGGGCGTGGGCCAGGTCGTCGCCGATGTAGGCGGGTGCGGCGACGCAGATCTTGACGGAGTCGGGGTCGCGTCCGGCGTCGGCGGCGGCGGCGCGGACGGCCTTGATCATCCACTCGGTGAGGAAGGGGTCGGCCAGTTGCAGGATGAAGCCGTCGCCGCGCTGCCCGGTGAGGGCGAGCGCCTTCGGGCCGTACGCGGCGATCCAGACGGGCAGTCGGCCGTCCTTCACCCACGGGAGCCTGATGGGTTCCCCGCCGACGGACGCCTCGCGCCCCTCGGCCAGGTCGCGGATGGCGTCGACGGCCTCGCCGAGCCGGGCGAGGGTGTTGGGCGGGCGCCCGGCGACGCGCATCGCGGAGTCGCCGCGGCCGATGCCGCAGACGGTGCGGTTGCCGTACATGTCGTTGAGGGTGGCGAAGGTGGAGGCGGTCACCTCCCAGGTGCGGGTGGACGGGTTGGTGACCATCGGGCCGACGGTCAGCCGGCTGGTGTGCTCCAGGATGCGGCTGTGAATGACGAACGGCTCCTGCCAGAGGACGGCCGAGTCGAAGGTCCAGCCGTAGCGGAAGCCGTTCCGTTCGGCGCGGCGCATCAGCCCGACGACGGTCGACGCGGGGGGATCGGTCTGTAGAACGAGTCCGAAGTCCATGTCCAGCTCTCTCCTCGGTGACGGTACGGGCGGGGGTGTTCGGTGGTCCGGGTCTCGTCGCGGGGGCGGCGGCCGGATCCGGTACGGCGCTTCCGGCGGCGGCCCCGGAGGGCAGGCGGGGGGCGGCGCGGGCGCGATCCCCGAGGCGTCTGCGGCGCAGGGAGGGCCGGCGGCGCGTCTCACAGTAGGCCGCGCGGGGCGCCACGCCAGGAGCCTCGGGCGCGCGTCGCGGAGGCCAACCCCGGAAAGGCTCCCGGGCGTTGGGGGGCCGGCCCTTCGACGCTTCCCCCTCCCGCACGTCTGCCGCCGCCTGCCGCCGCCCAGCCGGAACCGTCCCGGCATCGCCGATCGGCACGGACCTCCGCATCTCGCATGAATTACTGATCCATATGAATGAAGCACCCGTTTCGTTCCGTGCGAATGCGGACGAAAACGACAGACTCCACTTGTAGCCCGCGACGCTCGTAGCGGGCATGGCAGTTCCGAAAGGTTTCTCATGCGCAACCTCCTCAAGGCCGCCGCCGTCGGCGCCGTCGTCGCTCCCCTCGTCCTCGCCGGCGCCTCCGTCGCGGCCGCCTCCGGCGGCCCCTCCTACGCCAAGCACACCGCGGTGGCCGGTCCGCACGGCGCGGCCTCCTCGCACATCGCCTCCGGCTTCCACGGCAAGCACGGCGACCACGGCAAGAAGCGCAGCGCCGAGGGCAAGCACAGCCACGGCAAGGGCCCGAGCTACAAGAACGTCACCAAGTACGCCGGCCCCAAGGGCGCCTGGGTGAACAAGACCGCCAGCGGCGTCAAGGGCAAGGGCAAGCACGGCAAGGCGTACTACTACAACGACTTCAAGTTCGCGGGCCCCAAGGGCGCCGGCACCAGCACCACCGCCTCGCACTCCTGACCCGCCCGGACCGCCAGGTCCGGACCGTGAGTGAGGTACGGCAGCGGCCCCGGGACAGACGTCCCCGGGGCCGCACCGCTGTGTGCGCACACCGGCACGACCGGCCCCGACGACCGGCGCCGGGGGAGGGAAATCGCTCAGCCCAGGTGCTGGCAGGTGCCCCTGGGGACGTACATCCCCTGGCCGGCCCGCCCGGTGTACCGGCCGCCGTCGATCACCGGCACTCCGCGCGAGAGCACCGTGCGGACCCGGCCGGTGACGCGTTTGCCCTCGTACGGCGAGTAGTCGACGTTCATGTGGTGGGTGCCGGCCGACAGGGTCTGCTCGGCGTGCGGGTCGTAGAGGACGATGTCGGCGTCCGCGCCCGGGGCGATGGTCCCCTTCTTCGGGTACAGGCCGAACATGCGGGCCGGGGCCGCGCAGGCGATCTCGATCCAGCGGCGGCGGCTGATGTGGCCGTCGACCACGGCCTGGTGGAGGAGATCCATGCGGTTCTCGACCCCCGGCATGCCGTTGGGGATCTTCGAGAAGTCGTCACGGCCCAGTTCCTTCTGGCCCTCGAAGCAGAACGGGCAGTGGTCGGTGGAGACCACCTGCAGGTCGTCGGTGCGCAGCCCCCGCCAGAGCGCGGCCTGGTGCTCCTTGGGGCGCAGCGGCGTGGAGCAGACGTACTTGGCGCCCTCGAAGTCCGGCTCGGCGAGGTTGTCGGTGGAGAGGAAGAGGTACTGCGGACAGGTCTCGCCGAAGACCGGGAGCCCCTGGTCGCGGGCGCGGGCCAGTTCGGTGACGGCCTCCTCGGCGGAGACGTGCACGACGTACACCGGCGCCCCCGCGACCTGGGCCAGCTTGATGACGCGGTGCGTGGCCTCCGCCTCCAACAGGGCCTTGCGGACCTCGCCGTGGTGGCGCGGGTCGCGTTCGCCGCGGGCCAGGGCCTGTTCGACCAGGACGTCGATGGCGAGGCCGTTCTCCGCGTGGGTCATGACCAGGCCGCCGTTGGAGGCGGCCTGCTGCATGGCGCGCAGGATCTGGCCGTCGTCGGAGAGGAAGACCCCCGGGTAGGCGGTGAACAGCTTGAACGAGGTGACGCCCTCGGCCACCAGGGCGTCCATCTCCTTGAGGGAGGAAGCGTTCACGTCGGACATGATCATGTGGAAGGCGTAGTCGACGGCGCACCGCCCGCCCGCCTTCTCGTGCCACGCGTCGAGCCCCTCGCGCAGCGAGCCGCCCTTGGACTGGATGGCGAAGTCGACGATGGTGGTCGTGCCGCCCCACGCGGCGGCCCGGGTGCCCGTCTCGAAGGTGTCGGACGCCTGGGTGCCGCCGAACGGCATCTCCATGTGGGTGTGGGCGTCGACGCCGCCCGGGATCACGTACGTCCCGGTGGCGTCGATCTCGTGCTCGGCGTTCCAGCTCGCGGCCGCGTCGGTGCCGTGCGCGGCGAGGGCCGCCACCCGGCCGTTCTCGACGAGGACGTCGGCGTGCAGCTCGTCGGCGGCGGTGATCACGAGGCCGCCGCGGATGACCGTACGGTTCATGGGGTTCCCTCCGGTGCCGGTTCTGGGGACGGGCCGCCGGGCGCGGTGCGGGCGGCCGGGGCGCGCGGGCGGCGCCGGGCGGGGCGGCCGGGCCGGCGCCCGCGCCCGGTGCCTCGTCCGGTGGAGCCGGTCAGGGCGCGGTGAGGCCCTCGTAGGCGTCGGGGCGGCGGTCCCGGTAGAAGGCCCACTGGTTGCGGACCTCCTCGATCAGGCCGAAGTCGAGGTCGCGGACGAGGAGTTCCTCGGTCTTGTCGTCGGCCGGGTCGCCGACGAACTGGCCGCGCGGGTCGACGAAGTAGCTGGTGCCGTAGAAGTCGTTGTCGCCGTACTCCTCCTGGCCGACCCGGTTGATGGCGGCGACGAAGTACTCGTTGGCGACGGCGGCGGCGGGCTGCTCCAGCTGCCAGAGGTAGGCGGAGAGGCCGCGGGAGGTGGCGGAGGGGTTGTAGACGAGCTGGGCGCCGTTCAGGCCGAGCTGGCGCCAGCCCTCCGGGAAGTGCCGGTCGTAGCAGATGTAGACGCCGATCCGGCCGACCGCGGTGTCGAAGACCGGCCAGCCGAGGTTGCCGGGCTTGAAGTAGTACTTCTCCCAGAAGCCCTTGACCTGCGGGATGTGGTGCTTGCGGTACTTGCCGAGGTAGCTGCCGTCGGCGTCGATGACCGCGGCGGTGTTGTAGTAGAAGCCCTCCTGCTCGACCTCGAAGACCGGCACCACGATGACCATGCCGGTCTCGCGGGCCAGCTCCCGCATCCGGGAGACGGTCGGCCCTTCGGGCACGGCCTCGGCCCAGCGGTAGTGCTCGGCCTCCTGGACCTGGCAGAAGTAGGGGGCGTTGAAGACTTCCTGGAACCCGATCACCCGCGCACCGGCGCGGGCCGCCTCGCGGGCGTACTCCTCATGCTTGGCGATCATGGATTCGGTGTCGCCCGTCCAGGTCGCCTGGACGAGTGCTGCGCGTACGACAGGGGCCATGAGCTGCTCCTTCGACCGGTCGTCAGCAGGGCTTTCTACGCCCGTAGAAGGGACGTAGGAGGACGAACGTAAGCCCCCCGCAGGCGCGGGGCAAGACCATCTCCGTCCACATCCCGAGTCGGGCGCGATTGGCACCCGTGCGGGCGCCACCGGCACCGGGGGGCCGCCGCGCGGCCGTCGGTGGAGTGGATCAGGCGAGGACCCCGGCGACCCGGAAGGCGTGCACGAGGTCCCAGTGGCGCTCCTCGGAGACGCCTCGGGCCGCGTCCAGCAGCAGCGGGACGAGCCGGCCCGGATCGTTGCGGGCGACCCCCGCCGCGTCCTCGGCCGAGCGGACCGCCAGGTAGGCCCCGGCGAGAGCGCGGGCCTGGCGGTCGCGGCCGTCGCCGGTGAGCAGGTGCAGGGCGTCGGCGATCTCGGGGGCGGGCCGGGCGACGCCCTGTCGCAGCAGCCGCCGGGCGTCGGCGCCCCGCCCCGCGGCGGCCAGCGCGTCGGCGGCCGCGACCAAGGCGTCCGGGGGCAGCGCCGCCACCTCCCAGAGCAGGGTCGCCCAGTCGGCCTCCAGCCCGGCCCGGTGGAGTGCGGCGGCGAGCAGCGGCAGCCGGGGCGCGGGCCAGTGCGCCAGCTCGGCGAGGAGGACGTGCGCCTCGCCGCCCCTGCCCCGGGCCCGCAGGGCGTGCAGGCGGGCCGCGGCGCCGGCGGCCGCTCGGTCGGCCTCGGGGTCGGGCGGGGCGGGCGCCGGGTCCTCCGGCTGGTCGGCGACACCGGCGAAACGGGCACCCCGGACGGCGGTGGCGGGGGCCGGGGCGGCGGGGACGGTGGCGGGGGCCGGGGGTGCCTCGGCAGCCTCCTCGGCGATCCCGGCGAAGCGGGCGCCGCCCCGGGGGCGCTTCTTCGGTCCGGGCCGCGCGGCGGACCGTTCGGGGCGGGACGTCGCGACCGGGGGCGGTGGGACCGCGAGGGCCTCGCGGCGGGCGCGGAGTTCGGCGCAGCGGGCGGTGGCGCGCCGGTGGTCGTCCTGGGCCCAGGCGAGGTCGACGTCGAGGGCGGCGGCCGCCTCCGCGGTGGTGGCGGTGGCGCGGTGGGCGGTGAGTTCCTGGAGGCGCTCGGCGGCGTACCGCTGCTCGCGGAGCATCCCGTCGAGCCGGTCGGCGAGGGCGGCGGCCGCGCCCGGACGGGCGTCGTGCGCGGTGGTGGCGGCGGCGTGCAGCGCCCGGGCGGTGGTGGCCTCGGCGCGGGCGGCCGCCGCGCCCTGGTCGGCGGCGAGGTCCTGGAGGAGGGCGTCGACCACGTCCCAGGGCGGCAGCTCGGTGCCGTCCAGACAGGCCCGCATGCCGTCGGGGTCGCGTTCCCAAAAGACGGCGCACCAGCCGGCCCGCCGGTCGAGGCGGGCCGTGAGCCCTTCCAGGAAGTGCGCGAAGTCGACTGCCGCTCTCGGGAGTTGTGCCACTGCCATTGCTGCCCGCCCCACAGACCGAAGGCCCGGTGCCGGAGAACGCCGGGCTGGAATCCTCAGGTCCGGTAGGAAACACCACGGTTGTTTCGACGGGGCTACGCGCGTTTTTCGCGGGCGCGCGGATCAGGCGCGGCGGGGCGTTCGGGCGGCGCGCGGCCCGGCCCGCGCGCCGGGGTGGCGGGGACCGGGGCGCGGGGCGCGGGGCGTCAGAAGGTGATGGCGATCCCGGTGTGCGGGCGCTTGCCGAGCCGTCCGATCAGGCCGCCGATGTCGAGGACGTAGAACTGGAGACGGTACTTGCGGCCGAGGCGCTTGCGGAGCCGCTTCAGCCCTTCGGCGTCCTCGACGAGGCGGGCCGTGCCCTCGGCGCGCGGCGCGTCCTCGGCGACCTTGCCGCGTACGTCGCAGACGGTGATCCGGACCCGGGGGTCCCGCCGGAGCCGCTTGATCTTCCACGAGTCGCTGCGGGTCCAGATGTACAGGGTGTCGCCCTCCCGCACCGCCCACACGGGCGTGGCGACGCCGGTGCCGTCCTTGCGGAAGGTGGTGAGGCTGACGTAGGGGGCCTTGCCCAGCTCTTCGAGGATCGTGTCGGGGGTCATGGGGAAGAGCGTAGGGCGCGCGGCAGCCTCCGGGCGCGCCCCCGGGCGGCGTACGCGCCGGGGCCCGGTCCGTTTGCGGGCCTTCGATCGGGTCAGTGAGCTAGGAGTACGAAGTTCCGCTTGTGAGAGGCCCCCGATGAACCGCACCCCCAGCTCCCCGCACCGCCGACCGTCCCGCGCACTGGCCGCCGCCCTGCTGGCCCTGGTGGCGCTGGGCGCGGCGGGCTGCTCCGACGGGGAGGAGCCTGAGACGGGGACGGCCTCCGGCGCGTCGCAGAGCGAGACGCCGAGCCCGACGCCGAGCCCGTCCGACCAGGACACCGCCACTCCGATGGACGACGACGCGCGGGAGAACCAGGCGCTGCTCGCGGCCACCACCGTCTCCCTGGCCGAGGCGGTGAAGGCGGCGGGCGACGACGAGCCGGACGGCCGCCCGGTCGCGGTGGAGCTGGGCCGGACCGCGCGGGAGGCCCCGCACTGGACGGTGACGCTGGCCGGCGAGGACGGCTCGGCCGTCGTCCGCCAGGTCGACGCGGCCTCCGGCGCGGTCTCCGACAGCCCCCGGGGCGACGAGCCGGACGACGAGCGAGAGGACCGCGAGGAGCGTCAGGCGCTGCTGAAGGAGGCGGAGACCGACGCGGCCGGGGCCGCGAAGGCGGCCACCGACCGGCGCCCGGGCACGGCGGTCAAGGCGGAGCTGGAGGAGTCGGACGGTTCGGCGATGTGGCAGGTGGAGGTGGTCGACCAGGAGACGTTCCGCACGACGGAGGTCGACGTGGACGCCGCCGACGGCCGGGTCCTGCGCGAGAACACCGCCGACTGACGGCCGTGGTGCCGGTGCGTCAGGGCTGGCCGGGCCGGACGACCATCGCCGAGCCGCCGCCGCGTCGCTCGGTCTCGGCGGCGGCCAGCCAGCGGCCGTCGGGCAGCCGCTGCACGGCGGTGGCGGCGCCGATCTCGGGGGTGCGCCGGAAGGTGTGGCCCAGCGCTTCCAGCCGGGCCCGCAGCGGGCTGTCCCAAAGGCCGGGCTCCACCTCCGTGTCGGCCGTGTTGCGCTGGCTGGCGCGGGGCGCGGCGATGGCGTCGACCAGTGGCAGGCCCCGGTCCACGACGCCGGTGAGGGTCTGCAGGACGGTGGTGATGATGGTGGCGCCGCCGGGTGAGCCGAGCGCCAGGACGGGCTTGCCGCCGTCCAGGACGAGGGTGGGCGCGATGGAGGAGCGCGGCCGCTTGCCGGGGCCGGGGAGGTTGGGGTCGGGGACGCCCGGGGTGGTGGGGGTGAAGGAGAAGTCGGTCAGTTCGTTGTTGAGCAGGAAGCCCCGGCCGGGCACGGTGATTCCGCTGCCGCCGGTCTGCTCGATCGTCAGGGTGTAGGCGACGACGTTGCCCCACCGGTCGGCGGTGGTCAGGTGGGTGGTGTTCTCCCCCTCGTACGTGGTGGGGGCCGGGGTGCCGCCGGTGGGGCAGCCGGCCGGGTCGCGGGGGTCGCCGGGCGCCAGCGGGCTGGTGAGCGCGGCGTCGTCGCGGATCAGGCAGGCGCGGGAGGCGGCGAAGCGGGGGCTGAGCAGTCCGGCGGTGGGCACGTCGGAGAAGGCGGGGTCGCCGACCCAGCGGTTGCGGTCGGCGAAGGCGATCCGGCTCGCCTCGACAAGCCGGTGGAGGTAGCGCTGCGGGGAGGCGGCCTCGAGGTCGGTGCCCTCCAGGATGTTCAGGGCCTCGCCGACGGTGGTGCCGCCGGAGGAGGACGGGGCGACGGAGCGGATGTCCAGGCCCCGGTAGCCGGTGCGGGTCGGCGCGTGCCGCTCGGTGCGGTAGCGGGCGAGGTCGGCCGTGGTGAGGCGGCCGGGGCGGACGACGCGGTCGGCGTCGGGGTCGACCGGCGGCTTGTTGACGGTCCGGACGATGTCGCGGGCGAGGGGGCCCCGGTAGAGGGCGCCGACGCCCTTGCGGCCCAGCTCGGCGTAGGTGCGGGCGAGGTCGGGGTTGCGGAAGGTGGAGCCGGTCTCGGGGGGCTTGCCGCCGGGCAGGAAGAGCTTGGCGCTGGCGGGGAAGTCGGCGAACCGGGCCTGGTTGTCGGCGGTCTGGGCGCGGAAGGTCTCGTCGACGGTGAAGCCGTCGCGGGCGAGGCGCTCGGCGGGCTTGAGCAGGTCGCGCAGCGGGGTGGTGCCCCAGCGGTCGAGCAGGGTGCGCCAGGTGGCGGGGGTGCCGGGGGTGCCGACGCCGAGGCCGCTGGTGACGGCTTCCTCGAAGGGGACGGGCTCGCCGTCCTCCAGGAAGAGGTCGGGCCCTGCGGTACGCGGCGCGGTCTCCCGCCCGTCCACGGTCTGCACGGTGCCGGTGCGGGCGTCGTAGAGGACGGCGTACCCGCCGCCGCCGATCCCGGCCGAGTACGGCTCGGTGACGCCGAGGGCCGCGGCGGTGGCGACGGCCGCGTCCACGGCGTTGCCGCCCCGCCGCAGCACCTCGATGCCCGCGGCGGTGGCGTCCTGGTCGACGCTGGAGACGGCACCGCCGTGGCCGACCGCGACGGGGCTCTTGCCGGGCGCCGCCCGCTCGGCGGCCCGCTCGCCGGGCGGAGCGGCGGCACCCACCGAGAGCATCGCGACGGCGAGGGCGCAGAGCGAGAGCCTGCGGATCCGGGACGGACGCATTCCATACCTCCAGTCAGCAGCCGTCCGCGCAGCGTAACTTCACCGGGGGATCCCGACCAGGACGCCTCGAACACGGGTGCGCCGCTTACGCCTTCGGGGTGTGCCGGGCGGGGCCGCCCCGGGGTGCCGAGATTGCGCTGAGTGGACGTACCTGGTCGCCCGTGCCGCGGGAATGGCCTGAGATGGAAGCCGAACGCATCCTCATGCAGGAAGGCGAGCCACTGTGCCCGGTCGCGCGGCCCGGCTGTGCGCCGGCAGAGCCCGCCACCACCCGGCGGCGGGCTCCTGACCCTCACGGGCGGGGCCGGCGACCGCTCCCCCGCTTCGCCCTGTCCGTCGGCGGTCCCGCCGAACAGCGGCACAAGAAAGGACGTCCGTGCCATGCAACACGACGAGATGATCGGGAAGGTCCAGGCGGCGGCTCAGCTACCGGGGCGGGGCCCCGCCGAGCGGGTCACGCAGGCGGTGCTGGCCACCCTGGCCGAGCGGCTGCCGTCCGGGCTCGCCAAGAACATGGCCGCCCAGCTCCCTCCCGAACTGGCGGCTTCCCTCCAGCAGTCGCTGGGCAACTCGCCCGGCGGCCCCTCGGACGGCTCGGCCGAGCGGTTCGACCTGACCACCTTCGCCGGGCGGATCGCCGTCCGCGCCGGCACGACCGAGGACACGGCCCTGCGTGATGCCGCCGCCGTGCTGGAGGTGCTCGACGCCGCGCTCGCCCCGGAGCTGATGGAGCACCTGGCCGGAGCTCTGCCCTCGGACATCCGCACGTTGCTGCCCACCGACCGCGCCGCCGAGGACTCGGAGTGAGGGGCTTCGCCGTCGTCCCCTGACGCGTCCTGGCCCAGGCCGGAGGCACGGTGCCGTTGGAGGCTGAGCAGCGCGGGTCGGGGCTACGGGGCGGTGGCTGTGAGCCGGGGCGCCGGGCCACGCGGCGACCCGCCCGGCCTCCTCCGGGCGGCCGCGTCGTCCGGCGGTATCCGGCTGGAGGCGCCGACCGGGGCGGCCGGCGGCCGTGTGACGGCCGTGACCGGCTCCTCCCGGCCCGGGTGGGGGAGGCACGGCGTGGACGGCGCGGCCCTGCTGACCGGTCTCGGGTGGTGCTGCCGGCCGGCCCGTCACGCGCCGGGGGCCGGGGGCCTGTACGCGCTCAGGGCCTCGGTGACCTCCCGGTCGCTCACCTGCTCGAACTCCTCGTACCAGAGGCCCACCGCCCCGAAGCCCGGCGGCTGCTGGAGGCAGACGACGTCGTCCGCCTCCGCGCGCGTCCCGGCGACGGCGTCGGGCGCGCCCACCGGAACGGCGAGGATCAGCCGGGCCGGTTCCCGACTGCTCAGGTGGCGGAGGGCGGCGCGAGCGGTGGCGCCGGTGGCCAGGCCGTCGTCGACGAGGACCACGGCGCGGTCCTTGACGTCGGGCGTCGAGCGGTCGCCTCGGTAGACCAGGGAACGGCGCTGCAGTTCCTCACGTTCACGGGCCACTTCCTGGACAAGGCGGTCCTCGCCGAGGCCGAGCGTCTCCAGTGCCCGCCGGTCGTAGAGCGGCGGGTCGTCGCCCACGACCGCCCCGATGCCCGTTTCCGGACGCCCGGGGATGCCGATCTTCCGTACGACGAGCACGTCCAGCGGGGCGCCGAGGGCCCGGGCGACTTCGACCGCCACCGGAACGCCACCGCGGGGCAGCGCCAGGACGAGGGGCCGGGGAAGCTCTTGACCGGACGCCCATTCCTCGATCCGGCGGCCGAGTTGGAGGCCTGCGTCCCGGCGATCGTGGAATCCCATGATCTATGCCTGCCTTCCTTCTTCCTCGGGGCCCCTGAGAGGATCGCCGCCGGCTTCCGCCCTGCTTCGGAGCCTGCCCCGCGGTGGAGGCGGAAACCCGTCACTCCCCCGTTCCTCGCGTCGCCTCCGCCGCCGTGGGGCCAGGTGAGCCGGCAGTCGTGGCCGCGCCGGTGCCCGCCGCCTCACCGAGGCCGGGAGCGATCGATCCGTCGTCCGAGAATCCGAGGACCACCTTGGTCCAGCCCGCTTCCCGGCGGTCGAAACGGCGGTACGCCTCGACCACGCTCTCCGCGCTTCCCCAGCGGGTGACCAGCGGAGTGGGGTCCAGGCTTCCCGAGGCGACCAGGGAGACCAGATCGGGCACGTAGCGTCGGTGGTTGCAGTTGCCCATCTTGAGGGTCAGGTTCTTCATGAACGCCTCACCGATCGGGTAGTGCTGCACCTGCGGCGGATAGATGCCGACCATGCCGACGGTCCCGGCCTTCGCCGCCATCCGCACCGCCCAGCGTGCCGCCAGGGTGGGGGCGTCGCCCGGCACCCACGTCTCGCCGTCCGGATTCTGCTCCGGCGCGGCCTCGGCGCGCTCGTGGCGGAACTCCTCCTCGTCCCCGCCGGCGGTCTCGGCGGCCTGGCCGTGCGACGGTTTCCGGGCGTCCACGCCCACGGCGTCGATCACTCGGTCCACGCCGATGCCGCCGGTCAGCTCGCGGACCGCCTCCACCGGGTCCTCGGCGTTGAAGTCGACGGTCTCCGCGTGCTGGCTGCGGGCCATGTCCAGCCGGTCCCCGATGCCGTCGACCACGATGATGCGCCCCGCCCCCTGAAGACGCGCGCAGGCGACGGCGGCCTGTCCGACAGCTCCCGCTCCGAGGATCGCCACGGTGTCGCCGTCACCGATCTCGGCCAGTTTGGCTCCGAACCAGGCGGTCGGGTAGATGTCCGACAGCAGAATCGCCTGCGTGTCGTCCACGGTGTCGGGCAGGGGCACGAGCCCGACGTGGGCGAACGGGACGCGGGCGTATTCGGCCTGCAGCCCGTCCAGTCCGCCGGCGGACTGCGGCCCGCCGAAGAACACGGTGCCCGCCAGCGGTCCTCCGGGGTTGGCGTTGTCGCACTGGGCGTAGTAGCCCGCGCGGCAGTAGCTGCAGACGCCGCAGGCGACGGTGGAGGGAACGACCACGCGGTCGCCGGGGCGGAGGTTGCGTACCTGGGACCCGACCTCCTCCACGACTCCGACCGCTTCGTGGCCGAGGACGCGGCCCTCCTGCATACCGGGCATGGTGCCGCGGACGAAATGCAGATCGGTGCCGCAGACGGCGGAGGTCGTGATCCGCACGATCGCGTCGTACGGGTCTGTGATCGTAGGTTCGGGCACGTCCTCAAGGCCGATGTTCCCGAGTCCGTGCCAGACGACGGCTTTCATGCGGATACCCCCTTGTGGGTTACCGAACGAGGCGTTCTTTCCGGTGGTCAGCGGCGCGGAAGACCGAACTGCTGCCGGGAGGCGACCGTTCCGCCCTACGGCTACTCAGCGTAACGCCGTTCCGGCCCGGGCGCGCGGTCTCACCGCTCCCTGACCCGGGGCCCACGCCGGCTCACCGTGCGCAGTCCGGACGGAACGTTCATCGTCTGCTCCCTCGGTCAGGTTGGTCGGCCGGCGGCGGCCTCGGCGACCTCGCCCCGCCTCAGCGACGGGCCAGGAGGGCCCGGGTCTCACGGTCGGCCTGCTGGGCCTCTCCGGTGGGTACGACGACGACCGGCACCGGCGCCCCGGGCCCACTGACGATCTCGGGACGCTCGGCGACCAGCGCCCGCAGGTCACCTGTGAGGCCGAGCGCGGGCAGCCGGGCGCACACCTCCTCGCGCACCTCGGGCTGGTCCTCGCCGATCTCCCCGGTGAAGACCAAGGCGTCGAGCCGGTCCAGGGAGGCGGCCATCCCGGCGATGCCGCGACGGCAGTGGTGGGTGAAGACGTCCAGGGCGAGTGCCGCACGCTCGTCCCCCGCCGCCCGGCTGCGGACCAGGTCGCGTGTGTCCTCCGATGTGCCGGAGAGGGCGAGCAGCCCGGACTCATGGTTCAGCGCGTCCTCGACGGCGTCGGCGGACAGACTGTGCCGGGTCTGCAGCCACGTCAGGGCGCCCGGATCGACACTGCCGCTGCGGTGGCTCATCACCAGCCCCTCCAGCGGCGTGAAGCCCATCGTCGTGTCGACGCTGTGGCCGTCCCGCACGGCGCAGGCGGAGCAGCCGCCGCCGAGGTGCGCGATCACCAGGTGGAGCTGTTCGGGACGGCGGCCGAGGAGCTCGGCGGTCCGGGCCAGCGCCCAGGCGTAGGAGAGCCCGTGAAAGCCGTAGCGCCGCAGGCCGTACTCCTCGCGCCAGGTGGCGGGTACCGCGTACTCCCGCGCGGCAGCGGGCAGGCCGGTGTGGAAGACGGTGTCGAAGCAGGCGACGTGCGGGACGTCGGGCAGCAGCTTCCGGGCCGCGTCCAGGACGGTGAGAGCGGGCGGGACGTGCAACGGCGCGAGGCCGGCCACGTGCTCCAGACGGGCGCGGACGTCCTCGTCGACGAGGGTGTGGCCGCGCAGCTCCGGTCCACCGTGGACGATGCGGTGACCGACGGCCGCCGGAGCAGGCCCTTCGCTCAGCAGACGCCGAAGCGACTGTGAGGCTTCCTCCCCGGGCGGAGCGTCGCTTCGGTGTTCGGCAAGGACCGCGCCGTCCTCACCGAACACCGTCAGGCGCAGGCTCGACGATCCCGCGTCGACCACCAGGACCGGGCTGTTCTCCGACGCGCGCACAGTGATCCCTACCTTCGGACCGGGGCGCCCCGCACGAGGCTTCACGGCCGCGTCGCGGAGCGCGCCTGCCGCGGCACCGCGTACCCGTCCCGGCCTCGCACGAACGGACGACGTGCTGCTGATCGTCAGTGGACCGCCACACCGGCCGAGCACTGGACCGGACGCGGCCCCGCCGCCTCACGGAAGCCGCTGCCTCTCCTGCGTCGCGGCGAGGAAGGGCAGCGGCGTGGGGACTCACTCCGTGTCGAAGACGGCCTTCTGCACCTCGTCCGGCCCCTCGAACCGGTCGGCGTTCACCGAGGAGAGCTTGTCGACGACGCCCGACCCGGCACCGTTGTCCCGGGCGAGGGAGACCAGGTCCTCGCGACTGGCCGGATAGCTGGCGCCGTGAAGGGCTTTCTGCAGGTCGATCGGGCTCAGGTCTGCCACGGTGATCCCTCGATTCTCTGTGTGCCGCGTCGCCTGTGAGCTGCGACCTCGGCGTTGCCATGGGGCGAGAGCGACACCGCACGTAGCCGTGCCGCCTCGCGCGTGTCGCACCTTGCCTTCCACAGCCCGCCGACGGCGAAGCAGAGATTACCCTTTTGCCCCTTACCTCTCGCGTTGCCCTTGGGGCTCTCCGCGGGCCGGCGGACGGCTCGGGCACGGCCGCGCCGGCCGGCTTCCGCCGGGGGGCGAGTGCCCCGGCGGGCGCCGGCAGCGGCGCGTCTGCGGCCTCTTGAGCCGCTACCCGCGCAAGCCCGCGCCGCGGGGCGCCGGCCACCACGCCGCGCGACGCGTTCAGCCCAGGGAGGACATCAGGTCGTTGCACGCCTCTTCGCAGCGGCGGCACGCTTCCGCGCAGACGCGGCAATGGTCGTGCATGTCCGCGTGGCTCCGGCATTCGTCGCCGCAGGCTTTGCAGACGGTGGCGCACGCCTGAAGCAACGTCCGGGTGACGTCGGCGTCGTAGCCGGTGCGGCGGGAGAGCACGGCGGCGGTGGCGGCGCAGATGTCGGCGCAGTCCGCGTCGGTACGGATGCACCTGGTCAGCTCACCCACCGCCTCCTCCGCCAGACAGGCGTCCGCGCAGGCGGTGCACGCTTGGGCGCAGGCGAGGCACTCCTCGATGCAGCGGGCGAGCTTGGCCAGGTCCACGCCGCCCGGGTCGGCGGGGTACGCGTCCAGCATGTCCTTGACCGAATTGGTCATCGGTTCCTCCGGGGACGAGATGCGGTCGGGGGATGACGCTTGTACGCGTATCACCCGGTGCCGCGCCGCAAACAGGCCTGGTCCGTTCTGTCACCGAAGGGTTCGGGGCCGCGGCGGCCCCGCCGGCCGGAGGTGGCGGCGCCCAGGCGCAAACTCCCTGGCCCCGGGGCGTCGGCGATCGCCCAAGGGCCTGCGGCCCGCCGACCGCTTACGCTGACAGGGCACGCACATCCGCACATCCGGCACCGGGAGCACGGCGCGGACCGCGAATCCGCGCCCACGCCTTCTTGCCGGACACAGGACTGGTGGAGGTGAACGGCATGCCAGGACGTCAGGAACTCCCGTCCACCCTGCGCCGCTCGCCCGAAGGGGCGCAGCGCACATGGGTCGAGGCGCACGACTCGGCGGTGAAGGAGTACGGCGAGGGTGAGCGGTCCCATCGGGTCGCCTACGGCGCGCTGAAGCATTCGTACGAGAAGGTGGGCGACCACTGGGAACGCAAGCAGGGAGGCCGCCGCGGCCCCTCGGACCCCCAGTCGGCCCGGCCCCGGCAGCAGGGCGGCCGTAGCGGCCAAGGGGTCGACGAGCAGGCGAGCAAGGCGCACCTGTACGAGCTCGCCCGGCGGCTGGATGTGCCCGGCCGTTCATCGATGAGCAAGCCGGAACTGCTGGACGCGATCCGCAAGGCGAACGCCCGGGAGACACGCGAGTCCCGCTGACCTGGCCTTACAGCCGGCCAACTCCAGCCCGACCGCCCGAGGACGCGTCAGGGGCCGGTCCGCGACGCGCGCGGCCCCCTTCAGGTCGGCGTCGGCGTACCGACCCGATCCAGCAGACGAGGGTCCTTTTCCCCTGGGGAGAAGGGCCCTCTTTTCCGGTACGGGCAGGCCCGCGTCAGCGAGCCACGCGGGCGGTGAGGGCCCGTGGTCGGCCGCTGACGCCGGAAGGCTCCTCCCCGCGCCGAGCACCTTGACCGCATTGCCCCGGTCGCCCACGAGGCTCGACCCGGGCCGAGTGAGCGCGGGGCGGGGCGAAACGGTGGCGCCCCGGAGGGCGCGAGAGGGCGACCCGCAATCGTTACTCGTGCGTAACCTACCCGCCCGTTACCCCGGGTAAGTCATTCCGCTTACCGTCGGGTCACTTGTCCTGCCCGCAGCGAGGAGTGACCCCATGAGACGCCCCCGCCCCGCCCTCACCACCACCGCCGCCTGCGCACTGACGGCGGCGCTCGCCGTCGGCACGCTGTCCGCTCCCGCCCAGGCCGCCCCCGCGGCACCCGGCCGGGCCCAGGCCGGCACCTCGGGGGCGGGCATCCGCTTCGTCGACGTCACCAGCCAGGACGGCACCGTCCTCAAGGCCAACGTGGTGACGCCCTCCGAGGCCGCCGAGGGCGACCGCCACCCGGTGATCGTGCTCCCCACCAGCTGGGCCGTCCCCCAGGTCGAGTACCTGGCGCAGGCCACGCAGCTCGCCGACTCCGGCTACGTGGTGGTCAGTTACAACTCCCGTGGCTTCTGGCAGTCCGGCGGCGAGATCGAGGTGGCCGGGCCGCCGGACGTCGCCGACGCCTCCGCCGTCATCGACTGGGCCCTCGCGAACACCCCCGCCGACCCGGAGCGGGTGGGCATGGCCGGAGTCTCCTACGGGGCCGGGATCAGTCTCCTCGCCGCCGCGCACGACCCGCGGATCAAGACGGTGGCGGCGCTCAGCGGCTGGGCCGACCTCATCGACTCCATCTACAGCGGCCGCACCCAGCACCTCCAGGCCGCCCTGCTGCTCGGCGGCTCCGGCCTGCTCACCGGCCGCCCGAGCGCCGAACTGAAGGGGATCCTGGGGGACTTCATCGGCTCCAAGCTCGACAAGGAGCAGGAGATGATCGACTGGGGGAAGAAGCGCTCCCCCGTCACCCACCTCGACGCGCTCAACGCCAACGGCACCGCCGTGATGCTCGGCAACGCCTGGGGCGACAGCCTCTTCCCGCCCAACCAGTACGCCGACTTCTACGAGAAGCTGACCGGCCCCAAGCGGCTGGAGTTCCGCCCCGGCGACCACGCCACCTCCGAGGCGACCGGCCTGCTCGGCCTGCCCAACGACACCTGGGCCTCGGCCCGCCGCTGGTTCGACCACCACCTCAAGGGCGAGGACAACGGCGTCGACCGCGAGCAGCCGGTCCGCGTCAAGTCCCGCTCCACCGGCGCCTACGAGAACTATCCGGACTGGAAGTCGGTCGGCGCCGACAGCCGCAAGATCGAGCTCGGCGGCTCGCACGAGATCCGCGCCAACATCGACTCGGGCGCCAACGGCGGGCTCATCTTCCTGACCAACGCCCTCGACCAGTTGATCCGGACGCCCCCGATGGCGTCGATGCCACTGCTCCCCCGCCGGTACGCGGCCGTCTGGCAGTCCGAGCGGTACGCCACCGGGGCGGCCGTCCGCGGCACGCCCGAGCTGCACACCACGGTGACGCCGACGAAGAGCAGCGGCACCTTCGTGGCGTACCTGTACGACGTGGGGCCGCTGGGCGTCGGCAAGCTGGTCACGCACGCCCCGTACACCTTCCACGACCGCGAGCCGGGCCGGCCGTTCGCCGTGGACCTGGAGTTGTTCTCCACGGCCTACGACGTCCCGGCCGGTCACCGGCTCGCCGTCGTCGTCGACACCGTCGACCCGCTGTACATCGAGCACAACCCGTCCGGCGCGCAGCTGACCTTCTCCTCGCCTGCGGACGACCCGGGTCACGTGTCGGTCCCGGTCCGCGAGAAGTGATCTCCGGCTGCTGCCGGGCGGGCCAGGGGCGGTGCGCCCCGGGTCGGCCCGCTACCGGTCGCCCGGCAGCAGCCCTCCCGGCTCGGCCCGGGTGACGGCGGCCGCCTCGGCCTTCGGATTGCGGCGCTGCCTGCGGGACACCCACTGGGCGAACCACGAGAGCAGCATGCACATCCCGATGTAGATCGGTGAGATCACCATCACCACGGGGATGAAGGGCAAATCGTAGTCGAGGTTGGAGGCGATGAGTTTTCCGGCGTGGAGGAACTCCTCGTAGGTGATGAGGTAGCCCAGCGAGGTGTCCTTCAGCGCCACCACCAACTGGCTGATGATGGCGGGCAGCATGGCGCGCAGCGCCTGCGGGGCGAGGACGTGGACCATGACCTGGGTCTTGCGCATGCCGAGCGCGTAGGCGGCCTCGCGCTGGCCCTTGTCGACGGAGTTGACGCCGGAGCGGAAGACCTCGGCGAGGACCGAGCCGTTGTAGAGGGTCAGGCCGGTCACCAGCGCGGGCAGCGCCTGGACCTGCAGCGCCACGAAGACGAAGAAGATCATCACCAGCACCGGCATGGCGCGGAAGAACTCCACGATCACCGTCGCCACCCAGCGCACCGGCCGGTGTTCGGAGAGCCGCCCCACGGCGAGGACGCCGCCGAGGACGAGGGAGAGCACCGAGGCGTACGCGAACGCCTTGAGGGTGTTGCCCAGGCCGCGCAGCAGCAGCTCCTGGATGCCGGTGTAGGCGAAGGGGCGCCACTTGGCGGTGGTGAACTGGTCGGTGTCGAAGAGCAGATACAGCACCCAGCCGATGATCACGAGGATCACCAGGGCGGAGAGGATCCCGTAGAGCCGGTGGCGCTTGCGGGCCTTGGGGCCGGGGATGTCGTAGAGGGCCGAGGGTTCCTGCTCGTACTTGGCGGTCATCGGGCGACTCCCCAGCGCTTCTCCATGAGGTTGAAAAGGGCGCTGATGGTGAGGGTGATGATGAGGTAGCCGAGCGCGATCCAGACGAAGGTCCAGATGATGTTGTAGCCGAGCTCGCTGAGGGTGCGGTAGGTGCCGAGGAGTTCGGTGACGCTGAAGGCCCCGGCGATGGCGGAGTTCTTGGCGAGGGCGATCAGGGTCGAGCCGACCGGCGCGATCACCGACCGGAAGGCCTGCGGCAGCACCACCGTGGAGAGGGTCTGGCCGAAGCTCATGCCGAGGCTGCGGGCGGCCTCGCCCTGGCCGCGCGGCACGGTGTTGATGCCCGAGCGGAGCGCCTCGCAGATGAACGCCGAGGTGTAGCAGCCCAGCGCCAGCACGGCGAAGAGCTGGAAGGACAGGGCGAGGCCGAACCGCGGCAGGCCGAGCAGGACGGCGAAGAACAGCAGGGTGAGCGGCGTGTTGCGGAGCACCGTCACCCAGGCCGTGCCGAAGAGGCGCAGCGAGCCGATCGGCGCCACCCGGAAGGAGGCCATCAGGAAGCCGAGGGCGAGCGCCAGCAGCGAGGCGTAGACGGTGAGTTCGACGGTGCCGAGGAACCCTTTGCCGTAGGTGGAGAAGTTGTCGGTCAGGACGTTCATGGCGTCTCCCCTCCTCAGCCGGCCGAGTAGCGGTCGATGGCGGGCGGGGAGGGCGCGGGGACGCCGGAGAGGCCGAGCGTCGCGTCGTACGCCGCCTTCCAGTAGCCGTTGCGCTCGCCGTCCTCCAGGGCGTCGTCGACGGCGAGGCGCAGCGCGTTGTCGGCGCGCAGCACGCCGATGCCGTACGGCTCCTCGGAGAAGGGCTTGCCGACGACCTTCAGCTCGTCGGGGACCTTGGCGGCGTAACCGAGGAGGATGGCGTCGTCGGTGGTGACCGCGTCGACCTGGTAGGTCAGCAGGTTGTCCACGCAGATCGAGTAGGTGTCATAGGAGACGAGCACGGCCTTCGGGTACTCCTCCTGCATCCGCTGGTACGGCGTGGAGCCGGCGGCGGAGCAGACGCGCTTGCCGTCGAGGTCCTGGGGGCCCTTGATGTCCTCCTCGTCGCTGCGGACCAGCAGGCCCTGCCCGGCGACGTAGTAGGGGCCGGCGAACCCGACGAGGCGCTTGCGGTTGTCGTTGATGGTGTAGGTGCCCACGTAGTAGTCGATCTGGCCGTTCTGGAGGGCCGTCTCGCGGTTGGCGGAGGCGATGGTGGTGAAGCGGATCCGGTTCTCGGGGAAGCCGAGGTACGCGCCGACCATCTTGGCGATCTCGATGTCGAAGCCGGTGTAGCCGCCGCCCGCGGGGTCCTTCTCCCCCAGGTACGGCTGGTCCTCCTTGGCGCCGACGACGAGGGTGCCCCGGGACTCGGCACGCCGCCAGGTCGGCGACTCGGGGAGGCTGAAGCCGGTGTCCACGCGGTAGTCGGGGAGCTGGTCGGCGCGGGGGCCCTTCACCGGCGGGCTGCCCTCCTTGCCGCAGGCGGCCACCAGGGCGAGGACGACGAGGAGCGTCAGGGCCAGCAGGCGGGTGGCGCGGCCGGGGCGGGGAAGGGGGCGGCGGGAGGCGGCCTCTCGGGCCGGAGCGTGGCGGTGGGTCAGGTTCGGGTTCATCGCGGCGTCACCCCCTCAGTGCTTGAGGATCTTGGAGAGGAAGTCCTTGGCCCGGGCGCTCTCCGGGTTGCTGAAGAAGTCCTCGGGGGTGCGGTCCTCGACGATGCGTCCACCGTCCATGAAGACGACCCGGTTGGCGGCGGAGCGGGCGAACCCCATCTCGTGGGTGACGACCACCATGGTCATCCCCTCCCGGGCCAACTGCTGCATCACTTCCAGCACTTCGGTGATCATCTCGGGGTCGAGCGCGGAGGTGGGCTCGTCGAAGAGGAGCGCCTTGGGGTCCATGGCGAGGGCCCGGGCGATCGCCACGCGCTGCTGCTGGCCGCCGGAGAGCTGCGCGGGGAGCTTGTCGGCATGGTCGGAGAGGCCGACCCGCTCCAGGAGTTCGCGCGAGCGCCGGTCGGCGTCGGGCCGTTTGCGGGAGCGGACCTTCATCTGGGCCAGCGAGACGTTCTGGAGCACCGTCTTGTGCGCGAAGAGGTTGAACGCCTGGAAGACCATGCCGACCTCGGCGCGGAGCCCGGCGAGCGCCTTCCCCTCCTCCGGCAGCGGCTGCCCGTCGAGCTTGATGGTGCCGGACTGGATGGTCTCCAGCCGGTTGACGGTGCGGCAGAGGGTGGACTTTCCCGACCCGGAGGGGCCGATGACGACGACGACCTCTCCCCGGCCGACGGTGAGGTTGATGTCCTTCAGGACGTGCAGGTCGCCGTAGTACTTGTTCACGTCGTGCAACTCGATCAACGGATCGACAGCCATGCCCAGCTCTACCCACTTCCAGCGGTGTCGGTCCGCGCAAACTATCCAGCGCCCCTCAGGGCCGGACAAACGACACGCACAGGGCGGGATTAACCGTATTTGCCCATCCTCGGACCGCCGGCGGCGGGTGCCGCGGGCCGCGCCGGGCCTGCCGGACGGGCTCGCCCGGGCCACCGGCCGGGGGCAGGGCGGTCAGCCCTCGGAGAACTCCGCGTACATCTGGGAGAGCTCGGGCGCGCCGTGCACCGCCCATTCGACGCCCGCCTCGACGACGTGCAGTTCGCGGCCGGAGGGCAGCCGGACCACGACGCGCCCGCCGGGCCAGACGTGCCAGCGCGCACCGGGCACGGTCCGCACCACGACGGTGCCCAGATAGAGCCCGGCGTCGTTGCCGAGCCAGGGCAGCACCTCGGGGTCGTCGCGCCAGCGCGGCAGCAACTGGTCCAGGGCGGTCAGCGAGGCCGGGGTGTCGTCCAGCTCCAGCCCGGCCAGGTACGCGTGCGAGCGCAGCAGCTCGCACTCGGCGAAGAGCTCGGCGGCGGCGTCCGGGTGATCCTCGAAGACGGTGGCGGCCCCGCGCCCCGGTCCGCTCTGCCGCTCGCGCCACTTGTCCAGGAAGGGGATGTGCATGGCATCCAGCGTGGCACCGCCGGGCGTCCGGGGGCCACAGGCGCGCGGCCGGAAGACGGACATGGCCTGTTCGGCGCTTGTTCACGCCCCGTCACCCGGGGCGCCGTTGACGCCTTCTGACGGCGCTTCCTACCGTGGCACGGACCTTCTTCCACCCGCCGGGTCGCGCCGTGCCCCGGCCCGACGCACCGAACACCTCCCGCACCACGGGACCGGCGCCGCCGACCGGCACCATCGAGTCGGCGGCGGTCCTCGCGACGTACGGGCGTCCGGGCCGCCGGACACCCCCTGGACGACCGACGACCGAAGAAGGGGGCGCGTGTGCGCCGACAACTGTGGGGGCCCGCCCTCGTCCTGGCCCTGGTCACCAGCGCCGCCTCGCTGACCTCGGCGGGCGCGGCCGAGGAGCGGGAGCCGCGGCCGCTGCGCGAGCTGTACGACAACCGGGCGGTCAGCGAGGACGGCCGGCCGGGCGCCGCCGACTTCGACGGGCAGGGCCGCTCGCTGCCGGCCGCCGCGCTGCGCGCCGCCGGGTGGCGGATCGGCGCCCGCCCCACGGTGGAGGGCACCCGGCTCGACTGGCCGGTCTCCAGACCCGGCAGACCGGACAACGTGCGCGCCGACGGCCAGCGGGTGGCGGTGGAGGGCCGCGGCGACGCGCTCACCTTCCTCGTCGCCGGGACGGGCGGGGAGGCGACCGGCATCGGCACCGTGCACTACCGCGACGGCGGCCACAGCCGCTACCGGCTGACCGCCCCCGACTGGCGCACCGGCCCGCTCGCCACCAAGGCCCTCACCCTGCCGTACCTCAACACCCGCGAGGGCGCTGTCGAGGACCGCCCCCGGCTGTACGTGGTCACCGTGCCCCTGGACGCTCGCCGCACCGTGGAGTCGGTACGGCTGCCGCACGTACGGGGGCTGGGCCGGTCCCTGCACGTCTTCGACCTCCGGGTCCGCCCGGCGGCGGAGGGCTGGACGGGGAGCTGGTCGGCGTCGACGGCGGGTCTGCCGGAGGTCGGCCCGTGGCGCGACCAGACGCTGCGGCTGGTCGTCCACCCGACCAAGGCCGGGCCGACGGTGCGGGTCCGGTTCTCCAACACCTTCGCGGCGGCACCGGTCCACGTCGGCAGCGCCACCGTGGCGGTCCGCGCGGAGGGCGCCGCGCCCCGGTCCGAGCCGGTGCCGCTGACCTTCGGTGGGCAGGGCCCCACCGTGCTGCCGGCCGGGGCGGAGGCGGTCAGCGACCCGCTCGACTTCACCGTGGAGGAGGGCGAGGACCTGCTGGTCAGCCTCCACCTGCCGGGTTCGGTGCCGTCCGTGCCGCTGCACGACAAGGCGGTGCAGACGTCGTACCTGAGCACCCGGGGCGACCACGCCGCCGACGCCGACGGCGCCGCGTACACCGGGACGGTCGCCACCTGGCCGCTGCTCACCGGCGTCGACGTGAGCGGCGGGCCCGGCTCCGTGGTGGTGCTCGGGGACTCCATCACCGAGGGGGTCGGCACCCCGGAGGGCAGCAACAAGCGATGGACCGACGCGCTCGCCCGGCGGCTGCGCGAGCAGGACCGGGTGCCGCGCTACGGCGTGCTCAACCAGGGGATCTCCGCCAACCGCGTCCTCAGCGACCGCTACCCGGGCGACGGCGTCTCCAACGACACCGGCGGCGTCAGCGCCCTCAACCGCCTGGACCGGGACCTGCTGGCCCAGACCTCCGCGCGGACCGTGGTCCTCTTCGAGGGCATAAACGACGTGCGCTGGGGCGCGAGCGCCGACGAGGTGGTGACGGGCCTGCGGGAGCTGGCCGACCGGGCCCGGTCCCGGGGCGTACGGGTCGTGGTGGCGACCCTCGCGCCGTGCGAGGGCGAGTCACGGTGCACCGCCGCCGTCGACGCCGAGCGGACCGAGGTCAACCGGGCGCTCCGCGCCGACCGCGGGTCCTTCGACGCGGTGCTCGACTTCGACCGGGTCCTGCGCGACCCCGACCGCCCGGCGCGGATGCTGTCCGCCTACGACAGCGGCGACCACCTGCACCCGAGCGAGGCGGGGCTGCAGGCGCTGGCCGACGCCGTCGACCTGACCGTCCTCGACGGGCGCCCGCGGGGGTGAGCCTCAGACGGTGAGGTCCACGACGACCGGGGCGTGGTCGGAGGCGCCCTTGCCCTTGCGCTCCTCACGGTCCACATAGGCGTCGGAGACGGCGCCGGCGAACGGGGCGTTGCCGTAGACGAGGTCGATGCGCATGCCGCGGTTCTTGGGGAAGCCGAGCTGGCGGTAGTCCCAGTAGGTGAAGGGCTGGTCGTACTTGAGGGGGCGCGGGACCACGTCGCTCAGCCCCGTGGCGCGCAGGGCGGCGAGGGCCTCGCGCTCCTCGGGGGTGACGTGGGTGGCGCCGATGAAGGCGGTGGGGTCCCAGACGTCGGAGTCCTGGGGGGCGATGTTGTAGTCGCCGAGGACGGCGAAGGGGCGCGTCCCCGCCGCGTCGTCTGCGACGGCGTCCCGCAGGGCCTTGAGCCATTGGAGCTTGTAGGCGAAGTGCGGGTGGCCGACCTCGCGGCCGTTCGGCACGTAGACCGACCAGAGGCGGACCGGGCCGCAGGTCGCGGAGATCGCCCGGGGCTCCTCCACGCCGTCGTAGTCGGGGCCGCCGGGCAGGCCGCCGACCACGTCGGCCAGGCCCACCCGGGAGACGATGGCCACGCCGCTCCACCGGCCGGTGGAGCGGACCGCGCTCTCGTAGCCGAGATCGGCGAGGGCGTCGGCGGGGAAGGCCTCCTCGGTGGTCTTGGTCTCCTGGATGCACAGCACGTCCGTGCCGCTGCTCTCGAGCCAGGCCAGCAGCCTCGGGAGGCGCGCGGTGATCGAATTGACGTTCCAGGTGGCGATGCGCATGCCTGACAACCTAACCGACCCCGCCGACATCGCCCTCAGACCTCGGTGAACGTGCCGGGGCCGAGGTGGTGGTGGTCGGTGCCGGCCAGCGCGCCGATCTGCCGCCCGTAGACCGGCAGGGCGAGGTCGGTGAGGAGGGCGTCGTGGATGTCGTAGGCGCGGGTGGGGCGGACCTCGCGGACGTAGTCGACCACCTCGGAGAGCTTGTTCCAGGGGGCCATCACCGGCAGCAGCAGGGTCTCGACGGGCCGCTCGGGGACGGTCAGCGCGTCCCCGGGGTGGAAGACCTCGCCGTCGACCAGGTAGCCGACGTTGGTGATGCGCGGGATGTCCGGGTGGATGACGGCGTGCAGCTCGCCGTGGACCTCGACGTCGAACCCGGCGGCTGTGAAGGTGTCGCCGTGGCCGACGGTGTGGACCCGGCCGGGGAAGGCCGCCGCCATGGTCTCCGCCACCGAGGCGAGCGTCCAGAGCTGGGCGGCCGGGTTGGCCTCCAGGGCGGCGCGCAGGTGGCCCTCGTCGAAGTGGTCGGGGTGCTCGTGGGTGACCAGCAGGGCGTCCGCGCCGAGGGCGGCGTCGGGCTCGGTGAAGTTGCCCGGGTCGATGACGAGCGTGCCCGACTCCTTCTCGAGGCGGACGCAGGAATGGCGCTTCTTGATGAACCTCATGGTTCCATCGTGCTCCCCCCTGGCGCGGCCGCCACTCCCCCGCCCCCCTCCACGCCGGATCAGCCGCCCAGGTCGGGGCTCAGCGGGCGTTCCCCGGCGCCGCCCCGGCCGTGAAGAGCGGCATCAGCACCTCGTCCACGAGTGCCTCCACCTCGGCCCGCGAGACGGTGCCGTGCTCCATGTTGGGCCGCGATGACCAGGCGGGGCGCGGTCGCGGCCGTACGGGGCCGAGTGCCCCGGGGCCCGCCTCGCCGCGGTCGACGGCGGCCCGCGGGAAGCCGAGCAGGATCTCCTTGTGGGGCAGGACGGCCTTCGCGCCGTCCCGGCGGGCGGGGGCCGACGCGGTCACGCACGTCCCGCTCGCGGCGCCGTGGCCCCGGTCCTGCGGGCCGACCTGGTCCTGGTCGACGGCGACCCGCTGGCCGACATCACGGCGACGACACGGGTCCGGGCCGTCTGGTGCGGGGGTGTGCGGCGCGGGGGCCTGTGACGCGCGGGCGCGTGCAGGGGCCGTACGGGGGCGGCCCCTGCACGCGCCCGGGCCGACCCGCCCCCCTTACTCCTGCGGCGTCGTCTCCTCCGCGACCACCGCGCGAGCCACACGGAACGCCTCCTCGGCCGCCGGGACCCCGCAGTAGACGGCGGCCTGGAGCAGAACCTCCCGCAGCTCCACCACGGTGAGGCCGTTGCGCAGGGCCGCCCGTACCTGTGCGGGCAGTTCGGCCGTGTGCCCGGAGGCGATCAACGCGGTCAGCGCGACGCAGGAGCGGGTACGGCGGTCCAGCCCGGGCCTGCTCCAGATCTCGCCCCACGCGTACCGGGTGAGGAAGTCCTGGAACTCGCCCGAGAAGGCGTCGGCCTCGGCCAGTTCACGATCGACGTGGGCGTCGCCCAGCACCTCGCGCCGCACCTTGATGCCGGACTCGTAGGGGTCGGGCCGTACGGCGGCGTCCGGGTCGGTCCAGGGGGCGATCTCGGCGACCGGCCCGGTGGGCTGCGGCGGCAGGGGCACCGGCGCGGGGACCGGCGGCAGGTTCTGCCCGGCCGTCTCCGGGGCGGAGCTCCAGGGCGCGGAGAAGTGCCGTACCAGCAGGTCGGTGACGGCGGCGGGCTGCTCGACCGGTGCGAGATGCGAGGCGCCGGGGACCACCGCGAGGCGTGCGTCGGGTATCCCGGCGACCAGGGTGCGCGCCTCGGCGGGCCCGGTGACCTGGTCCTCGGAGCCGACCAGGACGAGGGTCGGCACGCCGATCCTGCCCAGTTCGGGGCGGATGTCGAAGGCGGCCAGCGCCTCGCAGGCGGCGATGTAGCAGCCGGGGTCGGTGGTGCGCACCATCTGCACCGCCCACTCCGTGATGGCGGGCTGCGCCCCGGCGAACCCGGGCGTGAACCACCGCTCCGGCGCCGCCCGCGCCATCGGGTCCAGACCGTGCGAGCGGACCACCACACCGCGCTGGCGGAACTCGTCCGCGGTGCCGAACCGCGGCGAGGCGGCGATGAGCGCCAGCGAGGCGACCCGTCCGGGATGGCGCAGCGCCAGCTCCGCCCCGACGGCCCCGCCGAGCGCACACCCGGCGAACCCGAACCGCTGGACCCCTGCGCCGTCCAGCGCGGCCAGCACCCGGTCGGCCAGATCGGCGACGGAGCCGGCCGGATGGGCCGGCGCCCCGCCGTGCCCGGGCAGGTCGAACCGGAACACCCGCCAGGTACGGGCCAGTTCGGGCACCTGCCGGTCCCACATGTGCCATGTGGTACCCAGTGAGGGACCCAGGACCAGGACCGGGGCGTCCTCCGGCCCGTCAAAGCGGTATTGAAGGGTGTTCGACGGTGTCTCACTCACGCCCCAGACCCTCTCACGTCTCACCAAATCTCACACAGCCGGGGGAATCACCTGCGCATGCCCTACCTGCGCGACGGTCTGGCTCGCACGGGGACCGTCGTCGAGACCTTCGAGACCGCCGCCACCTGGGACACGACTCCTGCCCTGATCGACGCCGTCCGCCGCGAGGTCGGCGCCGCCGCCTCGAAGGGCACAGGCCACCCGGCCACCGTCAACTGCCGCCTCACCCGCGTCCACCCCGACGGCGCCGCCCCCTACTTCACCGTGGCCGTCGCCGGCCGGCCCGGCGACGAGGCCGAGGTCTGGGACGAGAGCAAAGCCGCCGCGACCGGCGTCCTGCACCGCCACCGCGCCACCATCACCCACCACCTCGCCGTCGGACGCGACCACCGCCCCGGCTACGACCTCCAGCGCCCGGAGCCCTTCGCGCCGGCGCTGCACGCGGCCCAGGGCGCCCTGGACCCCCGCCGCATCCTCAATCCCGGCGTTCTGCTCGACTGACAAGACGGCGGCGACCAGCGCGGGCGGCGGGAACTGCCGCGACGGCTTTCCCCCACCGCGCTCTCCGACAGCGGGTCACGGGCCGGCAATGGCCTGCGGAGCAAGGCGGAGCAAGGCGGAGCAAGGCCCTCTGGGACGCTGCCGAACCAGCCAGGCGAAGCAGGGGACTGTCCAGGCCGACGCCTGCCTCATCTCGCTCGCCGCCCGAGCCGCCCATCGAACGCTGTCAGCAGGCCGACTTCGGGGTAGCTGGACGTTGCGCTTCTGACTGACACATCAGTCAGGGCCTCAATCAGGCTTTTTACCAGTACCTTCTTCTCCATTGATGTTGAGTTTTCCGCAACATGCACCTACGGTCTTGCCTGTGGAAACCGACGACGTCCTCGCCAGCGCACCGCCCGCCGACGCCGCCGCCCGCGTCCGCGAGGTCATCGCGGACGCGGGCGTCAGCCAGCGCGAGTTCGCGCGCCGTGTCGTCATGGATCCGTCGAAGCTCTCACGTTCGCTGAGCGGCGCCCGCCGCTTCACGGTCGCGGAGCTGGCGCGGATCGCGGACGAGGGCCGGGTCGACGCGGGCTGGCTGCTCGGCACCCGACCCCACGAGAGGGAAACGGCGCCGGCCGCCGGCGTCGGGGGCGGGCGACCGCTGCAGATCGTCCGCGAGACGGTCCGGCTGATCGCGGAGCACGGCTTCCACGCGGTGCGGGTCGCCGACATCGCCCGCGCCTGCGCCACCAGCAGCGCCGCGATCCACTACCACTTCCCGGGCCGTGCCGAGCTCCTGGAGGCAGCCGTTCGCTGGTGCATGGACGAGGACACCGCACGCCGCGCCGCCTGCCTCGCCGAGGCGGACGACGCGGCGGCGGAGCTGCGCCAGCTCGTCTCGCTGCAGACGCCGCGCACCGCGCAGCAGCGCCGCCAGTGGGCGGTGTGGCTCGACCTGTGGGCCGAGGCCGCGCGCTCGACGGCGGTGGGCCGGCTCCACTCCGAGTACTACCGGCAGTGGCGGGAGACCGTCACCGACGTCGTACGCCGAGGGGTCGAACAGGGTGTGTTCCGCGCCGGGGTCGATCCGCAGGCGGCGGCGCTGACGCTGACCGCTCTGATCGACGGCCTGGCGACACACGTCCTCTCGGTGAGCGGGCCGTCGTCCGCCACGGCCGCGGACACGATGCACGCGACCCTGACCACCCACATCACCCACACGATCCTGGCTCCGTGACCCAGAGGCCACGGACGCCCACCCCCTGCCCCGCCATCGCCGGAGCGGCAAGATTTCGGGAGGCCCCCGCATGCCCATGACCGAGAACGTCATCGTCACCTGCGCACTCACAGGCGCCGGCGACACCGTCCGCAAGAGCCCCCACGTCCCCATCACCCCGGAGCAGATCGCCAGGAACGCCGTGGAGGCCGCCGCCGCCGGAGCGGCCGTCGTCCACATCCACGTACGTGATCCGGAGACCGGCGACCCGTCCCGCGACCCGAAGCTGTACCGGGAGGTCGTCGAGCGCGTCAAGGAGACCGGTACCGACGTCGTCATCAACCTCACCGCCGGCATGGGCGGCGATCTGGTCATCGATCCGGACGACCCGCTCACCCACCTCCCCGGCACCGACCTCGTCAGCGGTCTGGAACGCCTTCCGCACGTCGAGGAGCTGCTTCCCGACATCTGCACGCTGGACTGCGGCTCGCTCAACTTCGGCGACGGCTCGAACCTCTACGTCTCGACGCCCGACATGCTGCGCGCGGGCGCGCGGCGCATCCAGGAGCTGGGCGTGCGGCCCGAGCTGGAGATCTTCGACACGGGTCAGCTCTGGTTCGCCAAGCAGTTGCTCGCGGAGGGGCTGCTCGACGACCCGACCGTCTTCCAGCTGTGCATGGGCGTCCCGTGGGGCGCGCCGGCGGACCCTGGAGTGCTCCAGTCGATGGTCAACATGCTGCCGGACGGTGCGCGTTGGGCGAGCTTCGCGCTCGGCCGGATGCAGATGCCGTGGGTCGCGCAGTCGATCCTGCTCGGCGGGCACGTCCGCGTGGGCCTGGAGGACAACCTGTACCTCGGCAAGGGCAACAAGGCGACCAACGCTCAGCTCGTCGAGCGGGCCGTGACCCTCACCGAGTCGATGGGCGCACGCGTCGCGACACCGGACGAGGCCCGCGCCACTCTCGGCCTCAAGCCGCGCAAGTAGACCGCCGCGACGACGAAGGATCCCTCTCATGACCTCACCCGAGACGACCTCGCCCGAGACGACCTCTCCGAAGGCGGCGTCACCGGAGATCACCTCACCGGAGAACGTCCGCCGCGTCGCCTGCGTCGGCGCCGGAGTCATCGGCGGCGGCTGGGTCGCCCACTTTCTGGCGCGCGGCTACGACGTGACCGCCTGGGACCCCGCGCCCGGCGCCGGGCAGAAGCTGCGCCGCCTGGTCGACGCGGCGTGGCCGGCGCTCACCTTGCTCGGCCTCGCCGAGGGCGCGTCGGCCGACCGGCTCACCGTGACCGACACCCTCGAACAGGCCGTGGGCAACGCAGAGTTCGTCCAGGAGAGCGCGCCAGAGAAGCTCGATCTCAAGCGCGACCTGCTGGCCCGTCTGGACGCGGCGACGCCGCCCGGCGTCGTCATCGCCTCCTCTACTTCCGGCTACCCGATGACCGACATGCAGACCACGGCCGCGGATCCCTCGCGCCTGGTCGTCGGCCACCCGTTCAACCCGCCCTATCTCATCCCGCTCGTCGAGGTCGTCGGCGGCGAGCGCACCGCCGCGGCGGCGGTCGCCTGGGCCTCCCGCTTCTACGAGGTCGCGGGCAAGTCCGTCATCACGATGGACAACGAGGTACCCGGCTTCATCGCGAACCGCCTCCAGGAGGCGCTGTGGCGCGAGGCGCTGCACATGGTCGCCAACGGCGAGGCGACGGTCCGGGACATCGACCTGTCGATCACCGAGGGCCCCGGGCTGCGCTGGGCGGTGATGGGGCCGATGCTGACGTTCGCGCTCGCGGGCGGCGAGGGTGGCATGGCGCACATGCTGGACCACTTCGGTCCGTCCTTGAAGTCGCCGTGGACGCGCCTCGAAGCGCCGGACCTGGACAAGGAGTTGTACGACGCCGTGGTGGCGGGCTGCGACGAGGCGGCGGAGGGCCGCTCCATCGCGGACCTGGTGGCCGAACGGGACCAGGGTGTCATCGAAGTGCTGCGCGCCACCGGCCGTCTGGGCCGCGAGGAGGAAGCCCGATGACGAAGCTCCCCCTGTTCCACAGCACGGTCCGCCCGGAGTGGATCGACTACAACGGCCATATGAGCGAGGCCTTCTACGTCCTCGTCTTCGGCCACGCCACGGACGCGCTGATGATCGAGACGGGCCTGGACTCCGGCTACCGCGAGTCCACGGGCTGCTCCCTCTACACGGTCGAATCACACGTCCGCTTCCTCCAGGACGTGCCCGAAGGAGCCCACCTGGCCCTCCGTACACGCGTGTTGGGAGCGGCGGCGCGCAAGGCGCGGTTCGTGCACGAGATGTACGTGGTGTCCGAACCGGAGTCGGAGCCGGCGCGCGACGCGGCCCCGGTGGCGACGACGGAGCTGCTCGCGGTCCACGTCGACCAGGAGGCGGGCCGGGCCGCCGAGTTCCCGGAGGCGGTCCGGCGCCGCTTCACGGAGCTCACCGAACCGGCACCGGAGTGGGCGGGCCGCTCCATCGCCGCCGTGGCCTGACGCACACAGGGGCCCGAGCCTGACGGCACCTTCTGGGACCACGTCGACGGGCGGCGGGACGAGCACGCCCGGCCGGCTGTGACCGTGTGGGGGGGGCTGACGTGGGTGGACCCTCGCGAGGAGCGGCCGTGGTCGAAGGACCGGTCCCTCTTGACAGGCCGCGCTGACGCGGGGCGGTCCGGCAGGTGGGGGCCTGCCGGGCCGCCCGGTCCGGCGGAAGGACGACATGGACGTATGAAGCCGAGCCGGCTCGCCGCCTCGGCGGGGCTCACGGGGTCACGTACGTCCCGCACTTGATGGCGACCCAGGCGCGCGCGCCTTTGTGCTTCACCGGCAGCCAGCTGCTGTACGACGTGCCTCCCGACTGGCAGGTGTAGCTCCCGCCCGACGTGGTGCCACCGCAGTTGTCGAGCCAGCAGGGGACGGAGTCGTGACCGCCGCTGCCCGGGCAGTTGCCGTTGCGGTTGTACAGCGTGCGCAGGACAGAGGAGGAGGACTTCGTCCCGGAGCGCACGTTGAGCTTGCAGTGCACCATGGTCGGGGCGGCGTACCCACTGGCGGCCGCGGCGGCCCTGGGGGCCGGTGCCGACGGGGCGGCGGGGGCCGCGGTGGCCGTACCGGCGGCACCCGCCAGGGCCAGCAGGACAGCGGTGAAGAGAGACAGCAGACGGGCGAGGCGCACGGCCCAGTCCTTTCGGAGCGTGACGTCTCCTCCTTCACAAGGGCGCCTTCTTCCGCGCACGAGGAAATCCGGAGAGCCGTGCGGCGAACAGCCGGATATCACGGCCCGCGGAATTCCTGACTCGTACCCTTCCCGATGAGCGTGATCCCCTTGGTGGAGGAGCTTTCCAGAGATCGCCCTCATCTTTCCGCAGCTCCAGCGGGTGCCGCAACCGGTCCAGCATCACGGCAACCTTTTCAGACATGTGAGCGATCGCCGTGACGGAACGGTGAAGCGGCGGGCAGGAGAATTCCCCGATCAGAGGATATTCACTCCGGATGTCACGCCGTCCCGGATTTCCGTTCGACGTCACCGGGGAATCTCCTTTCCTCGCACCGTCGGACGATTTCCACGACTGCCACCTCAGGGGCAAGGGGCCACCCGGCGCAGACCCGGGTCGCCCACCCCGCCGCCACACGCACGCGGACGCCGGAACCATGGGCGCTCGCCCGGGCGTCCCGGTACCGGACAGCCGGGATCACGACTGGGCCGCGGACGCGGCACCGGGACGGGGACGCATGACGAAGACCGCCGCTGCCGCTCCGCCCCGAGCAGGCCGGGGACGGGCGGCCGGGCGACGCGGACGGGCCTGGGGGCGGGCGGGGTGCGGTCTCGCGCTCGCCGCGCCCGCCGCCCTGCTCGGTGTCCGGCTGGCGGGGCTCGACGCGGGGACGCCGTTGGCGGTGCCCGTCGTCCTCTTTCCCTACGCCGCGGTCCTCGTGGTGCTGGTGCTGGGCGTGGTGGTCGCCGTCCCCGCTCTGCGGTCCCGCTGGTCGGTGGCCGTCGCCGGGACTCTGGCGGTCGTCCATGTGGCGGTGCTGGCACCGCGGTTCGTGCCGGGGGGCGAGGCCGTCCCGGCGGGGGCCGTCGAGTTGCGCGTCGCCACCGTCAACGCCGACGGCGGCGGGGCCGATCCCCGCGCGCTGGTGGAGCTGGTCCGGGCCGAGCGGATCGACGTACTGGCCGTGGAGCAGTTGCCGCCCCGAGGGGTGGAGGCCCTGGACAGGGCGGGGCTGGGCGGGCTGTTGCCGTACCAGGCGCTCCATCCCGAGGACGACTCCTCGCTCTACTCACGGCACCCGCTGTCCCGCTCCGGTACGACGCGGGTCGACACCGCCTGGCCCCAGACCACCGCCGAAGTCGTCGTCGGCGGACGTGGGGTCCGGTTCGTGGCCGTGCACACCTATTACCCGCTCGGGGACGCGGAGCGGTGGACGCGGGACATGAGCGCCCTCACCTTCCTGGCGGAGCGCGGCGGCCCGGACACCGTGTTCCTGGGCGACTTCAACGCCTCCCTCGACCACGCCCCGATGCGCCGGCTGCTCGCGGCCGGACTGACGGACACCCATGCCGAACTGGGCCGAGGAGGGGCCCCCACCTGGCCCGTGGGTCATGCCCTTCTCCCGCCGCTGATCCAGTTGGACCATGTCCTGCACGGCCCCGGCCTGGCCGGCGTCACCGTCGGCGAGCAGACGGTGCCCGGGACGGACCATCGGGCCGTCGTCGCGGTGCTGGCCCTGCTGCCGGAGCAAGCCGGGACCGGGTGACCAGGCAGGGGCCGGGCGTCCGTCAGCGGCTCAGCCCTCGGCCAGGGTGGCGAGGACCGCCGCGGTCAGCGCCGCGCGCTCCACCATCCCGCTGACCGTGGTGTTCTCGGTGCGGGCGTGGGCCCCGGAGCCGACCGCGCCGATGCCGTCCAGCACGGGGACACCGGCCGCCACGACGAAGTTGCCGTCGCTGGCGCCGCCCACCGCCGTCTCCCGCAGCTCCCAGCCGAGCGAGGCCGCACACCCGCGGGCCAGCTCGGCCAACTCGGCCACCTGGGCGGTGCGTTCGAAGACCGGGCGGTTCCAGCCGCCGGACACCTCGACGGAGGTGCGCGCGTCCACGGGCCGCAGCGCGGTCAGCGCCGCGCCGATCCGCTCCTGTTCGGCGCCGGTGGCGACCCGGACGTCGAGCCGGGCGACCGCCTGTCCGGCGGTGACGTTGCTACGGGTGCCGCCCTCGACCACGCCGACGTTGAGCGAGGTGCCCGCCTCCCGGTCGCGCAGGTCGGCCAGGCGCAGGATCTGGTGGGCCAGTTCCTCGACAGCGCTGGCCCCGGCCTCCGGGTCGAGACCCGCGTGCGCCTCCTGGCCGGTGACGGTGAGGGTGAAGAGGCCGACCCCCTTGCGGGCCGTCTTGACGGCGCCGTCGGCCGCGGCCTCGAAGACCAGGGCGGCGCGGCTGTCGCGGGCCTCGGCGACGATCGCCTCGCTGGAGGCGAGGCTGCCGGTCTCCTCGTCGCCGTTGAGCATGAGGGTGCACGCCGGGCGGGGCAGTCCGAGCGCGTCCAGCGCCTTCAGGGCCCACACCGCCTGCACCAGTCCCGCCTTCATGTCGAAGACGCCGGGGCCGGTGATCCGGTCGCCGTCACGCCGGAAGGGCCACTGGTCCAGGGTGCCGGTGGGCCAGACCGTGTCGTAGTGGCCGAGCAGCAGGAGCGGGCGGCCGCCGGTGCCGGGGTAGCGGCGGATCAGGATGTCGCCGGTCTCCTCGCGTTCCTGTATCTCTTCGGCCTCGGGGGCGCCGAGCGCCCCGTCGAGCCAGTCGCGCAGCCAGGCCAGGCAGGTGTCGAGCGCTTCCAGGTCGGTGCTGGAGCTCTCCACGGAGGTGTAGGCGGCCAGGTCGGAGACCATCTCCTCGCGGTGGGCCGCCAGCCATGTCCGCACCGCGGCCGCCCGCTCCTCCCCGGGGCCGCCGGTGGCGCCCGGCGCCGTCGGGGCGGCCGGGCCCGTGTCCGCCGCCAGCCGGTCCAGGGCGTCCAGCCGTGCCTCCGCCATCAGGCCGGGATCGCGCTCCAGTTCCCGCAGACCGTCGATGACGGCGTGCAGGACCGGGGTGGCCAGGCCGTGCCGCTCGGCCTGGGCGAAGACCTCGGCGTAGTGCGTGGTCACCTCGACCGGACGGCGGCGTACCGCCAGGTCGCGCCAGATTCCGCTGCGGTCCTTGGCCTGGGTGCGGAGCCAGGCGGTGAGCCGCGCGGTGGCGGCGCGGCGGGCGGCGGGGTCGGCGCCTCGGCGGAACGCCGCGGGTTCGAAGGCGTCGAAAGCCTCCAGGGCGACCCCGAGGGCGCCGGCCACGTCGAAGACCTCCGCGGCCACCGCGTCCATCGTCGGCGGGTGGCGGTCGATCAGCTCGGCCATGGGGGCGTCGGCCAGGGCGGTGGCGGCCAGCATGGCGCCGAATCCCGCCTTGGCCCACAGGTATCCCTCGACGTTGTCACTGGCCACGGCCGGCCCCCAGCTGCGCAGGTCGGCGACGAGGGAGCCGACGCGGTCGGAGACGGCGGCGCCGTGGCGCTCGCCGACCACCAGGGCCCCGGCGCCCCCGTCGAGGATCACCCCGGGCTCGACGACGTCGGCGAAGATGTTGACGAAGGCGGCGACGGTGCGGTCCGGCCCGACCCGCTCCGCGATCAGCTCCTCGTTGAAGCCGTTCTGCAGGGAGACGACCCAGCCGTCCGGGGCGAGCCGCGGCGCGATCCAGTCGAGGGCGGCGCCGGTGGCCTGCGCCTTGACCGCGAGCAGCACGCGGTGGACGGGGCCGTCGTACGCGTCGGGGGTCACCGCCTCGACGGGTACGCTCTCGCGGTGCTCGCCCCGGGCGACGGTGAGCCCTCGCGCACGGATGGCCGCGACGTGCGCCGCGTCCGTGTCGACGAGGCGGACCCGGTGGCCGGCCCGGGCCAGGCTGAAGGCGAGGGTGCCGCCGATGGCCCCGGCGCCGACCACGGTGTAGCTGTCGCTGCTCATGCGGGATGTCCTTTCGTGGCCTGGGCAGGCGCGGGTACGGCGTCGTGGGGCGGGTGGGTGCCGTCGGTCGGCCCGGTGGCCGCCGGCGGCCAGATCCGGGGCAGCTGGAGGGCGCCGGTGCTGGATCCCCCGTCGACCCGCAGGATCTCGCCGGTGATCCAGGAGGCGTCCCCTCCCGCGATCCAGCGGACCGCGCGGGCGACGTCCTCGGGGGTCCCGGCCCTGCCGAGGGGGTTGGCGCCGATCGCGGCGGCGTACTCCTCGGAGACCGGGTTGCAGGCGCTGTCGACCGGGACGAATCCGGGGCTGACCGCGTTGACCCGGATGCCGTGGGCGCCCAGTTCGAGGGCGGCTGCCCGGGTGGCCATCTCCAGCGCGGCCTTGGAGCTGGCGTAGGGGCCGCCGCCGGGGCGGGCCCGCAGCGCCGAGCCGGACGAGATGTTGACCACCGCGCCGCCCCGGCCGTGCTCGACGGCCAGGTGGGCGAAGGCGGCGGTGGCCAGTACGGGCGCCCGCAGGTTGACGGCGAAGAGGCGGTCCCACGCCGCGGCGTCCACGTCGGCCATGTCGAGGGACGGGTAGACCCCGGCGGCGTTGACCAGGACGTCGACCGGTCCCCGCGCCGCCCAGGCCCGCCGGACGAGCTCCGCCGGCGCCTCAGGGGCGGCCAGGTCGGCGGTGAGCGCTCCGGCGGCGGAGGCGGTCTCGGCCAGCCGTGCGACCTGGCGGTCCAGGGCGGTGTGGTCGCGGTCGGCGAGGGTGAGGACGGCGCCTTGCGCGGCGAACTCCGCGGCGATCGCCCGGCCGATGCCTCCGGCCGCGCCCGTGATCAGGACGTGGCGCATCAGTGGAACTCCTTGTTCTTGGTCTCCGGCATCGTCACGTAGACGAGGAAGGAGATCAGCGACGCCGCGGAGACGTACAGCCACAGGAGGTCGCTGTGGCCGCTCTCGTGCATCCAGGTGGTGAGGTACGGCGCGGTGCCGCCGAAGAGGGCGACGGCCAGCGCGTACGGCAGGGCGATCCCGGTGGCCCGGATCTCCGCGGGGAACTGCTCGGCCATGATCACCGCGCAGTTGGCGGAGTAGCCGAGGATCAGCAGCATCCCGGTCAGCTGCACCAGGAACAGGCTGAGGAAGCTGTTGTCCAGCAGGTGCAGCAGGGGCCAGGCCAGCAACGCGAACCCGCCCGCGAAGGCGGCCATGGTCGGCTTGCGCCCGAGCCTGTCGGAGAGCAGGCCGACGAAGGGCAGCAGGACGACGAAGACGATCAGGCAGAGCGTCTGGGAGAGCAGGGCGCTGCTCAGCGGGATGCCGGTGGTGAGGTTGGCGTACGTCGGGAGGTAGTTGACCCAGATGTAGTACGTCAGCGTGCCCGCGACGGTGATGCCCGCGACCCGCAGCGCGGCGCCGGGGTGCTCGACGAACATCGCCTTGAGCGGGTTGGAGCGCGTACGGCCCGCTCCCTGTGCCTCGGTGAAGGAGTCGGTGTCCTCCACCGACACCCGCAGCCACAGGCCGACCAGCCCGAGCAGTCCGCCGATGACGAAGGCGGCGCGCCAGCCCCAGGCGTGCAGGGCGTCGTCGCTGAGGAGGGAGGTGGTGAGGGTGCCCAGCAGGGAGGCGATCAGCACGCCTCCGGCGACGGACACCTGCTGCCACGACCCGGCGAAGGCACGGCGGCCGGTGGCGGCGGACTCGACCAGGAAGGCCGAGGAGGAGCCGAACTCGCCGCCCGCCGAGAACCCCTGGACCAGCCGGGCCACCAGCAGCACCAAGGGGGCGAGGACGCCGATCGTGTCGTAGCTCGGGGTCAGGGCGATGACGAACGCGGCGCCGGCCATCAGCCCGACCGTCAGGGTCATGCCCTTCTTCCGCCCGCGGCGGTCGGCGTAGACGCCGAGCACGGCCGCGCCGACGGGCCGCATGACGAAGCCGACGGCGAAGACGGCCAGGGTGGACAGCAGGGCGACCGCGCCGTTGCCCGAGGGGAAGAACTCGTCGGCGATGATCTTGGCGAAGATGGAGTAGAGGGCCCAGTCGACCCACTCCACGGTGTTGCCGATGGTGCCGGCGACGATGGCCTTGCGCTGCTTGCCGTTCAGCTTGTGCGCGGGGTGCGCGGCCGGAGCCGTGCGGGACTCGGTGCTCATGAGGGCTGCTCCGGGTTGTCAGGGGCGGAGGCGGCGGTCCGGACGGCCCGGGCCAGGTCCGCGTGGGTGGCGTACCAGACGCCGGTGTGCGCGCTGATGTGGTCCAGCAGTTCGCGCAGCACGGTCAGCCGTGAACGGTGGCCGATCACGTGCGGGTGCAGGGTGAGCTGGAAGACGCCGCCGGAGCGGTAGGCGGCGTCGAACTCGTCGGTCCATATCTCCAGCACGTCGCGGGGGCGGCTGTGGGGGCGGACGGCGCCGTAGCGGTCCATGGTGAAGTACGGCGCGTCGTCGCGGATCCAGTCGACCGGGATCTCGACCAGCCCGGTGGGGCGGCCCTCGGCCAGGATCTCGTACGGCTCGTCGTCCGCCATCAGCGAGGAGTCGTAGGCGAAGCCGAGGTCGAGGATGGTCTCCAGGGTCGAGTCCGAGAAGTCCCAGGACGGCGTGCGGATTCCGGTCGGGCGCTGCCCCGTGAGGTCGGTGAGGGTCTTGAGGGCCCGTCCCACCAGTTCCTTCTCGTCCTCGGCGCCGAGCAGGGTGTTGCGCTCGTGGATCCAGCCGTGGACGGCGATCTCGTGGCCGTCGCGGGTGTACGCGCGGGCCTCCTCGGGGTGGAGCAGCGCGGAGACGGCCGGCATGAAGAACGTCGCCGGCACGCCGAAGCGGGCGAGCAGCTCCAGGACGCGCGGCGCCCCGACCCGGGCCCCGTACTCGCCCTGGGCGAGCAGTCCGGGAGTGGTCTGCCCGTCGCGCAGGGGGATGGTCTCGTGGTCGGAGTCGAAGGACAGGGCGACCGCGACCCGCGCGCCGTCCGGCCAGCGCTCGGGGCGCAGCGGGCGCCCGGCGCGGACCGCTTCGACGTGCCGGCGCCACGTGGTCTCGGGCCATTGCCAGCTCGGTGTCGTCGTCTCCGGGTCGGTCGTGGACATGGTGGTCTCCGGTGGGGGCTCGGGGGTGCGCTCGCCTCGGGGGCGGCCGGTGCGTGCCTGCGGCGGGACGTGCGCCCCGGGGGTACGGGGAGGCCGTCGGCGCATGCCGGACGTGCCGTTGCGCGTGGGTGGGGTGTGCGGATGTGCGGGCGTGCGGCGGAGGGCCGCGGGGGCGGCGGGGTGCTCGCAGGGGCTCGCCCGGCGGGCTGTCTCAGACGGCCTGGTCCAGCCGGGTCCAGGCGCCCTTCAGGGTGGCGAGGTGCACGGTGACGTCCGAGGCGTTCAGCCCCGGCAGGGCACCGATGACCTCACCGGTGTAGCGGAACAGATCGGTACGGCGGGGCAGGACCATGTGGCCGACCAGGTTGAACCGGCCGGTGGCGGCGGCCAGGAACTTGGTGCCGGGGTGACGTGCGAGCTGGCGGCCCGCGGCGTCGAGCTGGTCCGGCTCGATGGAGAGCCAGACCATGAACTCGGCCTGGTAGCCGAGCAGAGCGGGCTCGACCAGGGTGCGGAAGTGCAGGACGCCGCGCTCCACGAGCCGGTCGAGGGCCCGCGAGACGCTGGACTCGCTGCGGTCCAGCCGGCGCGCCAGCGCGCTGACCGGCAGCCGGCCGTCCTGGGCGAGGCCGTCGGCGACGGCCTGTTCGAGACCGGAGAGCGCTTGTGGCGCTCGGTCCCAGTCGTCACGGTCGCACGGTGGGGCGAGCGTGGCGGGCCGCAGGTCGGCGACGGCCTCGGCGGGCAGCAGGCCGGTGTCCCACATCGCCGCCGAGGTGAAGCTGCGGATGACGGCGACGCACTCGGTGCTGGTGATCAGGTGTGCGCCCGGCAGGTCGGTGAAGAGCAGCCTCATGAGCTCTTCGTTGTCCTGGGCGACGAAGTCGACGATCAGGTCGGCCGTGCCGGTGACGACGGCCAGGAACCGCGTCTCCGGGCAGGCGGCCAGCAGCTCGGCGAGCTCCAGACCCTTGCCCGGCTTGGCGTGCACACGCACCAGCATGGAGGAACCGCTCTCGGTGCGGTCCAGCTCCAGCGCGCCGACCACATGGACGAGCCGGCGCTCGCGCAGCGCCTGGTAGCGCCGCTGCGCGGTGGTCTCGCTGGCTCCCACCCAGCGGGAGACGGAGTTCCACGAGGCACGGCCGTTGAGCTGGAGCGCGGCGATGACGCGGCGGTCCAGTTCGTCGATCATGCCTGCGTGGGCGCGGGGTCTCATGGCGGGGACGTTAACCACCGGGCCGGAAGCCCGTCAACGGTGGAATCCTGCACGGCCGCCCCGCCCACCGGGGTTCTCCGGCGCCACGCGGGTCTCAGGAAGGCACATTCCGCAGATCGGCCCCGTGGCCGGGCAAGGGCGGGCGCCTGCAGGATCGCTGCGCGAGAAGGCCGGATTTTTCCGCGCGGGCGGGCGGCCGACCGGCCCGTCCGCTCGGGACGGTGGGCTACGGCGGCGGGAACGCGGCTCAGGCCGCCGCGATCCGTGCCCTCTCCTCGAGCAGCCTTCCGCGCCGCACCGCCCCGAGCACCGGGACAGTCGTCAGCGGGATTCCCTCGCCGGGTGCAGCGGCCTGGCCCGGCGCCCGCACCGACGCCCACGCATCCGAAACGGCTCAGGGCGTCCGGGGCGCTCCGGGAGCGCATCCTCTCACTCCCGCGGCACCACCATCGGGGTCCCCGTCACAGGGTCGGGGACGACCACGCACTCCAGGTCGAAGACGGCCTCGACCAGGGCGGCGTCCACGATGTCGCCGGGCGCTCCCTGGGCGACCACCCGGCCGCCGCGCATCGCCACCAGGTGGTCGGCGAAGCGGCAGGCCTGGTTGAGGTCGTGCAGGACCGCGACGACGGTGCGGCCCTCGTCCCGCAGCCGGGCCAGCAGCCGCAGGAGCTGGTACTGGTGGGCGAGGTCCAGGAAGGTGGTCGGCTCGTCGAGCAGCAGGTACGGGGTCTCCTGCGCCAGCACCATGGCCACCCAGACCCGCTGCCGCTGGCCGCCGGAGAGCTCCTCGACGGGCCGTTCGGCGAGTTCGGCGACGCCGGCCGCCTCCATCGCGTCCGCCACGGCCCGCTCGTCCGCCGGGGACCAGGTGGCCAGCAGCGACTGGTGCGGGTAGCGGCCGCGGGCGACGAGCTGCCGTACCAGGGTGTTCTCCGGTGCCGTCAGCCCCTGGGGAAGGAAGCCGAGTTGGCGGGCGACCGCCTTGGGGCGCAGCGCGTGCAGGTCCTCGTCGTCCCACCGGACGGTCCCGGCGTTCGGGGTCAGGAGCCGGACGAGGGCCTTGAGCAGGGTCGACTTGCCGCAGGCGTTGGCGCCCACCACGGCGGTGAAGGCGCCGTCGGGGACGTCCAGGCTGAGGCGCGGGGAGACGACCCGGTCCCCGTAGGCGAGTTCGAGGGCGTCGGCGGTCAATCGGGGCGGCATGGCGGTGGGTTCTTTCTGGGGGTGGTTCGGTTTCCGCGGGACGCGTCCCGGTACGGCGGCCTCGGGCGGCCGGGGCGCGCGGGTCATCGGCGCACCTCGCGCAGGAGCAGCCAGAGCAGGTAGCCGCCGCCGACCACCGTGGTGACCGCGCCCACCGGCAGCGCCACCGGTGCCAGGACGGTCTGCGCGGTGAGGTCGGCCACCAGGAGCAGCACGGCGCCGGTCAGCGCGGCCGGGAGCAGCGGCACACCGGCGGCGCCGGCGAGGCGGCGGCCGATCTGCGGTGCGGCCAGGGCGATGAAGACGATCGGCCCGGCCACCGCCGTCACCGTGGCCGTGCAGCCGACTCCGGCGAGCACGACCAGCGGCCGGTAGCGGGAGAGCCGTACGCCTGAGGTGACGGCGAGGGCGTCGCTGATCGCCGCCTGGTGCATGGGGCGGGCCAGGACGGCCAGCAGCACGGCGAGGACGCCGAGGAGCGCGAGCGGCAGGCGCAGGTCGCCCCAGCCGATGCCGTTGAGCGAGCCGGCGCTCCAGCCCACGGCGGCCATGGCGACCTCCAGTTCGGCCCGCAGCACGATCCACGAGTTGAGCGCGGTGAGCATGGCGTTGACGGCGATGCCGATGACCACCAGGCGCAGTCCGCCGAGGCCGGAGCCGAGCGACAGCAGGTAGACGACGGCCGCCGCGGCCAGCCCGCCGACCACCGAACCGACGGCCAGCTGCACGCTGGTGCCCGACAGCACGGTGAGGGCGACCAGGGCGCCTGTGTAGGCGCCCGCGTCGAGGCCGATCACGTCGGGGCTGCCCAGCGGGTTGCGGGTGAGGTTCTGGAAGACCGATCCGGCGGCGCCGAGGGCGGCCCCGAAGACCAGCGCCGCGGTCACCCGGGGCAGCCGCCACTCCTGGACGACGAAGGCCGCGTCGCCGTGACCGGCCAGCGCGGCGAACACCTCGCCGGGCGGGTCCCAGGAGTCGCCGCGGCACAGCCCCGCGAAGGCCAGTACGGCGGCGAGGACGGCCAGCACCGCGACGGCGGCGGCGGTGCGCCGCTCCACGGCCGCGGAGAAGGGGCCGAGCCTGACGGCGAAAGGCCGCCGGGCGGCGGCAGGTGTGCCGCTCCCGCCGCCGGCGTCGTGGTCCCGCGTCTTGTTCTCGACGAGCGTCACAGCGTCACCGCCCCGTAGCGTCGTACGGCCCAGATCAGCACCGGCCCGCCGAGGAAGGCGGTGACGACCGCGACCGGCACCTCGCCGGTCGGCAGCAGCAGCCGCGCCGCGACGTCGGCGGCCAGCAGGATCAGCGGGCCCAGCAGCATGCACAGCCCCAGCAGCAGCCGGACGGAGCCGCCGGCCAGGCGGCGGGCCAGGTGCGGGACCATCAGCCCCAGGAAGGCGACCGGCCCGGCCAGCGCGGTCGCCGCCCCGGCCAGCACCGTGATGAGGACCAGCACGGTGATCCGGGTGCGCCTGACGCGGCTTCCCAGGGTGCGCGCCACCTCGGTGCCCAGCGCCAGCGCCTGGAGCGGTCTGGCCGCCGCCAGCGCGCCGGCCAGGCCGGCCGCGATCACCAGCAGCGGCAGCAGGTACGGCACCTGCTCGCGCCCGGCGAGCGAGCCGACCACCCAGAAGCGGTACGTGTCGAAGACGTCCGGCATGGTCATCCGCAACCCCAGCGACAGCCCGGCGAGGACGAACCCCAGCGCGGTGCCGGCCAGCACCAGGCGCAGCGGGGAGGCACGGCCCACGGCGTACACGAGGAGCGCCGCGAGCAGCGCGCCGAGGGTGGCGAGGCCGAGTTGGGCCGCCTGCGAACCGGCGAGTCCGGCCACCGCGCCGAGGGTGACGGCGAAACCGGCGCCCCCCGTCACCCCCAGCACGCCGGGTTCGGCGAGGGCGTTGCGGGTGAGCGTCTGCATGAGCGCGCCGGAGGTGGCGAGCGCGGCGCCGACCAGGACACCGATGACGGTGCGGGGCAGCCGTACCTCGCGTATCACCAGGTGGTGGGCGGTCGTGGCGCCGTCGCCCGGCGGGGTGTCGAGCAGGGCGCGCCAGACCTCGGACGGGGGCACGGTCCGCGAGCCGACGGCGAGGCTGGCCACGGCGGCGGCCAGCAGCACCACCAGCACGCCGGACAGCAGGGCGGCGCGGGCCGGTTCAGTCCTCAAGTCCGGCAACTCCGCGCTTCCAGTAGCCGGTGAACAGCGCCTCGCAGCGGCCCCGGCTCCAGGCCCGCAGCGGCTTGATGTCGCCGGACTCCCCGGCAGCGAAGAGAAAGGTCCGACCCGGGCGGGCGGGCAGCTCCCGCACCGTGTCGGCGAGTCGGGACGGTCCGCCCGCCCGGGTCAGACGGATGACCTCGACACCGGGGCGGTCGGCGAGCGGGTAGTCGTGCTCGCACTCCTCGTCGGTCTCCACCACCACCCGTGCGGAGGTGGTGACCGGGCTCTCCTCCAGCCAGCGGGCGACGGCCGGCAGTCCGGTGGCGTCCACGGCGAACACGTAGTGGTCGTAGGTGTGCGGGAAGGACTTGGCGCCGGGCGGCCCGGCCACGGTGATCCGCTCCCCCAGCGGCACCGAGACGGCCCAGCCGGAGGCGTGGCCGCCCTCGTGGACCACGAAGTCCAGGTCGAGTTGGCGGGCGGCGGGGTCGTGGCGGCGCACGGTGTAGACCCGGCTGAGCGGGTGCGGGCGCGGCCAGCTCAGCATCTGGCCGGGAGCGGGGACCGGCGGGCGCAGCGTGCCGTCCGGGTCGGGGAAGACCAGTTTCACGTGGTCGTCGGCCTGGTGGCTGTGGAAGCCGTCGAGTTCCGGGCCGCCCAGGGTCAGCCGCACCATGCGCGGGTTGATCCAGGTGCGGGCGAGGACCTCCAGGGTGCGGACCTCGATCGGGTACCCGATGCGGGCCACTCCGGTGCCGCCGCGGTGGTGTGCGGCGACCCGGGGTCCCGGGTTCGACCGGTCCTCGGAGGGGTCGTCGGGTCCGCCCCTGCGGCGGTGCTGGTGCTGGTGGTCTGCGGTGCTCATCGCCGTCACCGGTCCAGGAGCGGCTTGAGCGCCTTGTCGAGGGCGTCCAGGGTGCGCAGGGCGGAGGGGTAGGTGGCGGCCTCGGTGTAGCGCAGCGGCAGGGTCAGCTTCGCGCGGGTGGCCGGGAGCTCCTTCCACAGCGGGGAGTCGAGGACGTACTGCACGGCCGCGGCGGGTTCGCCGTCGGGCTGCACGGTGTAGGTGATGACGTCGGCGTCACCGAGGCTCTCCGGCAGTTCCTCGATCGACGGGTTCTCGCTGACGTCGCCGCTGCCGCCGGTCTTCTCCTTCACCTCGCCGTAGTACGAGATGCCCACGTCCTCGGCGATGTTGGTGCCCCAGGAGCGGCCGAACTCGCGCTGGAAGGAGCCCTTGCCGGCCTCGCTGTAGGCGCCGACGTGTCCGAACTCCAGCCCGTCCAGGGCCTTGGCGTACTTCTTCCGCAGCTCTCCGGCCCGCTTCTCGTAGGCGGCCCTGGCCTCCTCGAAGTGGTCGAGGCGGCCGGCGGCGTCGGACTGGCGCCGGGAGAGGGTGCGCCAGGCGTCGGGCTGCGTGGGCCCGATCGCGACGACGGGAGCGACCGACTCCAGGCGCTCCATGTCGATGTCGGCCAGCACGGGCGTGGGCACGCCGATCACGATGAGGTCGGGGCGCGCGGTGGCGATGGCCTCGTAGTTGGTCTCGGCGGCGGTCTCCCCGGCGACCTTGGGCACCTTCTTGTAGCGGGCCAGGTCCTTCTCGGTCATCAGGTCCAGGCCGCGCTTCCAGGTGGAGATGCCCACCAGCGCCGCGTCGGCCTCGATGAGGGCCGGGACCGCGTACCCCGTGGCGACCACGCGCTTCGGGTCGACCGGGATCTCGACCTCGCCGTTGTCGGCCTTGAAGACCCGCGTCTTCGGCCGGTCGCCGCCCTTGTCCTCGGTGTCCGTGCCGCAGGCCGCCGCCCCGAGGGCGAGTGCGAGGGCGAGGGCGCCGACGCGCAGCGGCAGGGCGCGGCGTCGCGCGCCGGCCGTCCGCGCGGAGGCGGTGGACGGCGGTCTGACGGGGAGGGAGGAGGCCGTGGCGGGCGGCGGGGAACTCGGGGACATGGGGCGCGTTTCCTTCGGCAGTGGTGCGGTGAACGGCCACCCACGCGGGCGGCGAAAGTTAGGCTAGCCTTACTTTTCCGTGAGGGGTGTCGCTGAAAGGACGCGTTGTGTCGCTCGGGGGACAGCGAACCGGGGATCCGGTGCACTGCCAGGAGTACGGGTACGGGCTGGGGCGGCCTGAGGGCATCTTCGTGCTGCGCTACCAGTCGGCCGGACCGCTGGAGTTCGGCGCCATCGCCCGGCAGGACTTCCTGCACCAGCTCTACTGGTCGCCGGACGGCGCCCTGTCGGTGCTGCACGGCGGCGACGCCCGCTTCCTCGGCCCCGGTGAGGCGTTCTGGGCACAGCGGGCCGTCAGCCACGAGGTGCGCGGAGCCGACCGGCAGACGGTGTACCGGATCTGCCTGCGCGAGATCCCGGCCGGGCTGAGGGAGCTGCGCGCCGGACCGGTCGTCGTACGGGAGGAGACGGGACGGCTGATCCGCGGGCTGGCCCACTCCGGGGTGACCGAGGCGGACGCGCTGGCGGACCGGGCGCGCATCATGGCGGCGCTGGTGCCGTACTCCCCCGCCGGCTCCCGCCCGGGCGGCGACGAGCCGCCCCCCGGGCACGGCGCCGGACACGCTCTGCGGGTGGCCCGCGCCCTCGCCCACGACCCGTCCGACGCCCGCGAGTTGGCGGCGTGGGCGGCCCATCTGCACATCAGCGCCAAGACCTTGCAACGCGACTTCCAGCGGGAGTTCGGCATGCCGTACACCCGCTGGCGGACCCGGCTGCGGCTGAGCGCCGCCCGCGCGCTGCTCGGCACCGAGCCGGTCACCCGCATCGCCCGGCGGGTCGGGTACGCCAGCCCGTCGGCGTTCGTGGAGGCGTTCGCCAAGGAGTACGGGCAGACCCCGGGGCGCTACGCGCGGGGAAGGGGAGGCGGGGCCGCCGGGTGAGAGGCCCGGCCGCTCATGCCGACGAGGACGCGGCCGGCTCGTCGGGCCGGGTTCCGCGATGACCCCACGCACGCCCCTGCCCGGCCTGGTCCCTCCCAGAAGGCCGGCTCCCGGGCACGTACCGGCCGTTCGCGGTGCCCCGCCGGCCCGAAGCGCCCGTCCAGCAGGCAGATCAGACCAAGATCAATCTCAGCGACGCTTTCTCTGCCTCGACTAGTCACACCTGTCCACCCCCGGCGCGCCGGCGCGCCGGCGCGCAGCTCGGGCAGGTCCGGATGCGGTTGTGGAGCGAGCCCGGCGAGACGCCGAGCGGTCCGGGGATCGAGGTGATCGAGGTGATCGAGCGGCCCGGGTCGGGCAGCAGGTCACGGGCGGCCCGGATGATCTCCTCGGTGGCGACGCTGGGGCGTCCGCCGACCCGGCCGCGGGCGCGGGCGGCGGCGAGGCCCTCCTTGGGGCCCATGACGATGAGTTCGCGAAGGCCTTCCGGCACCCGGTGGTGAGCGCGTCGAGCTGCCGCTCCAGTTTCCGCGCGCCGGTCGACACCCGGACGTGCCCGCTTTTGGTCTCGGTGCGCACGAGCGGCTCGGCGACGAGCGCGTCCGCGTTGTGCGCCGGCCCCTGGGTGGCCGTCACGGCCTCGGGTCATGCCAGAAGGCGGCGCTCCGGAGTTCTTGAACACTCGGGATTTCGGAGGGCCTTTGAAGGCTTCGAGGCGGCTGGGCGGCCCCATCGGGGGTGGTCTTCGGAAAGCGAAGCTCTTCCGACACTTCCCACCCCACATCTGGGCCAGCCCAATGCGGGACCGGGCGCCAATCAGCGCGGCGTTCGCCCCGGCGACGGTGTCGGCGCGCACGTGGTTCTGGTCGACGTGCGAGAGGCGCGAGCGGGTCAGCGCCTTGCTGCTCGGGTCGATGGCCGGGGTCAGGCCGACGTCGCCGCCGGGGGACGAGCAGGCCCTCCATGCGGGTATGCGGCGGCCGGAGACGTGGCCGAGGGAGTCAAGCCGGTCCAGGAGCGGGCCTCGGACAGCAGGTCCGGCAGGTCCGGCAGGTCCGGCAGGTCCGGCAGGTCCGGCAGGTCCGGCAGGTCCGGCAGGTCGATGCTGTCCGCCGTGCGGGCGGTGGGCGGGCAGCCGGTCTGCGGCGGGCCGGGCGCTGGTGTCTTCGAAGTCCTGTGCGGTGTCCGCAGTGTCCGGTGCGTGCTCTCGGCGCGCCGGGCGGGACTCTGAAGACATCCCTGGGCCCGGCCGCCTCGTACGTACGGCCTTCTCAGGCCCCGCCGCCGGGCAGCCCCCCGAACACCGCCACCGGGTCCAGCCCCGGGGTGCCGGTGGGCCACCAGTCGTCGCGGCCGGGGTCGGAGATGTAGCCGTACCAGAGGCCGTCGCGGCCCAGGCGGAGCTGGCGGTCGGCGGAGGGGTGGGTGAGGCGGTTGCGTTCGGGGCGGAGGCGCGGGTGTCCGGCGGCGAGGAGGGCGGGGCGGGCCCGGTCGAAGGGGCCCGCGGGCGGGTCCCAGGGCTCCTCCAGGGCGGCGAGGCCCGCCTCGCCGCCGAGCTGCCAGGCGGCGACGGCGCGGTGCAGGGCGGTGACGTCCCGTCCGGCGGCGCGGGCCAGGCGGGCGTAGAGGTCGCGGGCGGCGGAGGTCAGGCCGGAGCCGGGCCGGGCGGCGGCGATGCGGACCGCGTCGGCCCAGTGGCCGAGCCCGGCGAGCGGGTCGCGGCCGGTGGTCAGCAGGGCGTGGGCGCGGGCGGCCGCCTGGGTGGCGAGCTGGTCGAGGGCGAGCGGGTCGGGGCCGCCGTGGCCGGACGGGTACGAGGGCGGCGGCGCGGGCCCGTCGGGGACCGGGGCGGGCGGCGGCAGGGGCGGGCGGGGTCCGGCGGTGAGGACGTCGCGGGCGCGGACGCCCGGCAGGGCGGGCGTCCTGTGCGGGTCGTCGGCCCCGTCGCTGCCGTCGTCCGGGCCGACGTCGGCGCCGGGGGCGGGGCGGGCGGCGCGGGTGACGCTGAGCCGGGTCAGGGTGTCGAGCAGGTCGTCCTCGCCCCGGCCGCGCAGGAGCAGCAGGACGAAGGGATCCTGGTCGAGGAGGCGGGCGGTGCGGTGGCAGAGCGCGGCCGCGTGTTTGCAGGGGCGGACCGGGTCGGGGCAGGTGCAGTCGGGCACCAGGTCGCCGGCGCCGGGCAGCAGCGGCACCGGGCCCTCGGCGAGGGCGGGCGGCAGTTCGCGGTCGAGGAGGGCGGCGAGGTGGGCCGGGTGGTCGGCGATGTGGTCGAGGAGGCGTTCCCAGGCGTCGTCGGTGAGCGGGCGGACCCGCAGCCGTGCCCGGTAGGGGCGGGGGCGGCTGCCGTGGACGTAGGCGAGGACCAGGCCCGGGGTGACGGTGACGGCGTCGACGCTGCCGCGCGCGGCGTACTCGCTGCCGCGCTCCAGGCGCCCGGGGTCGCGGGACTGCGCGGTGAGCGCGGTGACCCAGGCGCGCCCCCACCAGGTGGTGGCGGCGGCGTCCCCGGCCTGCTGGGCGGGGAAGGTGCGGCGCAGGCCGTCGGCGGAGGCGCGGGCGCGGGCGCCGGTGGGGCGGTTCACGAGGTCCTGCGCAGGGAGACGAGGTCGGTCAGCTCGCGGTCGGTCAGCTCGGTGAGCGCCCCTTCGCCGGAGCCGAGGACGGCGTCGGCGAGGGCCCGCTTGGCGGTGAGGAGTTCGGCGATGCGGTCCTCCACGGTCCCTTCGGTGATGAGCCGGTGGACCTGGACGGGCCGGGTCTGGCCGATCCGGTAGGCGCGGTCGGTGGCCTGCTCCTCGACGGCCGGGTTCCACCAGCGGTCGAAGTGGAAGACGTGGGAGGCGCGGGTCAGGTTCAGCCCGGTCCCGGCGGCCTTCAGGGAGAGGACGAGGACGGGGGTGCCGCCCTCCTGGAAGCGGTCGACCATGCGCTCGCGCTCGGCGATCGGGGTGCCGCCGTGGAGGAGTTCGGCGGGGACGGCGCGGGAGGCGAGGTGGGCGCCGATGAGCTTGGCCATGCCGACGTACTGGGTGAAGACCAGGGCGGAGCAGTCCTCGGCGAGGAGGGTGTCGAGGAGTTCGTCGAGCAGGGCGAGCTTCCCGGAGCGGCCCTCCAGCCGGGCGGGTCCCTCCTTGAGGAACTGCGCGGGGTGGTTGCAGATCTGCTTGAGGGAGGTGAGGAGCTTGAGGACCAGGCCGCGGCGGGCGATGCCCTCGGACGCCTCGATGGCGGCCAGCGACTCGCGGACCACCGCCTCGTAGAGCGAGGCCTGTTCGCGGGTGAGCGGCACCGGGCGGTCCGTCTCGGTCTTGGGCGGCAGTTCGGGGACGATGCCCGGATCGGACTTGCGGCGGCGCAGCAGGAAGGGCCGGACCAGGCGGGCCAGCCGCTCGGTAGCCTCGGGGTCCTCGCCGGACTCGACCAGCCGGGCGTGCCGGGCGCGGAAGGCGGTCAGCGGGCCGAGCAGGCCGGGGGTGGTCCAGTCGAGCAGGGCCCAGAGTTCGGAGAGGTTGTTCTCGACGGGGGTGCCGGTGAGGGCGACGCGGGCGGCGGCCGGGATGGTGCGCAGCGCCTGGGCGGTGGCGGAGTGCGGGTTCTTGACGTGCTGGGCCTCGTCGGCGACGACCATGCCCCAGCGGATCGAGGCGAGCGACTCGGCGCTGGAGCGCATCGTGCCGTAGGTGGTGAGGACGAAGCCGTCGGGTACGTCGCCGAGGCTGCGGCCCTGCCCGTGGTAGCGGCGGACCGGCACGCCGGGGGCGAACCGGGTGATCTCGCGCTGCCAGTTGCCGAGCAGCGAGGCGGGGCAGACCACGAGGGTCGGGCCGCTGCCGGTCCGCTTGAGGTGGAGGGCGATCAGGGTGACGGTCTTGCCCAGGCCCATGTCGTCGGCGAGGCAGCCACCGAGCCCCAGCGAGGTCATCAGCTCCAGCCAGCCGAGGCCGCGGAGCTGGTAGTCGCGGAGGGTGGCGTTCAGCCCGGGTGGCGGCTCCACGCGGCCGGGCGGGGCGGTGAGCCGGTCGCGGAGGGCGGCGAGCGCGCCGACCGGAACGGCCTGGACCGGCTCGCCGTCGACCTCGGCGGTGCCGGTGAGGGCCACACCGAGGGCGTCGACCGGGTCGAGCAGGCCGAGGTCGCGTTTGCGGGCGCGGCGCACCACGTCGGGGTCGACCACCACCCACCGGTCGCGCAGCCGCACCACCGGACGGTGGGCCTCGGCCAGTTCGTCCATCTCGGCCTCGCTGAGCCGCTCGCCGCCGAGCGCGACCTGCCAGCGGAACTCCAGGAGCCGGTCGGCGTCGAAGAAGGGGGTGCCGTCGGTCGCCGAGCCGGGGGCGCCGCGCACCTCGGCCTCGGCGGTCAGCTCCCGGGCCAGTTCTCTGGGCCAGTGCACGGGGACCCCGGCGGCGCGCAGCCGCTCGGCGGCCACGCCGAGCAGGTCGGAGAGTTCCGCGTCGTCCAGCGGGAGCACGTCGGGGACGGGCTGGTCGGCGAGGCGTTCCAGGGGGGCCCAGACGCGGGCGGCGCGGCGCAGGGCGAGCGCGGCGTCGATCCGGGCGCGGGGGCCGAAGCCGGGCAGCCGCTCCCCCGACCAGAGGGCGGCGGCGTCGGCGACGCGGGTGGGGTCGGCGAGGCTGTGGACCTGGAGGACGGCGGCCCCGGCGCCCCGGCGGCCGTCGTCGCCCTCGGGGTCGAAGAGGCCGTACGCGGAGAGGTCCAGGCGGAGCGAGACGCTGACCCCGGCGTCCTGTCCGGCGGCGGCCAGCGCCGCCCAGCCGCGTGCCTGCGCCAGCCGCTGCGGTGCCCGGGCGGCGAAGGGCGCGCCGAGGGCGTCGGCGGCGGCCGGGGTGCGTGGCAGGGTGTCGGCGACGGCGTCGAGGAAGGCGCGGAGCAGCGCCTCGGGTTCGGCGACCAGCAGCGGGGCCCGGCCCTCCAGGGTGACGGGGTGTCCCTCGGGCGGCAGGGCGGCTGCGACGGCCCGGAGCCGGGCCAGGTCGGCGGCGTCCAGCGGGCCGGCCCGCCAGGCGTCCTCGTCGGCCTCGGTGAGGCCGGGCAGCAGGCGGCCCCGGGTGACGAGGTCCAGGGCGAGCCGGGCGGCCGCCTGCCAGCAGGCCGCGGAGGGGCTGGGGGCGGGGTCGGCGAGCAGGGCGGTGAGGCCGTCCTCGACGTCGAGGACGGCGGCCTCCACCTGGACGCGGCGCACGGTGGCGCCCCGGGCGCGGGCGACGGTGAGGGTGGTGGTGGCGCCGGTGTCGCGGGGCGGGGCGCCGCCCTCGGGCGACCACCAGGCGAGGCGGCCGCGGCGGGGCAGCACGGCGGGCAGGAAGGTGACGGCCGCCCGCTCCGGCCCGCCGCCGGTGCGGCGCGCGGCCCCGCTCACCGGAGGGCTCCCGGTCCGCTCACGGCGTGCTGGTGGCGACCACGTAGACCAGGGCCTCGCCGGTCGGCTTGCGGGTGACGGTGATGTCGTGGGTGGGCAGCGGGTCGTCCTGGCGGTGGGTGAGGCCGGACCAGGGGCCGGAGACGCCGAAGTCCCAGCCGGTGACGGACTGGTTGCGGGCGCTGATGGTGACCTCGCCCTGCCGCAGCTCCTCGGGGGTGGCGTCGTAGGTGGCGAGGAAGGCGGCCAGTTGCTCCTCGGTGGTGCGGAACTGCACGTACAGGCGGCTGGTCTTCCAGTTGTTGGTCTCGTAGTAGGCGACGTGCCAGGCGTTGGGCGGGATGGGGACCTGGTAGACGCGGCGCTGCACCTGGGAGGGCCAGCCGGTGGTGAGGCCGGTCGCCGACCACTTGCGCTCCTTGTCGCGGCCGCTGTCACGGCTCTGCCCGGCCGAGACCAGCAGGTACCCGGCGGGGACGCCGATCAGCAGCACGATGACGATGGCGGTGATCCACCGCCTGCGCACGGTGCGGCGGCGCTGCTCGCGGGTGGGGTGCGGCGGCGCGGCCTCGGGCCCCGGCTTGGGTTCGGTGGGGCTGGGGACGCTCATGACGGGGTTTCCTGGCTGGTGGCGGCGGTCTGCTCGTCGCCCGCGCGGCGGCCTTGGACGTACCGCTCGTAGCGTTCGTACCGCTCGACGCGGCGTCGCTTGGCGCGGCGGAAGCGGCGGGCGACCAGGCGGGCCAGGTCGGCGGCGCCGACCATGCCCGCCTCGGGGCCGAGCTGGGCGCGGGTGATGCGGGCCTCGGGGCGGTAGCCGCGGCCGGTGAGCTGGCGGCGGAAGGCGTCGCGGGCCGGGAGGATCAGCAGGTCGTCGGCGGCGCTGACGCCTCCGCCGACGACGAAGCAGGACGGGTCGAGGGCGGCGGCGAGGTTGGCGATGCCGACGCCGAGCCACTGCCCGATGTCGCCGAGCAGCTCCACGCACATCGCGTCGCCCTCGCGGGCGAGCTGGGTGATGAGGGGTCCGGTGATGTCGTGGACGTTGCCCTGCACCCGGTCGATGAGGTTGTACGCGACCGGGGAGTCGGCGGCGGCCAGCTCACGGGCCTCGCGGACCAGGGCGTTGCCGGAGCTGTACTGCTCCCAGCAGCCGCGGTTGCCGCAGGGGCAGCGGTGGCCGCCGGGGACGACCTGCATGTGGCCGAACTCGCCGGCGACGCCGTACTTGCCGCGCTTGACCTGGCCGTCCTCCAGGATGGCGCCGCCGATGCCGGTGCCCAGGGTGATCATCACCAGGTGGTCCTCGCCGCGTCCGGCGCCGAAGCGCCACTCGGCCCAGGCGGCGGCGTTGGCGTCGTTGTCGACCATGACGGGGACGGCCAGGCGCCCGGAGAGCCGGTCGCGGAGCGGTTCGTTGCGCCAGGAGAGGTGGGGGGCGAAGAGGACCCGGTTGCGGTCGGCGTCGACCCATCCGGCCGCGCCGATGCCGACGGCGTGCACGTCGTGCCGGTCGGAGAGGTCCAGCACCAGTTCGACGATGGTGTCCTCGACGACCTTGGGGCTCTTCGACTTGTCGGGCGTCTCGGCCCGGAGCTGTTCGAGGATGACGCCGTCGGGGTCCACGACGCCCGCCATCACCTTCGTCCCGCCGATGTCGATGCCGACGGTCGGCACCCGGGGCGCGGTCAGGTGGGACCGCCTCTCCCTCGTGCCGACGGTACGCAGGACGGTGGCCCGTGCGGAGCCGCGGTGTGCGAGGTCGCGGTAGGTGCTCATCGCGACGATTCTGCCTTACCGGGCGCGCCAGGCGCACACGCGCCCGCCCGGGTGCGTACCCCGGCGGGGGCTCGGCCCGCCGGGGTACGGGTCACCGGGTGCCGGTGTCCGGGCGGTCCGCGGCGGCCCGGCCGAGGTGGTCGGGGACGGGGGCGCGCTCCAGCGCCTCGCCCAGTTGGTCCAGGTCGGAGCCGCCCGCCATCTGCCGGGTCAGCTCGTCCAGGTCGATGTCGCCCTTGAGGTGGCTGCCGGCCATGGCACCCCGCTTGAGCAGGACGAAGCGGTTCCCGACCAGGTAGGCGTGGTGCGGGTTGTGCGTGATGAGCACGACACCGAGACCGGCGTCGCGGGCGGCGGCGACGTACTTGAGGACGACGCCGGACTGCTTGACGCCGAGGGCGGCGGTCGGCTCGTCGAGGACGAGGACCTTGGCACCGAAGTAGACGGCGCGGGCGATGGCCACGCACTGGCGCTCGCCGCCGGAGAGGGTGCCGATCGGCTGGTCGACGTCGCGCAGGTCGATGCCCATCCGGGCCAGCTCGGCGCGGGCCGTCTCGCGCATGGAACGGACGTCCATGCGGCGGAACGGTCCCTTGCCGAGGGTCGGCTCGGAGCCGAGGAAGAAGTTCCGCCAGACCGGCATCAGCGGGACCACGGCGAGGTCCTGGTAGACGGTGGCGATGCCCTGGTCCAGGGCCTGGCGCGGCGAGGAGAGGTGGGTCTCCTCCCCGGCGACGCGCAGCGTGCCGGTGTCGTGCGGGTGCAGACCGGCAATGATCTTGATGAGGGTGGACTTGCCCGCGCCGTTGTCGCCGAGGACGCAGGTGATCTCGCCCGCGTGGACCTCCAGCGAGACGTCCTCCAGGGCGCGGACGTTGCCGTAGTACTTGCTGACGTCGGCCAGCTCGACGAGGGCGCCCGGGTCGGCCGGGGCCTCGGTGGGTGCGGGGTGCGCGCTCATGCCGTCTCCTCCGCCCGCTTGCGGACCCAGTGGTTGAGCAGGGTCGCCAGCAGCAGCATCGCTCCGAGGAAGAACTTGAACCAGTCGGGGTTCCACTCGGCGTAGACGATGCCCTTGCTCGTCATGCCGAAGATCAGCGCGCCGATGGCGGAGCCGATCGCGGAGCCGTAGCCGCCGGTGATGAGGCAGCCGCCGATGACGGCCGCGATGATGTAGATGAGTTCGTTGCCGACGCCCTCGCCGGACTGGACGACGTCGAACGAGAAGAGCAGGTGCTGGCCGGAGATCCAGGCGCCGAGGGCCACACCGAGGTAGAGGCCGATCTTGGTGGCGCGCACCGGCACGCCGACGGCGCGGGCCGCGTCGGCGTCGCCGCCGGCCGCGAAGATCCAGTTGCCGTACCGGGTGCGGAGGAGGATCCAGGTGGCGACGGCGACCAGGGCGATCCACCACAGCACGGTGATCTTGATGTTGACGCCGCCGACGGTGAGCGTCGAGGCGAAGACCGCCCTGGCGGAGCCGAAGCCCTCCATGTCGGCGATCGACTTGGTGGAGACGGTGCCGCTGATCAGCTTGGTCAGGCCCAGGTTCAGGCCGGTCAGCATCAGGAAGGTGCCGAGCGTGATGATGAAGCTGGGCAGCCTGGTGCGGGTGAGCAGCGCGCCGTTGAAGAGTCCGATGGCGAGGGTGACCAGCAGGGAGACGCCGACGCCGACCCAGACGTTGGCGGTCATCTGGTAGCTGAACATCGAGGAGACCAGCGCCGAGCTGGTCACGGCGACACCGGTGGAGAGGTCGAACTCGCCGCCGATCATCAGCAGCGCCACCGGCACCGCCATGATCCCGATGGTGGAGGCGGCGTAGAGGACCGTGGTGAGGCTGGAGAGCTGGAGGAAGCTGTCGGCGGCGAAGACGAAGAAGACGAAGACCGCGACGGCGCCGACGACCGCGCCCAGCTCGGGGCGGCCGAGGAGCTTCTTCAGCGGGGAGCGGGTGATCAGCCGCTCGTCGGCGGCGGCCGGGGCCGCTGGGCCTGAGGGGGTGGCGGGTGCGGGCGCGCTCATCGGGTGCCCCGCTTGGTGTGGTCGGCGAGGGCGTCGGCGTCCTTCTCGGTGATGATCTGCGGACCGGTGAGGACCGGCCGGCCACCGCCGAGGACGTCCGCGTTGTAGTGGTACAGCCAGAGCAGGTCGACCGCCTCGTACCCCTGGAGGTAGGGCTGCTGGTCGACGGAGAAGCCGAGGGTGCCGTCCTTCAGCCCCTGGGCGACCTTGGCGTTGAGGTCGAAGGTGTTGATCTCGGCCTCGCTGGAGGCGCCCTCCTTGGCCTTGACGGCCGCGTCCGCGAAGGGCGCGCCGAGGGTGACCACGGAGTCGAGGCTCTTGTCGGTCTGGAGCCGCGCCTCGATGGAGGCCTGCACGTCGGGCATGTTGGTGCCGTCGACGTAGAGATTGATCAGCTTGCCGTCGAAGCTCTCGCGGACGCCGTCGCAGCGCTGCTCGTGGCCGACGTTGCCCTGCTCGTGCAGGACGCAGAGGGCCTTCTTGCGGCCGCGCTTGTTCAGCTCCTCGCCGACGGCCTCACCGGCGATCTCCTCGTCCTGCCCGATGTGGGTGAGGGCCCCGAACTCCTTGGACTTCTCGGAGCCGGAGTTGACGGTGACGACCGGGATGCCGGCCTTCACGGCCCGCTCGACGGCGGCCTTCATCGCGCCGGGCTTGGCGAGGGTGACGATCAGGCCGTCGACCTTCTTGTCGATGGCGGCGTCGACCAGCTGCGCCTGCTGCTGGGCCTCGTCGTGGTGCGAGTAGAGGAACTTGATGTTGTCCTTGGCGGCGGCCTGTTCGGCGCCCTTCTGGACGATGTCCCAGAAGGTGTCGCCGTCGCCGGAGTGCGTGACCATGGCGAAGGTCCAGCGGGGCGTGTTCACCGCGGCCCTCCCCTGGGCCGCCTCGGCCTTGGCGGCGTCCTCGGCGCGCTTGCCGCCCGTACTGCTGCATCCCGCGAGGGATGCGCCGAGAACCCCCGCCAGCGCGATGCTTACCCAGGTCCGAAACCGTGCCACGAGGCCGTGCCCTTCTCGCTGTGCCGCTTCATGCGAAGGGGGCGGAGAAGCCGCCCCAACCGCCCAAGTATCCCCGACCACCCCCGGCGGCTCTCAGGCCGGGGGCCCGGGGCCGCCGGACCGGCCCGGCGCCCCGGGGGCGCGAGGCCCGCGTCTGCGGGGTCAGGGGAGGTTGTAGTGGGGCCTGCCAGGCCCGTCAATGTGTGCGACGCCACGTTGGCGGTTCGTTGTACGACCGTTCCCGTACGGCCTCGCGCTCAGCGGCGGGCGAGGAGCTGGAAGTCGAAGGAGTGGCGGGTGGCCCGGTAGACGTGGCTGCCCAGTTCGACGGCGCGTCCGGTGTGGTCGCGGCTGAGGCGGCCCATGGTCAGCAGCGGGGCGCCGGGTGCCTCGCCGAGCAGCTCGGCCTCCTCGGCGGTGGCGGCGCGGGCGCCGACCGACTGGCGGGCGCTGTGCAGGGTGACACCCGCCTCGCGGAGCAGCGTGTAGAGGCCGCTGCCGGCGAGCCGGGCGGGGTCGAGTTCCAGCAGGCCGGCGGGGAGGTGGTTGGTGAGCCGGGCGAGCGGTTCGCCGTGGCTCAGCCGCAGCCGCTCCAGGCGGACGACCTCGCTGCCCTCGGCGACCTGGAGGGCGGCGGCCGTCTCGGCGGTGGCGGGTTCGGTGGCGCAGCGCAGGACGCGGGTGGTGGGGCGCAGCCCGGCCGCGTCGAGGTCGTCGTGGAGGCTGCTCAGCTCCAGCGGGCGGCGCAGCGGGGCGTGCAGGACCTGGGTGCCGACGCCCCGGCGGCGGACCAGCAGCCCGGCGTCGACCAGCGACTGGATGGCCTGGCGGACGGTCGGCCGGGACAGGCCCAGGCGCCGGGCGAGGTCGATCTCGTTGCCGAGGAGGGTGCCGGGGGCGAGGGCGCCGCCGGTGACGGCGGCCTCCAGTTGCTGGGCGAGCTGGTGGTAGAGCGGGACGGGGCTGCCGCGGTCGACGCCCAGGTGGAGCGAGGCGGTGGGGTCGTGGTCGGTCGGGGGCACGCAGGCGAGCGTAGGGGATGGCGGGAGGGGCGGGAAGCGGTGCGGTCCGGTTGTCCGGACAACCGGTTGACGGGACGGACGGTGCCCTGCACGTTGGGTCCATGAGGATCGCACTCGCCGGAACCGGCCGGATCGGCTCGGCCCACGCCCGGACGCTCGCGGCGCACCCGAAGGTGTCGTCGCTGGTGGTGGCGGACGCGGAACCGGAACGGGCGGCGGCGCTGGCGGCCCGTACGGGGGCGGAGGCGGCGCCGGACGTGGACGCGCTCTTCGCGGCGGGACCGGAGGCGCTGGTGGTGACGGCGGCGACGGCGGCGCACGCCCCGCTGATCGGGCGGGCGGCGCGGGCCGGGCTGCCGGTCTTCTGCGAGAAGCCGGTCGCGGTGGACCTGCCGGGGACGCTGGCGGCGCTCGCGGAGGTGGAGGCGGCGGGCACGGTGCTCCAACTCGGTTTCCAGCGGCGCTTCGACGCCGGGTACGCGGCGGCCCGGCGCGCGGTCCGCTCGGGGGAACTGGGCCGCCTGCACACCGTCCGCGCCCTCTCCTCGGACCCCGCTCCCCCGCCGCCCGCCTACGTCCCGCTCTCCGGCGGCCTGTTCCGCGACTGCCTGGTGCACGACTTCGACATGGTCCGCTGGGTGACGGGCCGCGAGGTCACCGAGGTGTACGCGGTGGGGTCGGACGCCGGTCCCGCGATGTTCCGCGACGCGGACGACGTGGACACCGCGGCCGCCCTGCTGACCCTGGACGGCGGCGCCCTGGTGACGGCGACCGCGACGCGCTGCAACGGCGCCGGGTACGACGTGCGCATGGAGCTGGCCGGTGAGGCGGCCCAGCTCACGGTGGGCCTGGACGCCCGGGCTCCGCTCACCTCGGCCGAGCCCGGCGGCCCGGCCGCGCCGAAGGACCCGTGGCCCGGTTTCCTGGAGCGGTTCGCCCCGGCGTACGCGGCGGAGCTGGACGCCTTCCTCGCGGTGGCCCGGGGTGAGCTGGCCAACCCGTGCGACGGGCGCGAGGCGCTGGCGGCGCTGCGGATCGCGGAGGCGTGCGAGGTGTCGCGGCGGGAGCGCCGCCCGGTGCGGCCGGCGGAGATCGAGGGCGGCTGAGCCCGGTCGCGTGCGGCGGCCCCGGCGCGGCGGCGCGCCGGGGCCGGTCGTTCACCAGCGCAGCGGGAGGTCCTTCACCCCGCGGATGAGCAGGCCCGGGGCCCAGCCGGAGGGTTCGCCGTCCGGCGCGAGCTCCGGGCAGCGCTCCAGCAGGGTGGTGAGGGCGATCCGTCCCTCCATGCGGGCGAGCGGAGCGCCCAGGCAGAAGTGCAGGCCGTGACCGAAGGCCAGGTGGCCCTGGGCGCGGCGGCGGATGTCGAAGCGGTCCGGGTCGGGGAAGCGGGCCGGGTCGTGGCCCGCGGCGGCGAGGCTGACCAGCACCGGTTCGTGCTTCTCCATGCGAACGCCGCCGATCTCCAGCGGTTCGCCCGTGTGCCGCCAGGTGGCGGTCTCGATGGGGCCTTCGTAGCGCAGGATCTCCTCGACGGCACCGTCGATCAGGGCGGGGTCGGCGCGCAGCGCGGCGAGCTGCTCGGGGTGGCGGAGCAGGGTGTGGACGCCGCCGGCGATGAGGTTGACGGTGGTCTCGTGGCCGGCGATGAGCAGCAGGTAGGCCATGGCGCGCAGTTCGCTGGAGCTGAGCTGGTCGCCCTCGTCGTCGGCGGTGCGGATGAGGTCGCCGATCAGGTCGCCGGTCGTCCCCGAGCGGCGCTTCTCCTCGATCATCGCGTCGAGGAAGGTGCCGAGCGCGGCGAGGTTCACCTCGGGTGGCACGTCGCCGGAGGGGGCGACGACCTCGCTGGACATGCGGCGGAAGGCGGCCCGGTCGGCGACGGGCACGCCGAGGAGTTCGCTGATGACGGTGAGCGGCAGCGGGAAGGCGAACGACTGGACGAGGTCGGCGCGGCCGTGCGGCACCATGGCGTCCAGCAGGTCGTCGGTGATGCCCTGCACGAGCGGCGCCAGCGCCTGGACCCGGCGGGCGGTGAACTCGCGGGCGACCAGGCGCCGGAGCCGGGTGTGCTCGGGCGGGTCGGCGGTGAGCATGTGGCGCCCGATGAGTTCGCCCTCGGGGATCTGGATGCCGAGGTCGGCCGGGTCCTTGGAGAGGCGCTGGTCGGCGAGGGCCTCGCGGGCCTCCTCGTAGCCGACGACCAGCCACGCCTCCATCGGGCCGTTCCCTCTCGGGACGCGGACGCGGTGGACCGGGCCGCGTTCGCGGAGTTCGGCGTAGACGGGGTACGGGTCGGCGGTGAACTGCTCGCCGTAGGCCGTGAGGTCGATGACGTCGGTCATGGTTCCCCCTTCGTACCGGCGCCGCGTCAGGTCCCTCCCGGTGCCGCGCCAGCCCAACCACCCTACTGTTCGCCCCTGTTGGCGTATTCGTCGAGGCTTGCCCCGGCGTGTCTCACCGGCCCCGGGGTGGCGGGCCGCCCGGTGCGGGGTCGGCCGGGTACCCGGCGTCGTAGGTGAGCAGGGCGATCTGCACGCGGTTGTTGAGGCCGAGGCGGGCGAGGACGCGGGAGACGTGGGCCTTGACGGTGGCGACGCTGAGGTACATCTCGGCGGCGATCTCGGCGTTGGACGCGCCGCGGCCGACCGCCAGGGCGACCTCACGTTCCCGGGGCGCGAGGGAGGCGAGCCGTTCACGGGCCCGGGTGCGGCGGGTGTGCGGGCCGTCCTGGGCGACCTGGTCGATGAGCTGCTGGGTGACGGCCGGGGAGAGCACCGGGTCCCCGGCGGCGACGCGACGGACGGCGGCGACGATCTCGGCGGGCGGGGTGTCCTTGAGGACGAACCCGGCCGCTCCGGCGCGCAGCGCCCGCAGCACCTGCTCGTCGGCGTGGAAGGTGGTGAGCAGCACGACCTCCGGGGCGTCGGGCAGGGCGCGGAGCCGTTCGGTGGCGGTGAGGCCGTCGACGTGCGGCATGCGGATGTCCATCAGGACGACGTCCGGCCGGACCCGCTCGACCAGGGCGGGGACCTCCCGGCCGTCGCCCGCCTCGCCGACGACGCGGAGGTCACCGGCGCCGCCCAGCATGAAGGAGAGGCCGGCCCGCAGCAGCGGGTCGTCGTCGACGAGGAGCACCGTGATCTCGGTCGTGTCTCTCATGACGCCCACGGTAGCCAGGCGGTGACCCGGAATCCGCCGTCCGGGGCGGGCCCGTGGCCGAGGCGGCCCCCGGCGAGCGCGGCGCGTTCGGTGAGTCCGATGAGGCCCTGTCCGGAGCCGGGTACGGGCGGGACGGGTCCGGGCGGGGCGGCGTTGGCCACGGCCACGTCGAGGCCGTCGCCCGGGCCGCCGGTGAGGGTGACGGTGACGGGGGCACCGGGGGCGTGTTTGCGGGCGTTGGTCAGGCACTCCTGGACGATGCGGTAGACGGTGCGGCCCAGCGCGGGCGGGACGGCGGCCGGGTCGGTGACGCGCCGGTCGAGGGTGAGAGGGGTGCCGCCCTCGCGGGCCTCGTCGAGGAGGTCGCCGAGGGCGTCCAGGGTGGGCTGGGGGCGGGCGGCGTCGGTGTCGTCGCCGGTGCGCAGCACGCCGATGATCGCGCGGAGGTCCTGGAGGGCGTCGTGGGCGCTGTCCCGGATCACCCCGGCGGCGCGGGCGATCTCGGCGGTCGGGGCGTCGGGCCGGAACTCCAGCGCCCCGGCGTGCACGCTGAGCAGGGTGAGGCGGTGGGCGAGGACGTCGTGCATCTCGCGGGCGATCGCCTCCCGGGCCAGCCGCTGGGCCTGCGCGGCCCGCAGCTCCGCCTCGGCCTCGGCGCGCCGGGCGCGTTCACGCAGGCTGAGCAGGAGCTGGCGGCGGGAGCGGACGTACATGCCCCAGCCGACGGTTCCGGAGATCAGCAGCGCGGCGAAGACGATCGCGGCGACGTAGTGGAGGCCGGGGTCGGGGTAGAGCCAGAAGGTGAGCGGTGCCGAGGCGAGGGAGAAGACGGCGACCCAGGCGACCTGGCGGAGGGGCCGGTGGACGGCGACGGTGAAGAGCCCGACGACGGCGGCGCCCCCGGCGGTCTGCGCGACGACGGCTACCACGGCGGTGGCGACGGCGAAGCCGAGCGGGTACCGGCGCCGCACCCAGACCGCCGCGCAGGCGAGCGCTCCGACGACCTGGTCGGCGACGGCGACCCCGGCGGGGACTCCGGAGGCCTGCTGGAGGACGTCGAGGCCGGTGAGGCCGATCACCACGGCGACCGCGAAGCAGACGAAGTCGGCCGCCCAGTCACGCGGCCGGCGCCGGGCCGGCCGGTCCCGGGCGGGGTCGGCCGGGTCGGTCGCGGGCCGGGCCGCGGCAGCGGGCCGCTGGGGTGGCGGGGTGGTGGGGTGGCGGTCGGCGCGGATTCCCATGGTCGGCAAATCTACGCATCCCGGCACCCGCGAGGAGGCGGTCGGCGCCGATCGTGGACCGTCGTCGGCGCGGTGCCTACTTCGGTAGGGGGTCGGTGCGGGCGGGCGCCTACCGGGGAGGGGGTGCGACCTCGCCCCGCGGCCGATGTGAGTGGGGGGTCCGCGGGGCGAGGATCGCGGCATGAGGAAAACCCTGGAAGTCGCCGGTTTCCTGCTGCTCCTGCAGGGCGTCATGGGCCTGGTCACCGAGTTCACCGACCGGTTCGACGTGGGCCTGATCTCCCGCGTCGGCCTCCTCGACGGTTACGAGGTGTACGCGAGCATCGCGGCCCTCGTGCTGTCGCTGGCGCTGTTCGCGCTGGCGGAGAGCCGTCCCAGGTGAACGCCGTTCGACGCCCGTATGCTCCGGGCCGGCGGTGTGTGGGGCACCGCCGGCCCGTGGGCCGGCCCTCGCGGGGAGGCGCAGGGCCGGGGTCGGGTGGGTCAGCAGCCGTGGTCGACGAGGTCGAACGAGGCGTAGTGGTCGGCGGTGTAGTAGTCCTCGTCGGCGGCGGAGCCGGTGACGATGCGGCGGGCGCCGCGGTCGTCGGAGCCGGGGGTCTCCACCGTGTACTCGTGGTAGTAGCCGGTGGACTGCGAGGGCAGCAGGCCCTCGCGGTTCTGGAAGACGGTGCCGTCCTGCGGGTACGGGAAGGGCCCGCCGGAGTCGATGAGGTCGAGGGTGTCGTGGGCCTGCGCGGGGAGGTCGGAGTAGCAGATGTCGCCGACCGCCTGGGCCGCGAGGACGGCCTGGACGCTGTGGGCGACGGGGGCCTGGGCCGGGACGGCCTGTGCGGCGGCGGGGCCGCCGAGCAGCAGGGCGGCGGCGAGCGCGGTGACTGCGGCAATGCGTGGGGGGATTCGCATGCGCATAAGGATGACGCGCGTAGACAGGGGGCCGTCAAGGTCAACGACCGTTAATTTTCCCGCTGTTGACGAAGAACCTGGATGCGCCGCCCGGGTCCGCCGGTGGTGCGCCCCCGGCGCTCACGCCGTACCGGACGGCCGCACGACGGCCGGACATCGGGCCGGACGGGTGCGCCGCACAAGGCGGCGGCTCCACCCCGGCGCTTCGGGGTGGGGCCGCCGTCGGGCAGGCGTGCTGGCGCCGCGTCAGCCCCGCTCCAGCAGACGGCCCGTGGGCTCGGTGTAGGTGCCGTCATGGAGGATGCGGCGGCCTCGCAGCCAGGTGGAGCGGACGACGCCGTGCAGGGTCCTGCCGGCGTAGGCGGTGACGCGGTTGCGGTGCTGGAGCGCCGCCGGGTCGACGGTGAAGGTCTCCTCGGGGGCGAGCACGGTGAAGTCGGCGTCCTTGCCGGGGGCGATGGCGCCCTTGGCGGTGAGTCCGGCGAGGCGGGCGGGCGCCTCGGACATCCAGCGGACCACGTCCTCCAGGGTGTGGCCGCGCCGCCGCGCCTCGGTCCAGATGGCGGGGAGGCCGAGCTGGAGGGAGGAGATGCCGCCCCAGGCGGTGGCGAAGTCGCCGGTCTTGAGGTCGGCGGTGGACGGGGAGTGGTCGGAGACGACGCAGTCGATGGTGCCGTCGGCGAGCGCGGCCCAGAGCGCGTCCTGGTTGGCGGCCTCGCGGATGGGCGGGCAGCACTTGAACTCGGTGGCCCCGTCGGGGACTTCCTCGGCGGTGAGGGTGAGGAAGTGTGGGCAGGACTCGACGGTGATCCGCACCCCGTCGCGGCGGGCGGCGGCGATGGCCGGGAGGGCGGAGGCGGCCGAGAGGTGCAGCACGTGGACGCGGGCGCCGAGGCGCGCCGCCTGCCCGATGAGGTTCTCGATCGCCTGGTTCTCGGCCTCGCCCGGCCGCGAGGCGAGGAAGTCGGCGTACTGCGGGCCGGAGGCCTGCGGGGCGCCGTCGAGGGCGTGCGGATCCTCGGCGTGGACGATGAGCAGTCCGTCGAACCCGGCGATCTCGGCGAGGGCGACGGCGAGCTGCTCCTGGTCGAGCGGCGGGAACTCGTCCACGCCGGACGGCGACAGGAAGCACTTGAAGCCGAAGACGCCCGCGTCGTGCAGCGGCCGCAGCTCCTTGGTGTTGTCGGGGAGCGCGCCACCCCAGAAGCCGACGTCCACGTGGGCCTGCGGACGGGCGGTGTCCTGCTTGACCTTGAGGTGGGCGGGGGTGGTGGTGGGCGGCAGCGAGTTGAGCGGCATGTCGACCAGGGTGGTGATGCCGCCGGCCGCGGCGGCCCGGGTGGCGGTCCAGAACCCTTCCCAGTCGGTGCGCCCGGGGTCGTTGACGTGGACGTGGGTGTCGACGAGCCCCGGCAGCAGAGCCGCGTCCCCGAGTTCCTCGACGGGCACCCCGGCGGGCAGCGGCGCGTCGTGCGGCAGTACGCCGGTGATGGTTCCGTCGGCCACGGTGACCTGGGCGGCCCGTGTTCCGGTGGGAGTGATGACCCGTGTCGAGCGCAGTACCCGTTCCAGTTCCGGCACCCCGGCCCCTTTCCTGCTTATGTGCTGCGTGGCGCGGACGCGGCGGCGGGCCTTCGGCGGCGTGGCGCCGTCGCGTGCGGCGGCCGGAGGGGCCGGGCTTCCCCCGGACTCCGGTTTCAACGATCTGTTGAAGGAGTTTTCCCGCCCCGGCCGACCCCGTCAAGGGCGGCCGGGCCGCCCGGAGCGGCTCCGACCGCCTCACCCCGGAGGTTTCACTCCGCCGCCGCCGGGCGGGAACACCGGGGAAACACCGGGCGAGCGTCCCTTGCCCGGGGCCAGACGACGCCCTCCGTACGCTGGACGTTTTCATTTTGTGAAATTACTCTTCCGGATAACAGAACATGAACCGTGTGTACGGGCCGTCCCGGCGCCACGCGTTCCCCCTTCCGGCCGCCTTCCCACGGCGCCCGGAGGCGGGCGCCGCCCGCCGGGTAGGCTGCAGCCTTGCCCGCCTGCTCCGAAAGGAACGCGACGTGCCGACGTCCCGCACCCCCGACGCCTCCGCCGAGAGCGCGGCCCCCCGGCCGTCCGGCGGCGTGCAGTCCCTGGAACGCGCCTTCGACCTGCTGGAGCGGATGGCGGACGCGGGCGGCGAGGTCGGCCTGAGCGAACTCTCGGCCACCAGTGGCCTGCCGCTGCCGACCATCCACCGCCTGATGCGCACCCTGGTCGCCTGCGGCTACGTACGCCAGCAGCCCAACCGCCGCTACGCGCTCGGCCCCCGCCTGATCCGCCTCGGCGAGTCCGCCTCGCGCCTGCTCGGCACCTGGGCCCGGCCGCACCTGGCCCGCCTGGTCGAGGCGACCGGCGAGACCGCCAACATGGCCCTGCTCGACGGCGACGAGGTGGTCTACGTGGCCCAGGTGCCCTCCAAGCACTCGATGCGGATGTTCACCGAGGTCGGCCGCCGGGTGCTGCCGCACTCCACCGGCGTCGGCAAGGCCCTGCTCGCCGACGCCCCGCCGGAGGAGGTGCGTGCGCTGCTGGCCCGCACCGGCATGCCGGCCGCCACCGCCAGGACGCTGACCACGCCGGACGCCTTCCTCGGCGCCCTGGACGAGGTGAGGCGGCTCGGTTACGCGGTCGACGACAACGAGCAGGAGGTCGGGGTGCGCTGCCTGGCCGTGCCGGTCCCCGACTCCCCCACGGCGGCGGCCATCTCGATCTCGGGACCGGCGGGCCGGGTCACCGAGGAGGCGGTGGTCACCATCGTCCCCATGCTCCAGCAGGTGGCGGCGGAACTCTCCGTCGAACTGGCCGCCTCCGGCCAGCCGGGCTGATCCCGGACGGGCGGGGGCCGCACGCCCCCGCCGCCGGTCAGCCGCGTACCCCTGTCCCGAAGAGCTCGACGGCGGCGCGCAGCCGCGTCAGCTCCCCGCTGAAGGCGCTCACGGAGCCGAGTGAGGCGACGACCAGGAGCAGCGAGCGGCGCAGCCGCCCCTGGTCCGGTGCGCCCTCCCGGGCCATCGCGCCGAGCGCCGCCAGTTCCTCCTCGGCGACCGCCCGGTCCGGGAACTCGGCCCGGTGGGCGGCGAGCCGCTTGCGCAACTGCACCGTGGCGCCGCGCAGTTCCTCGATCCTCGGGTCCTGGCACGCCTCGACGACCTGCCGGTCCTGCTGCCCCATGTCCATGCTTCGCAACACGGCCCCTCCCCTGCGCACACCGTTGTGCGCCGCACCTGTGTGATGGTCCCGCTCCCCACTCCCCCTGGCACGGTGGTCAAGCGCACCGGGGGTCGTTCAGTAAACGCCAGCAGGGGCCCGACGCGCCAGCGGGCGGGGCGAATTCGCCGCTGTTGCCACCGTTGCCGCCCTTTCGGCAGGCCGGATTCCGCTTACGCCCTGCCCGGGCGGCCGCCCCCATGAGGTATGCAGGGCGGGTGGAGACGAGAGCGGAGACACCCGGCGGACCTGGCGGGACACGGGAGGACGAGGTGGTCGGCCTGCTGCTGGCGGCTGGCGGCGGCCGGCGGCTCGGCGGCCGCCCGAAGGCGCTGCTGGAGTACGGCGGGCGCCCGCTGGTGGAGCAGGCGGTTGCGGCCCTGCGCGCGGGCGGCTGCGCGCGGGTGCACGTGGTGCTGGGGGCGGCCGCGGAGACGGTACGGGCCCGCGCCGACCTGACCGGCTGCGTCCTGGTGGAGAACCCGGAGTGGGCCACCGGCATGGGCTCCTCACTGCGCTCCGGACTCGCCTCCCTCACCGGCTCCGGGGCGGGCGCCGCCCTGGTCGGCCTGGTCGACCAGCCCGGCATCGGCGCGGCGGCCGTCGGCCGGGTCCGCTCCGCGTACCGGGGCTCCGGGACGCTGGCGGCGGCCGCGTACGAGGGGCGGCGGGGCCACCCGGTGCTCTTCGGGTCGGCGCACTGGCGGGGCGTGGCGGCCGGGGCGGACGGCGACCGCGGTGCGCGGGACTACCTGCGCGCACACGCGGCCACCGTGGCGCTGGTGGAGTGCGGGGACGTCGCCGAGCCGTACGACATCGACACCCCTGGGGACCTGTGGCGGCTGGGCGGCGCGTAGGGGGGTGTCTCCCCACGTTCCGGTTCCGCGCTCAGGCGTCTCCGGCGAGGGCGGCCCGGACGTGGTCCGGGGTGAGGGGCAGGGAGCGGAAGCGGACGCCGGTGGCGTGGTGGGCGGCGTTGCCGATGGCGGCGGCCATGCCGACGATGCCGATCTCGCCGATGCCCTTGCCGCCGACCGGATTGAGGTGCGGGTCCTGTTCGTCGATCCAGGCCACGTCCATGGCCGGGGACGGCGGCACGTCGGCGCTGACCGGGACGTGGTAGGCGGCGAGGTCGCGCTCGGCGAAGCCGCCGAAGGCCGGGTCGAGGGTGCTGTGCTCGGTGAGGGCCATGCCGATCCCCATCACCATGCCGCCGAGGAACTGGGAGCGTGCGGTACGGGCGTTGAGGATGCGTCCGGCCGCGAAGCGCCCGTGCGCGCGCAGCACCCGGACCTCGCCGGTGTCGGTGTCGACGCTGACCTCGGCGAAGTGGGCGCCGAACGCGTGCCGGGCGTACGGCGATCCGGCCTGGACCGCCTCGGTGGTGTCGACCTCGGCGGTGAGCCCGTCCGGCGGCAGGTCCGGGGCCTCGGTGAGGCGCCGGGCCAGCTCCGTGCACGCCTCGTGGACGGCCCACCCCCAGGAGGCGGTTCCCGAGGAGCCGCCGGCGAGCGGGGCGGAGGGCAGGTCGCTGTCGCCGATATCGACGCGGATCCGGTCGCCGGGGACGCCGAGGGCGTCGGCGGCGATCTGGCCGAGGACGGTACGGGCGCCGGTGCCGATGTCGGTGGCGTTGACCCGGACGCGGTAGCCGCCGTCGGGCAGTGCGGTGGCGGTGGCCTGGCACGGGGAGGCCATGACCGGGTACATGGCGGCGGCGACGCCGGTGCCGGTCAGGCGGGGCCCGTCGCGGCGCACCCCGGGGCGCGGGTCGCGGTCCTGCCAGCCGAAGTGGCGGGCCCCCTCGCGCAGGCACTCCACCAGGTGGCGGCTGCTGAAGGGGCGGCCGCTGTCGGGCTCGGTCTCCGGGTCGTTGCGTACCCGCAGTTCGACGGGGTCGAGCCCGGCCCGCTCGGCGAGTTCGTCCATGGCCGACTCCAGGGCGTACATGCCGGGCGCCTCGCCGGGGGCGCGCATCCACGAGGGGCTGGCCACGTCGAGGGCGACCACCTCGTGGACGGTACTGCTGTGCGGCGAGCCGTACATGACGCGGGCGGGGACGGCGGCCTGCTCCACGAACTCCTTGATGCGGGAGGTGTGGGTGAGCGCCGTGTGCTCGACGGAGAGCAGCGTGCCGTCCTCCTGGGCGCCGAGCCGCACCCGGTGGAGGGTGGGCGCCCGGTGGCCGACGGAGGCGGGCAGGTCGCGCCGGGGCAGGGCGAGGGTGACAGGGCGTCCGGTGTGGCGGGCGGCGAGGGCGGCGAGGACCACGTGCGGGCGCGGGGTGCCCTTCGAGCCGAAGCCGCCGCCGACGTGCTCGGAGGTGACGGTGATCTGCTCCTCGGGGAGGCCGAAGGCCTGGGCCAGGACGGAGCGGACGGTGGTGCTGCCCTGGCTGGAGTCGTGCACGGTGAGGCGGCCCCCGGCCCAGGAGGCGGTGGCGGCGTGCGGCTCCATGGGGTGGTTGTGCAGCGGCGGCACGTCGTAGGAGGTGTCGACCCGGACCGGCGCGTCGGCGAAGGCGCCCGGCGCGTCGCCGCGCTCGCGGACCGCGGGGAAGCCGCCGTTGGCCTCCTCGGGCACGTAGCGGCGCGGGTGGTCGCGGGTGAGGGTGACGTCGTGCGGCCGGGTGTCGTACGTGACGCGTACCGCCTGGGCCCCCGCGCGGGCGGCCTCCACCGTCTCGGCCACGACGAGGGCGACGAACCAGCCCCGGTGCGGGACGTCAGCCCCCTGGAGGACGTTGAGCGTCGGGTCGTCGGCCGGGGTGAGCGGCGGGGTGTTCTCGGAGGTGAGGACGGCGATCACGCCGGGCAGCGCGAGCGCCTGGGCGGCGTCCACCGACCGGACGCGCCCGGCGGCCACGGTGGCGGGCACCGGCCAGGCGTGGGCCCGGTCGGCCGGGGCGAACTCGGCGGCGTACCGCGCGGCGCCTGTGACCTTCTCCCGGCCTTCGCGGCGGGGAGCACCGGTACCGATTTCCGAGGTGGTGTCAGTCATCTCAGCGGACTTCCTTCGCAGGGGCCGGAAAGGCGGTGGGCCGCGGGCTCACGGCCGGGTGAGGCCGAGCAGGACGGCGCGGGCCAGGTCGCGGGCGAGGCCGATCTTGAAGACGTTGTCCCGCAGCGGCTCGGCCGCGGTCAGTTCGGCGTCGAGCGCGGCGGTCACCCGCTCCTCGGAGAGCGGCTGGCCGGTGAGCTCCGCCTCCGCCCGCCACGCCCGCCACGGCCGGTGGGCGACCCCGCCGAAGGCGAGCCGCACCTGCTCCGCGGCCCCGTCGTCCCGCTGGGCGACCTGGGCGGCCACGGAGACGAGCGCGAAAGCGTACGACGCCCGGTCGCGCACCTTCCGGTAGGTGGCCCGGGTGCCGTCGAGCGGCGGGGGGAGCCGTACGGCGGTCACCAGCTCACCGGGTTCGAGCACGGTGTCCCGCTCCGGCAGTTCCCCGGGCAGCCGGTGGAACTCGGTGACCGGGATGACGCGTCCGCCCCCGGGCCCGGCGGTCTCCACCTCGGCGTCGGCCGCCGCCAGTGCCACGGCCAGGTCGGAGGGGTGCGTGGCGATGCAGGCGGCCGAGTGGCCGAGGACCGCGTGGTCGCGGTGGACGCCTTCGCGTGCCGCGCACCCGGTGCCGGGCTCCCGCTTGTTGCAGGGCATCGACAGCTCCTGGAAGTAGACGCACCGGGTGCGCTGGAGCAGGTTCCCCCCGGTGGTGGCGGCGTTCCGCAACTGGCCCGAGGCCCCGGCGAGCAGCGCCTCGGAGACCGCCGGGTACCGCGCCCGGACCACGGGGTGGGCGGCGAAGTCGCTGTTGCGCACCAGCGCCCCGACCCGCAGCACTCCGTCGGCCTCCTCGCTGACGGCGTCCATCGGCAGCCGCGTGATGTCCACCAGGGTGTCGGGCGCCTCGACCCCCTGCTTCATCAGATCGACCAGATTGGTACCGCCCGCCAGGTAGCGGGAGCCGTCCCGGCCGCCGTGGGCGCGCGCGGCCTCCTCGGCGTCGGTGGCCCGGAGATAGGTGAAGGTGCGCATCAGCTCAGATCCCGTACGGCGTCGACGATGTTCGGATAGGCCCCGCAACGGCAGAGGTTCCCGCTGAGCCGCTCACGGATCTCGTCCTCGGTGAGCGGCACCGGCTCCCCCGCCGGATGCGCCGGATCGGTGACGGCCGAGGGGTGCCCCTCCGCCGCCTCGTCCAGCACCCCGAGGGTGGAGCAGAGCTGGCCGGGCGTGCAGTACCCGCACTGGAAGGCGTCACGGTCGAGAAACGCCTGCTGCACCGGGTGCAGCCCGTCCCCCTCCCCCAGCCCTTCCACCGTGGTGACCTGGGCCCCGTCCATCGTCACCGCGAGCAGCAGGCAGCTGTTCACCCGCCGCCCGTCCACCAGCACGGTGCACGCCCCGCACTGTCCGTGATCGCACCCCTTCTTGGACCCGGTCAGCCCCAGCACGTCCCGCAACACGTCCAAGAGGGCCGCCCGGTTGTCGAGGGTCAGCTCGTACGGCTCCCCGTTGACCCGCAGCGCGACGGGCGTACGTCCGACATCCTCCGACGCAGACTCCGAAACGGCAGACACAAGTCACCTTTCTCGACGCGGCGAAGAACCCCGCACAGACGGACCGACACCTCTCTCGCCTTTCCACCCTCAGCCACGCCACTCCACCCCGCCCGCCGAACAGCGCGAACGAGTACCCCCCCTGCCGACCTCAGCCCGGCCGGCCCGGGGGGCCCCCCGGGGCCCCCGGGGGGGGGGGGCCCCCCGGCCCCGCCCCCCGCCGGGGGGGGGCGGGGCCCGGGGCCCCGGGGCCACCTTCTATCGACCGAAAGATTCTCGACATCAACAGACCATTGAACTTCCACCATGAGGAAACTAGTATCCACTGATCAGAACCACTGCCCTCGAAGACGGCCCTCCAAAAGCCCCGAATCCCCCCCTGGCACCCAGTGCCGCAGCCCAACCAGCGGCCCCCCGCCAGGGGAACCCCACGGACCGGCCCCGCCAGGGGCCACCCCACGTGAAGGAAGTGACAGTCATGTCCGCACCCGCGTCCCCGTCCGCGACGCCGGTCACCGTCGACGCCGAGCCCCTCCCCCGCCAGGAGGAAGTCCTCACGGACCAGGCGCTCGCCTTCCTGGGCGAGCTCCACCACCGGTTCACCCCCCGCCGGAACGAGCTCCTGGCCCGCCGCGCCGAGCGCCGCGCCGAGATCGCCCGGAACTCGACGCTCGACTTCCTTCCCGAGACCGCGCACATCCGCGAGGACGACTCCTGGCGCGTCGCCGAGGCCCCGGCCGCGCTGAACGACCGCCGCGTCGAGATCACCGGCCCGACCGACCGCAAGATGACGATCAACGCCCTCAACTCCGGCGCCCGCGTCTGGCTCGCCGACTTCGAGGACGCCTCGGCTCCCACCTGGGAGAACGTCATCCAGGGCCAGATCAACCTCACCGACGCCTACGAGCGCCGCATCGACTTCACCGACGAGCGCACCGGCAAGTCGTACGCGCTGAAGCCGCAGGAGGAGCTGGCCACCGCCGTCGTCCGCCCGCGCGGCTGGCACCTGGACGAGCGCCACCTGCGCGCTGCCGACGGCACCCCGCTGCCGGGCGCCCTGGTCGACTTCGGCCTGTACTTCTTCCACAACGCGCAGCGCCTCCTCGACCTCGGCAAGGGCCCGTACTTCTACCTGCCGAAGACCGAGTCGCACCTGGAGGCCCGCCTCTGGAACGAGGTCTTCACCTTCGCCCAGGAGTACGTCGGCATCCCCCACGGCACCATCCGCGCCACGGTCCTCATCGAGACCATCACCGCCGCGTACGAGATGGACGAGATCCTCTACGAGCTGCGCGACCACGCCTCCGGGCTGAACGCGGGCCGCTGGGACTACCTCTTCTCGATCGTCAAGAACTTCCGTGACGGCGGCCGCAAGTTCGTGCTGCCGGACCGCAACGCGGTGACGATGACCGCGCCGTTCATGCGCGCCTACACCGAACTCCTGGTCCGCACCTGCCACAAGCGCGGCGCCCACGCCATCGGCGGCATGGCCGCGTTCATCCCCTCGCGCCGCGACGCCGAGGTCAACAAGGTGGCCTTCGCCAAGGTCAAGGACGACAAGGACCGTGAGGCCCGGGACGGGTTCGACGGCTCCTGGGTCGCCCACCCCGACCTGGTGCCGATCGCCCTGGAGTCCTTCGACTCCGTCCTCGGTGAGAAGCCGAACCAGAAGGACCGGCTCCGCGAGGACGTCTCGGTGGCCGCCGGGGACCTCATCGCCATCGACTCGCTCGACGCCGAGCCCACCTTCGACGGCCTGCGCAACGCCGTCCAGGTCGGCATCCGCTACATCGAGGCGTGGCTGCGCGGCCTGGGCGCCGTCGCCATCTTCAACCTGATGGAGGACGCCGCCACCGCCGAGATCTCCCGCTCGCAGATCTGGCAGTGGATCAACGCCGGTGTCGAGGTGGAGCGGGACGGCGCGACCGTCCTGGTCACCCGCGACCTGGCCCGCGAGGTCGCCGCCGAGGAACTGGCCGCGATCCGCGCCGAGATCGGTGAGGAGGCGTTCGCCGCCGGACGCTGGCAGCAGGCCCACGACCTGCTGCTGACCGTCTCCCTCGACGACGACTACGCCGACTTCCTCACGCTCCCCGCCTACGAGCAGCTCGTCGGCTGACCCCGCCGCACCCGCGTACGCCCTGTGCCCCGGCGCCCACCGCCGGGGCACAGGCATCTCCGAGGCCGGCCCGGCTCACCCCAGGTGCCGGGACCAGTCGGGGGCCGCGTCGGGCTTGCCGTGTAGGTCGGGGACGTGCTGCAGCCAGGCGGGGCGCCCGGCGCGGGTCGCGGCCGCGCGTTCGGCGTCGGCCTCGGCGAGCTGCCGGGCGGAGGGGAACTCCAGCGGCAGCCACTGCTCGGAGACGGCGGCGCGTTCGGCGAGCTGCCGTGCGTACGCCTCGCGCAGCTGATCGGGCGAGGAGAAGCCCGGCTCGTCGGCGAGCCAGGCGTCGGGGACCAGCGCGGTGACCTCGCGGAGCAGGTCGAGGGTGACCCGGGCTGCCAGTTCCGCGTCGGCGTCGGCCACCTGGGGGGCGTACCCGCCCAGCGCGTGGTGGCGGAAGTCGTACCGCTTGGTGACGGCTCCGGCGGCGTTCTCCCACCGGTGGTGGAAGACGAGGGCCGCCCCGTGGTCGATCAGCCAGAGCCGCCGCGCCGAACGCGGGGTCCCGGCCGGGGGCCAGATCATCAGGTTGGTGCTGTGCACGGTCCGGTCGACGTTGGCCGTGAGCGCGTCGAGCCACACCACCCGCCCGGCCTCCAGCGGGTCCACCGCGAGGTCACCGGGGTGGAAGTCGACCGCCCCCGGCAGCAGGTCCATGCCGAGGTTGAGCCCGGCACTGGCCCGCACCAGGTCCTGCACCTCCTGGTGCGGCTCGTCCCGCGCCACCGCCGGGTCGAAGTCGACCAGCACCAGCTCCGGCACCCGCAGTCCGAGCCGCCGCGCCAGCTCCCCGACGACGATCTCGGCCACCAGCGCCTTGCGCCCCTGCGCCGACCCGGTGAACTTCACGACGTACGTGCCCAGGTCGTCGGCCTCGACGACTCCGGGGACGGAACCACCGGTGGTCAGCGGCTGCACGTAACGGGTGGCGGTGACCTCTTTCAGCATCTTCCAAGGCCCCACGTGTCATTTACGTCGTCTTCCACGGCCAACTCCCAGGCGGTGCGCTGTGATGGGACCTCCCCGGCACGAAGTGTGCATAGTAACCATGCGTGAGACCCGGGGACGAGCGCCAAGCCGGGCCGCACCGGGGGACCCGCCGGACCGGTTGGTCCGAGTGCCGGCGCGACCGGCCCGGGCGGTAAGCACGAGCTGGGCGCCGGCCCCGGAAATCGCGCCCGGCCACGGTGATCAGCCAGCCCTTGGCGTCCCGGACGGGGACAGCCGTACCCAGGGGGAGCCGAGAGCTCGGGGAAGGGCCGGCCGGTGAAGGCCGGAACGCCTCGACGAGAGCCTCCCGCACGGCGTCCTCGGCCGCCGCGAAGTCGGCTCCGCGGCGGGCGAGGACGGTGAGCACGCTCGGTGTGAGGCTCCGGAGCAGGAGCTCGTCCACCGGTGAGGTCACTCCGCGACGGTGGGGCGGCGCGGACAGGGAGGGGGGCGCACCTCCAGCCACTCGTGGATCGGCTCGCCGCCCGCCCCGGGCGCGGCCGACAACTCCCCGGCCAGCTCGACGGCCATGGGGGTTCTCCTCGGTGTTCGTGCGCCCATTGTGGGCGCACGAACACCGGGGACGGAGCCGGACACGCGTTCTCGACATCGCCGCGCGTCTCTTCTTCCGGGCTCGTGCCTCCGGCGAGCGGCGGGCACGGCCACCGACTTCAGTCGGCGCGCTCCTCGGGCACGTCCAGCTCCTCCAGGGGCCGGGTCGCCGGGCCCTGGAGGACCGCCCCGTCGACGTCGAAGCGGGAACCGTGGCAGGGGCACTCCCAGGCGGTCTCGGCCTGGTTGAAGGAGACCAGGCAGCCGAGGTGGGTGCACCTGGCGGAGACGGCCCGTACCGTGCCGTCCTCGGCGCGGTGGACGGCACAGCGGCGGCCGCCGAGGCGTACCACCGCGCCGGTGCCGGGCGCGATCTCCGCCACGCTGTCCACGTGGGTGACGCGCAGCCGGTCACCGGCGAAGTGCCCGGCCACCTCTGCCTGCAGGCCGAGCAGGGCCCGCCCCTCGCGCATAAGGCTCTTCAGCCGCCTCGGGTCGTACAGGTCCGCCCACGGCGGTACGCCGGAACCGGTGATCAGGCTGGTGAGGAGGTGTCCGGCGAGCGCGCCGCCCGTCATGCCCCAGCCGCCGAACCCGGTCGCCACGTAGGTGTGGCGCGCGCCGGGGTGGAAGGGGCCGACGAGCGGGACGGTGTCGCTCGGGTCGAGGTCCTGGGCGGCCCAGTGGTAGGCGGTGGGCCCGGCCGCCGGGAAGCGGTCGTGCATCCAGGTGTCCAGGCGCCGCAGGGCGGCGCGGGGGTCGCCGGTGCCGGGCGTGAAGCTCTCCCCGGTGACGATGAGCAGGCGGTGCTCCTCGTCGAGCGGGGCGGTACGGACGGAGCGCTTCCCCTCGTCTTCGGTGATGTACATGCCCTGCGGCGCCCTCTCCCGCGCGAGGGGCGCGGCCACCACCAGTTCGCGGCGCGGGCTGAGCCGGGCGAAGAGCAGGGCCCGGTCGAACACCGGGTAGTGCGTGGCGATGACGACGTCCCGCGCGGTGACCTGCTGCCCGGTCTCCGTGGTGACCCGGCACGGCTGGCCCTCGGAGAGGCGGGTGACGCGGCTCCGTTCGAAGACGCGGCCACCCCTGGCCTCCAGGTCGGCGGCGAGGGCGAGGAGGTACTTGCGGGGATGGAACTGGGCCTGGCCGTCGAGCCGGACGGCCCCGGCGACGGCGAAGGGCAGGCCGGTCTCGGTGACGTGCCGGGCCGCGAGCCCCGCCTCGGCGGCGGCCCGGGCCTCGGCCGCGATCGCGTCGGCCGAGGCGGGACCGGCGGCGTAGGTGTAGGCGTCGGCCCGTTCGAAGTCGCAGTCGACGGCCAGTTCGGTGACGGTGCGGGCGATGCGTTCGACGGCGTCCCGCTGCGAGTCGGCGTACAGCCGGGCGGCTTCGGCGCCGTGGGCGCGGCGCAGCGGGTCGTAGACGCGCGAGTGCAGCGCGGAGACCTTGGCGGTGGTGTAGCCGGTCACCCCGGAGGCGACACGGTCGGCCTCCAGCACCGCGACGGACCGTCCCGCCCGGCTCAGCTCCCACGCGGCGCTGAGCCCGGCGACGCCGCCGCCGACCACGGCCACGTCCACTTCGATGTCTTCGGCGAGCGGCGGTCGCTCGGGGCCGGGGGCGGTCTCCATCCAGTAGGACTCGTCGCGGCCGGGCAGCGGGGGCGGGGCTGACATCAGACTGACTCCTGTCGTACGCGCGGGGGCAGGTCTGGCGTGTTCCCGGTCACGGCGCCCGCACGCACCGGGCGGTGCCCCGAACGGTGCGGGGCGCCTGCCTCAGGCGGCCATCGTCAGCAGGGCCAGGACCGAGAGCGCGGTGCAGAAGGCGCCGAGGAGCAGGGCCGTCGTCGCGCACCGGCGACGCAGCCGGTCGCGGGCCTCCTGGGCGGCGCGCTGCCGGTCGAGCCGGGCGCGGGCGTCCTGGGCGAGGGCTAGGCGGTCGTGGGTGTAGCGGCGGACGAGGGCGTCGCGCTGGACGGCGGAGAGGCGGGGCACGAGGTCTGCGAGGGCTTCCGCCGCCCGGCGGGCCCTGGCCCTCTCCTCCTCCACCGCGAGGAACGCTTCGATCTCCCCGTCGCTGGGGTACGCGGACGGCGTGCGCTGCCGCACGCGGCGCTCCTGGGGCGCGGTCATCGGCGGCCGCCCCCGGACGACTTGCCGTGCCCCCCGGGTTCGAAGACGTCACGCTTACCGGCGCCCTCGGCCTCGTCCCACCGTGCGACGACCGGGTAGTGCAGGTCGAAGGCGGGCGACTCGCTGCGGATGCGGGGGAGCGTGACGAAGTTGTGGCGTGGCGGTGGACAGGAGGTGGCCCACTCCAGTGACCGGCCGAACCCCCACGGGTCGTCCTCCTCCACGCGCTCGCCGGTCTGGGCGGTCTTCCAGACGTTGTAGAAGAACGGGAGCGTGGAGGCGCCCAGGAGAAAGGCCCCGATGCTGGAGACGGTGTTGAGTGCGGTGAAGCCGTCCGCGGCGAGGTAGTCGGCGTAGCGGCGGGGCATTCCTTCGGCGCCGAGCCAGTGCTGGACGAGGAAGGTCATGTGGAATCCGGTGAAGAGGGCCCAGAAGTGAATCTTCCCCAGCCGTTCGTCAAGCATGGTGCCGGTCATCTTGGGCCACCAGAAGTGGAATCCGGCGAACATCGCGAAAACGACCGTGCCGAAAACGACGTAGTGGAAATGGGCGACGACGAAGTAGCTGTCGGTGACGTGGAAGTCCAGCGGCGGGGAGGCGAGGATGATCCCGGTCAGCCCGCCGAACAGGAAGGTGACGAGGAAGCCGATCGACCACAGCATGGGGGTCTCGAACGAGAGCGACCCCTTCCACATGGTGCCGATCCAGTTGAAGAACTTGACGCCGGTGGGCACGGCGATGAGGAACGTCATGAAGGAGAAGAACGGCAGCAATACCGCTCCCGTGGCGAACATGTGGTGCGCCCACACGGTGATGGAGAGGCCGGTGATCGCGATGGTGGCGCCGACGAGTCCGAAGTAGCCGAAAATGGGCTTGCGGGAGAACACCGGGATGATCTCCGTGACGATGCCGAAGAATGGCAACGCGATGATGTACACCTCGGGATGACCGAAGAACCAGAACAGGTGCTGCCAGAGGATGGCACCTCCGTTCCCCGGGCTGAACACCTGGGCGCCGAACCGGCGGTCCGCCTCCAGCACCAGCAGCGAGGCTGCCAGCACGGGAAAGGCGAGCAGCACCAGCACCGAGGTGAACAGGATGTTCCACGTGAAGATCGGCATCCGGAACATCGTCATACCGGGAGCCCGCATGACGACGATGGTCGTGATGAAGTTCACGGCGCCCAGGATGGTGCCGAACCCGGAGAGCGCGAGGCCCATGATCCACAGGTCCCCGCCCACCTGGGGCGTACGCTCACCGCTGCTCAGTGGGGTGTAGGCGGTCCACCCGAAATCCGCCGCCCCCTGGGGAGTGAGAAGGCTGGCGAGGACGATGAGTCCACCGAAGAGGAACAGCCAGAAGGACAGCATGTTCAGGCGCGGGAAAGCCACGTCGGGAGCACCGATCTGCAAGGGCATGATCGCGTTGGCGAAACCGGCGAACGTCGGCGTGGCGAAAAGCAGCAGCATGATCGTGCCATGCATGGTGAAAGTCTGGTTGTACTGCTCGTTCGAGACCATCTGAATTCCAGGGCGTGCCAGTTCCGCCCTCAGCAGCAGTGCCATCAGGCCCGCCACGACGAAGAAGAAGAACGAGGCGATGAGATAGAGATGACCGATCTTCTTATGATCGGTCGTGGTCAGCCAGGAGACTGCCACGCTGCCCGGGCCGCGTTTCTCGTCCGCTACCAAGGTCGGTGGTTCAGTGGTGGACGAAGTCATGTGGGCCTCACTCACGTTGAGCTGAACAGTGCGGGGCAGCAGCCGGCCGCAGCTACACAACGCAAGATATAAGCAACCCTGCCCAAGTCCAGGAATACGCGCCTGACGGGATGGGAGAAGCGCTCAGCAGTCATGAGAGGAATGAGAGCGCCCTCTCCGCCGAGGGGCACGCGGCCGGGCCGGCCTGATCGACCGTGACCCGGCAGGCCGGTGGCGCGCCGACGCCAAGGGCGCGCACGGCCTGCCCCCGGTCGCCGACAGCACGCCCGGCCGCTCCCCAGCGGCGGTCTGACCGGTCTACCCTGGCGGCCCGGCCGACGCCGCGCCGGGCCGCCGCGTACCACCCCCGAAGGGACATTTCCTGTGATAGTCGTCGCCGGTGAGGCTCTGATCGACCTGGTGCCGCAAGTCCGGGGCGACGCCCTGACCCCGCTGCGGCCGGTGCGCGGAGGCGGTCCGTACAACACGGCCGTGGCGCTGGCCCGGCTGGGCGGCGAGGCCGCCTTCTGCTCGCGCGTCTCCACCGACGCCTTCGGCGCCTCCCTCCTGGAGCGGCTGGCCGAGGAAGGCGTCGCCACCGGCCTCGTCCAGCGGGGCCCCGAGCCGACCACGCTGGCCGTCGCGGCGGTCGGTGCGGACGGCTCCGCCTCGTACGCCTTCTACACCGGCGGCACCGCCGACCGCCTCTTCACCCTGCCGCCCGCCCTGCCGGAGCCGACACGGGCGGTCTCCTTCGGCACCTGCTCGCTGGTGCTGGAGCCGGGGGCGAGCGCCTACGAGGAGCTGATGCGGCGCGAGGCGGCGCGCGGCGTCCTCGTCGCCCTGGACCCGAACATCCGAGCCGAACTGATCCCCGACGCGGACGCCTACCGGTCCCGGTTCCGCGGCTGGCTCCCGCACGTCTCGCTGCTGAAGCTGAGCGAGGAGGACGCCGACTGGCTCGGCCTGGGCCTGCCGGAGCTGGCCGCCGCCGGTCCGGCCGCCGTCGTCCTCACCCGGGGCGGGGACGGCCTGACCGTGCGCACCCGGGAGGGCACCGAGCACTCCGTTCCGGGCGAGAAGGTCGAGGTGGTCGACACGATCGGCGCGGGCGACACGGTCAACGCCGCCCTCCTGCACGCCCTCGCCGAACGCGACCTGCTGACCCCGGCGGCGGCGGCCGGGCTGGACGCGGCCGGCTGGGCCGAGATCCTCGCCTTCGCCGCCCGCGCGGCGGCCGTCACCTGCTCACGGGCGGGGGCGGAGCCGCCTCGGGGGTGGGAGGTGGAGGCGTTCGCCGCACGGTGAGCGCGCACGGGCGGCCCGGCCCGTAACCGCCCGCCGTTCCGCGCGTTCCGGCACCATGAGCGCGGCGGTGCCGGGGCCGCCGCCGACAGGGGGTGCGCGATGGCGAGCGGGACGAGCGGTGTGGTGGAGCCCGTGGCGGTGATCGGTGGTTCGATCGCCGGGTGTGCGGCGGCGCTCGTGCTGCCCCGGCGCCACCGCAGCCTCCCGCACCCTGGACACGGCCCACCGGGCCCGGCTGACGGAGATCACCGACGAGCTGCTGCCCCCGTTCTGGGGCGAGTTGATCCGCCGCACGGGCCCCGGCTCCGTCTTCCTCCAGCGGCTGTACGACGTGACGGCGCCCCGGTACGCCTCGGAGCGCCTGCTGCTGCTCGGCGACGCCGCCACGGTGGCCCGTCCGCACACCGGGGCGGGCGCCGTCAAGGCGCTCCAGGAGGTGGCCGTGCTGGAGTCCTCGCTCGCCGGAGCCGCCGACTGGGCCTCGGCGGCCGCGGCCTACGAGGTCGCCGTCGGCCACTTCGACGGCGTAGGTCAGCGGGGTCCAGCAGAGCCCCTGCGAGTAGGTGGGCTTCCGCCGGACCCGCCAGCGGTACTTGGCCCCGTCGACGGTGATTCGCCGGGACCCCTTCTTGTTCAGCGCCAAGGCTCGTCCCCCCTGATCGGCTCGTGCCGAATTCCGTCGGACGGTACTCCCGGCGTTCGGTCCACATTGTCAGTGCCGCCCGGCACTCTGGACGGTGGGCGTGCGCAGGGGCGCGCCGGACGGGAGGTGCGGTCATGGTGAAACCGGTGACGGGGGCGCAGCAGCGGATCATCGAGGCGGCCGAGCCGGGCACGGGACGGTTGACGGGGACGGCCGCGCAGCTGGAGGGCCTGGTGCGGCGCGGCCTCGCCTTCCGCCATCCGAGGCCGCCGCACGCCTGCTTCCTGACTCCGGCGGGGCACCGGCTGCGGGAGGGGGACGCGCCGGTCTCGCCGCCGCCCCCGGACTGCCCCGTCCCGGGCGAACGGCCCGCGCAGGACGGCGGGTTCCGGGCGCGGACCGGTGGGCAGGACGATCCGCCGGGCGGTGCGGCGCGGCTGCGGGAGGCGCGGGGTGCCTGGTCGGGGATGCGGGAGTTGCGCCGGATGACCCGGGCGGACGGGGCGACCGGTCGGCTCTGCGGCTGGGAGCGGCAGCATCTGGTGCGGGCGGCGGCGCTGGTCCTGGAGGCGGCGGGGTTCCCGCCCGCCGCCGAGGAGCCCGGCGGGTACCGGGTCTCGGAGACGCCGCAGCCCGACGCGGTCGAGGTGCGGCCGGTGGGCGGCGCGCCTCCGGAGCGGGTGGACGAAGCCTGGTCGCGGACGCTGACGGAGGCGGGCTGGCAGGTCAGCCACCACCAGGGTGTCCGGCCTGCGGGGCCGTATCTGCTGGCCTCGCCGCGCCGGGACTGAGCGGGGCGGCCCGGCCCGGTGGGCGGGGGGCGCGGTTACGCTCGGCCGAGGGGCGGCGGTGCGTGCCGCGCAAGGCATCGGGACGGCGGGGCGGATTGCGGACGGCGGGGGCGAGTTGAGGGCGAGGACGCGCAGGGAGGTCGGTGCCGCGCTGCTGGGGGTGGCCGTACTGGCGGCCTGTTCCGGCGAGGCGGCGGGGGACGGCGGACGGGGCGGCGGGAGGAGCCCTCGCACACCGACACGTCCCGGATCGACACCGCCCAGCGCGTCTTCCTCCGCGAGGGGAACCTGCGCCTGGACCCGCCGCTGGTCTGGCGGGTGTATGGGGACACGTACCGGATCGACACGTGAAGGGGGCGGACGGCGAGGTGGCGGCGGGCGGTGTCGACGAGCGGCGGGCCGGACGGCAACGGGAGCTGATCGGCGAGGCGCTGGGGGCGGCTCGGCGGACCGGTACGGAGCTGTGGCTGCGCGGGCTCTGCTGGAGCGGTGTGTGGCGCAGGGGGCGGGGAGGACGGAGCCGTCGTCCCGTGACGCCGGCCGCCCGGCCCCTGCCGGGACCGGGCGATCAGCGGTGCGAGGTACGGCGCGGGCGGGTCAGTGCGCTCCGGCCCCCTGGCGGTGGGACGGGAGGTCGGCCGCCGGTTCCATGGGGGCGGTGACGTCGTCGCTGTCTCGGCCCTGGCCTTTGCCGAGGTGGTTGAAGACCAGGTTGAGCAGGACGGCGGCGACGCAGCCGGTGGAGATGCCGGAGTCCAGGATGATCTTCGCGGTCTCCGGGAAGGCGTGGTAGAAGTCCGGCGCGGTGATCGGGATGATGCCGACGGCCAGCGAGACCGCGACGATCAGGACGTTGTTGTCCTTCTCCAGGCCCGCCTTGACCAGCGTCTGGATGCCGCTGGCGGCGACCGAGCCGAAGAGGACGACGCCCGCGCCGCCGAGGACCGGGCGGGGCACGACCGCGATGAGCGAGGCGGCGATCGGGCAGAGCCCCATCAGGACGAGGAAGCCGCCACCGGCGGCGACCACGAAGCGGCTGCGGATGCGGGTCATGGCGACCAGGCCGATGTTCTGGGCGAAGGCGCTGCACATGAAGCCGTTGAAGATCGGGCTGATGGCGCTGCCCAGGGTGTCGGCACGCAGGCCGGCGGCGATCGTCTTCTCGTCGGCGGGCTTGTCGACGATCTCACCGAGGGCGAGCATGTCGGCGGTCGACTCGGTCATGGAGACGACCATGACGACGCAGAGCGAGATGATCGCGGCGAGCGCGAACTGCGGCGGCCCGAAGTGGAAGGGCGTCGGGAAGCCGATGATGTCGGCCTCGGCGACCGGCCCGAAGTCGGTGGCGCCGAACGGGATCGCGATGACCGTGCCGATGACCAGGCCCAGCAGCACGGCGATCTGTTTGACGAAGCCGCGGGTGAAGCGGCGCAGCAGCAGGACGACCAGGAGGGTGATCCCGGCGAGGCCGAGGTTGGTGGCCGAGCCGAAGTCGGGCGCCTCCGGGGACGGTCCCTGGGCCCAGCCGAAGGCGACCGGCATGAGGGAGACACCGATGAGGGTGATGACCGTACCGGTGACGACGGGTGGGAAGAACCGGACGAGTTTGCTGAAGAACGGTGCGGCGAAGAAGCCCAGGACTCCGGCGACGATGACCGCGCCGAAGATGATCGGCAGGGCGTCCTTCTTGTCGTCGGTGGAGTCGACCACGGCGAGCATGGGGGCGACGCCGGCGAAGGTCACGCCGTTGACGAAGGGCAGCCGGGCGCCGATGTTCCAGATGCCGAGCGTCTGGAGGAAGGTGGCGAGGCCCGCGGTGAAGAGGCAGGCGCCGGTGAGGAAGGTGAGTTCGGTGGCGCTGAGGCCCACGGCGGCGCCGACGATGAGCGGGGGCGCGACGACGCCCGCGTACATGGCGGCCACGTGCTGGAGGCCGGTGGTGGCCATCTTCAGCGGTGGCAGCTTCTCGTCGACGGGGTGGACGGCGGGCTCGCCGGCGGGCTCTGCGGCCCCCGGTTCGACCGGCTCCTGACCGGTCTTCTGTCGGGGTATCGGCCCCTCGCCCTCGACGGGGTCGTGGGCCGGGTCTTTCGGGTTGAACCTGGGCGTGTCGGCCACTGCGGCTCCTCCGGTTGTTTTCCTGTGCCGTCGCGTTGCGGCACGTGCTTCTGGGAGGTGATGCGAAATGCCAGGAATACGGTGGTACGCACCCGGATGGAGGGTGCGGCGGTGCGCCTCGTCGCGCCCGAGCGGCGAGGGTCTGCGGTGTCTCTGTCGTGTTCTTGGTCGTGCTGTGGTGCGCCCAGGTCGTACCGGCCGCGCGGTGTGCGGCGCGGGTCGGTACGGACCGCCCCGGTGGCGTGAGGCGTTGGGCCACGCACCGGGGCGGCGTCCGAGCAGCCCGCTCGGCTGCTCGGACCCCGGCCGGGAACCGTCCCTCCCGGCCGGAGTTCAGGGGGTCAGCCGCCTGCGGCGATCCGCGCCAGGCGCTGTGCCTCGTCCCGCGTGGAGCGGGCGACGGCGTCCTCGTCCACCGTGGTGAGGTGGTTGTCCTCGACGACGGTGCGGCCGCCGACGAGGGAGAGGGTCACGGGGGCCGGTGCGCCGAGGACCAGGGCGGTCACCGGGTCGGCGATGGAGGAGTGCGCGAGGGTGTCCATCCGCCACAGCACCAGGTCGGCGAGTTTGCCCGGCTCCAGGGAGCCGGTCTGGTCGCCGCGCCCGAGGACGCGCGCCCCGCCGTGGGTGCCGAGCCGCAGCGCCTGACGCGCGGTCAGCGCGGCTTCGCGGTGCGGGCCGAGGCGGTTGACGAGCAGGGCGTTGCGCAGCTCGGTGTGGAGTTCGCCGGACTCGTTGGAGGCGGTGCCGTCGACGCCGAGGCCGACGGGGACACCGGCGGCGAGCAGGTCGGGGACGCGCGCGATGCCGGCGGCGAGCCGGGCGTTGGAGGACGGGCAGTGCGCGACGCCGGTGCCGGTGCGGGCGAAGGCGTCGATGTCGGAGTCGTTCATGTGGACGCAGTGCGCCATCCACACGTCCTCGCCCAGCCAGCCGGTGGACTCGAAGTAGTCGGTGGGGCCCATGCCGAACAGTTCCTTGCAGAACTGCTCCTCCTCGACGGTCTCCGAGCCGTGCGTGTGCAGGCGTACCCCCTTGCGGCGGGCGAGTTCGGCGCCCTGGCGCATGAGTTCGGTGGAGACGGAGAAGGGCGAGCAGGGCGCGACGGCGATCTGCGTCATCGCGTCGAAGGAGGTGTCGTGGTGCCGGTCGATGGTCTCCTCGGTGGCGGCGAGCGCGCCGTCGAGGCTCTCCACGGCGAAGTCCGGGGGCAGCCCGCCGTCCTTCTCGCCGCGGTCCATGGAACCGCGCGCCAGGGTGAAGCGGACGCCCGTCTCGGCGGCGGCGCGGATGATCGCGCCGGAGAGGTCGCCGGAGCCGCGCGGGAAGACGTAGTGGTGGTCCATGGCGGTGGTGACGCCGCCGCGGGCCATCATGGCGAGCGAGCCCTGGGCCGCCGCGTAGGTCATCGACTCGTCGATCCGCGCCCAGGTGGGGTAGAGGGCGACGAGCCAGTTGAAGAGGTTGTGGTCGGTCGCCAGGCCCCGGGTGATCCACTGGTAGAAGTGGTGGTGGGTGTTGACGAGGCCGGGGGTGACCAGGTGCCCGGTGGCGTCGACGCGCCGGGTGACGCCGGTCAGCCCCTCGGGGGCGGGACCCGCGCCGACCGACTCGATACGCCCCCCGGCGACCACCAGGTGGCCGTGGGCGTACTCCGTGTCGTCGGCGTCGACGGTGGCGATGTGGGCGTTCTCGATGACCAGGCGGTCCGCGCCGTCCGCGGTGCCGGGGGTTGCCGGTGCTGCCATGGTGAGTCCTTTGGCGAGGAGTGGCCGGGTACGGCAGGACCCTGGGAATTTGAGTGCCGGGGCCGGCCGGGGCGCGGGGCCGCCGGCCGGGGTGCGTCCCCCGGGTGCCGAGAGGGTGGCCGGTGCGGGCGGGCCCCGGTCCGCACGGCGGGGTCCGCCCCGGCCGGCGGGGGTGGCGGGCGGTGGCGCCGCCCGCTCCCCCTCCGGCCCGGCTGGTGCTCAGAGGTTGCTGGTGCTCAGAGGTTGGTGAGGTCTTCCGGGATGCGCGGCTCGCAGCCGTCGCGCAGCACGGTCGCCTCGATCAGGCCGTAGGGCCGGTCGGCGGCGAAGTACACCTCGTTGTCGTTCTTGAGGCCGAAGGGCTCCAGGTCGACGAGGAAGTGGTGCTTGTTGGGCAGGGAGAAGCGGACCTCGTCGATCTCCGCGCGGTGGTTGATGATGCGCGCGCCCATCTGGTACAGCGTCTGCTGGAGGGAGAGCGAGTACGTCTCCGCGAACGCCTCCAGCATGTGCTTCTTCACCTGCTTGTAGGAGGTCTCCCACTGCGGCATGCGCTGCTCGTCGTCGGTCCAGTTGAACCGCCAGCGGGCGGCGACCTGGGTGGCGAGGATGCGGTCGTACGCCTCGGGGAGCGTCGTGTACTTGTCCTTGACGTAGCCCCAGAACTCCGAGTTGGTGGAGTTCATGACGACGAGGTCCTTGAGGCCGGAGACGACCTCCCACCGCTCGCCGTCGTAGGTGATCTGGGTGAGGCGGGTCTCCTGGCCCTGGCGGACGAAGGAGTGCTTGACCTCGTCGGCGCCGATGAACTGGGAGTTGGCGTCGGAGGCCGGGATGCGCTCCCAGGAGTACTCCTCGATGCGGATCCGCGCCCGGTGGATGGGCTCCTGGCTGGTGACGAAGTGCCGGGCCAGGTGGATGCCGAACTGCTCGGCCGACTCGATGCCGTGTTCCTTGGCGAAGGCGAACACGGTGTTCTTGGTGGTGTCGGTCGGCAGGACGTTGGCGTTGGAGCCGGAGTAGTGGACCTCCTCCATGTCGCCGGAGAGGGCGACGGAGACGTTGAGGTCCTTGATGTGGTGGGTGGCGCCCTCGCGGGTGATCTTGACGACGCGGTTCTCGGCCTTGCCGTACTGGTTCTGGCCGAGCATCACCGGGCGGCTGGAGCGGGAAGCGGCCGGGCGGCCGGGCTGGGGTCGGACGGTCATCTGTCTGCTAGCTCCCTCGGTAAACGGAGTAGCCGAACGGGTTGAGCAGCAGCGGTACGTGGTAGTGCTCGCCCTCTGCGACGGCGAAGGTGATCGCCACCTCGGGGAAGAACGCACCGCTGTCCCTTACGCGGGGGGCGTCCTGCTGCGCCTCGGCTTGCTTCTTCGGTTCTGTGCCGTCGGCCGTGAAGTACGCCTCGGTGTCGAAGTCGAGCCGTACGTGGGCCGTCTCCGCCGGCAGCGCCGGCAGGTCCTTGCAGCGCCCGTCCCCGTCGGTACGGGAGGTGCCGAGCTCCGCCCAGGGGGCCCCGGCGCCGGTGCGCGCGCTCAGGGTGACCCGCACCCCCCGGGCGGGCAGGCCGATGCTGGTGTCCAGAATGTGGGTGGACACCGAGGCGGTGGTGTCGGTGCTCATGCGTTCTCTTCCTCGGGGGCGGGCGCGTCCGCGGCCGGCTCCGCCAGGAGGCGGCCGAGCCGGATGCGGTTGATCTTGACCAGTTCGGTGCGGGCGTTCTCCCGCTCGCGCTCCGGCGTGTTCTCCAGACGGGAGGCGAGCGCGTCGCGCATCCGCTTCCCGTCGAGGCCGGTGGCGCAGATCAGGAAGACGTGGCCGAACCGCTCCTGGTAGGCGAGGTTCAGCTCCAGCATCTCGGCCTTCAGCCCCTCGTCGGCGTCGGCCATGCCGCGCTGTTCCCGCGAGGAGGTGGGGTCGCCGGGCTTCGGGCGGCCGATCGGCGGGTGGCCGGCCATCGCCTCGTCGAGGCCCTTGTCGTCGAGGTCGGCCAGGGCGGCGTCGCTCGCGGCGTAGAGGGCTTCGGGGCTGGCGTAGGGGCGGCCCTCGGCGAGGGCGGCGGCCCAGTCGCGAGCGGCGCAGACCTCGGTGAGGGCGGCGTCGGCGGCTTCGCGGGGCAGGGCGTTGAACCGGGTGAGGCCCGCGCTGTCCTGGGAAGATCCCCCGGACGCAGGCGGCGAACTCGTAGTCACGGGAGCCTCCGTGGCCTTGTGCTGGACGGGCTGCGGATAGCTAACGCCGTCGACGAGTCGGCGTCAACACTTTGTTGAAACAATGCTGTGAACTCATTTTCACGCTCCCGAGGGCCGCCGGCCACGCGAAAGCCGCCGTCCGGACAGGGGACGGCGGCGGGTTTTCGCGGGGCGGGCGGGGCCTGCGCGGGGGCGAGGGCCGTGCACGGCGAGGGCGCCTGGCGCGCTTCGGAGGATCACGTGAGGCTTGAGGGGCCGCGCGCGGTCCCGCCCGGAGCCCCACGCCGCTTCAACGGATTTCGCGTCTGTTGCGGTGTTTCAGCGGGTTTCGGACCGGTTCAGGTAGTTGTAGACGGTGAAGCGGCTCACGCCCAGGGCGCCCGCGACCGTCTCCACGCCGTGGCGGACGGAGAAGGCGCCGCGGGCCTCCAGGGTGCGGACGACGGCCTGCTTGGCCCTGCGGTCGAGTTCCGCGAGGGGGCGGCCGTGCTTGCGCTCCAGGGCGGCGATGATCTGGTCGAGGGAGTCGCTGAGCTGCGGCAGCCGTACGGCGACGACCTCGCGCCCCTCCCAGGAGAGGACCACGTCCTCCTCACCGGCGCGGGCCGGCGGCAGCAGCTCGCCACCCATCGCGTCGACCAGCGGCTTGACGGCGTCCACGAAGGGCTCGCCCACGACTGCCTCCCCCGCGACCGGCGCGGCCGGTCCCTCCGCGCTCACCGGTCACCCTCGATGACGTTGACCTGGAGGGAGACCCGGGTCGCCCCGGAGGCGAGCGCCTCGCGCAGCAGCGCGTCGACGGCGCCGAGCACCTGGTCGGCGCCGCCCTCGGCGGTGTTGCCGAACGGGCCGACGTCCACCGCGTCGAGGTCGGCCGAGGAGATCACCTCGCGGGCCACCAGCGCGTGCGGGGGCGCCTCGTCCAGATCGAACGGTTCCGTCGTGAATTCCACTCGCAATCGCATTGCGCCCCTGTTCGCCGTTCTCCCTCGACCTGGCTTTTTCTCGTGGCGCCCGGCCTCGCCCCGACCCTAACGGACCCGGGCGGCGGCCGGGTTCCGGCGAGGTGAACGCCCGGCCGGAAGGCCTACGCGGGCACGGCCGGACCCCCGCCCCACCACCGACGGCTCACCACCACCCCCTTGACAGCCGCCGAACCGTCCGGGCAATCTTCCGTTGAGCAGAAACATACTTCCGCAATACGGAAGGAGCATCGGTCTCCCCATGGGCTACGCCAATCAGCGGTTCGATGTGAACCTCTCGATCCTCTTCACCGAACTGCCGCTTCTGGAGCGGCCCGCCGCAGCGGCGGCGGCCGGCTTCACCGCGGTGGAGCTGTGGTGGCCCTGGGTGGCCACCCCCACTCCCCCGCAGGACGAACTCGACGCCCTGGCCAAGTCGTTGAAAGACGCGGGCACGCAGCTCGTCGGCCTCAACTTCTACGCCGGCCAGCTGCCGGGCCCGGACCGGGGCGCGCTCTCGCTGCCCGGCGAGGAGTCCGGCCGCTTCCGCGCCAACCTCGACGTGGCGACCCGCTTCGCGGAGTCCACCGGCTGCACCGCGCTCAACGCGCTCTACGGCAACCGCGTCGAGGGCACCGACCCGGCGGCCCAGGACGAACTCGCCCTGGAGAACCTGGTGCTGGCCGCCCGCGCCGCCGACCGGATCGGCGCGACGCTGCTCCTGGAGGCGCTCAACGAGCCGGAGTCGCCCCGCTACCCGCTGCTCGGCGCCGACGAGACCGTCGCGCTGGCCGACCGGGTCAACGAGGCGAGCGGGCTGGCCAACGCCACCTTCCTGATGGACCTGTACCACCTGTCCATGAACGGCCTGTCCACCGAGGACCTGTACGCCGTCATCGACACCCACGCGGCCCGGACCGGCCACGTCCAGATCGCCGACAACCCCGGCCGCGGCGCCCCGGGCACCGGCACGCTCCCCCTGGAGTCGCTGCTCGACCGGCTGCACGCCGCCGGATACACCGGCTGGACCGGCCTGGAGTACAAGCCCGGGGACCGCCCGAGCGCCGACGCCTTCGGCTGGCTCCCCGCCGAGCTGCGCGCCGCCCGCCCCTGAGCCGGCGCCCGCCGACGGACCGCGCACACCCGGGCCGGCCCCGCTCCCCCTGGCCCCCCGACCCCCGAGAGAGGCACCCGATGAGCAAGACCGCCGACACCGCCCGCCCGTCGATCGCCTGGATCGGCCTCGGCATCATGGGCTCCCCGATGTCCGAGAACCTGATCAAGGCCGGGTACGCCGTCACCGGCTACACCCTGGAGCAGGAGAAGCTCGACCGGCTCACCGCCGCGGGCGGCAAGGCCGCCGCCTCCATCGCCGAGGCGGTGCGCGAGGCCGACGTCATCATCACGATGGTCCCCGCCTCCCCGCAGGTCGAGGCGATCGCCTACGGACCCGACGGCATCCTCGCCCACGCCCGGCGCGGCGCCCTGCTGATCGACATGTCCTCGATCACCCCGCAGACCTCGGTCGACCTCGCCGAGGCCGCGCGGGAGAAGGGCGTCCGGGTCCTGGACGCGCCGGTCTCCGGCGGTGAGGCGGGCGCCGTGGAGGCGGTGCTCTCCATCATGGTCGGCGGCGAGCAGGCCGACTTCGACGAGGCGCGGCCCGTCTTCGAGGCGCTGGGCAAGACCATCGTGCTCTGCGGCCCGCACGGCTCGGGACAGACGGTGAAGGCCGCCAACCAGCTCATCGTCGCCGTCAACATCCAGGCGTGCGCCGAGGCCGTGGTCTTCCTGGAGAAGTCCGGCGTGGACCTGGGCGCGGCGCTCGACGTGCTCGGGGGCGGACTGGCCGGCTCCACCGTGCTGGCCCGCAAGAAGGACAACTTCCTTCAGCGCGACTTCGCCCCCGGCTTCCGGATCGACCTGCACCACAAGGACATGGGCATCGTCACCGACGCCGCCCGTACCGTCGGCGCGGCCCTGCCCGTCGGCTCGGTCGTCGCCCAGCTCGTCGCCTCGCTGCGGGCGCAGGGCGACGGCGGCCTCGACCACTCGGCACTGCTGCGCGGGGTCGAGCGCCTCTCCGGCGGCCAGGTCTGAGCCTGCCGCCCCAGGGCATGTCCACAAAGTCCCGCACGGCGTCCACGGCGTCCACGGCGTCCACGGCGTCCACGGCGCCCGAGGCGCCCGAGGCGCCCGGCACGCACGCTCGCCACGCCGACACCGCACAGGACTTCACGGACACGCCCTGGCTCCGGACCACGCGGTCCGGCCCCTGAATGTCCGGGTGGTGCCGTCGCTGACACCTGTCCTGTCGCGCCCAGGCGGCGGCACCACCCGGATACCTCTTGCCTGCTCATTTCTTCTTCCGGTCGGCGGAGCACAGCTCCGCCCACTGTTTCAACAAACTGTTGACGTTCGGTTCCGCCGAACCTACGCTCCACGCAACGCTCCACCCAGCGGAAGAGTTTTTCCGTAGTTGCTCACCCGTACGGAAGGTCCCCATGTCGAAGCGTGTGCTCACGACCGAGTCGGGCGCTCCTGTCGCCGACAACCAGAACTCCGCCAGCGCCGGCGTCGGCGGTCCCCTCCTCCTCCAGGACCAGCACCTCCTGGAGAAGCTGGCACGCTTCAACCGGGAGCGCATCCCGGAGCGCGTCGTGCACGCCCGCGGCTCGGGCGCGTACGGCCACTTCACCGTCACCGACGACGTGTCCGACCTGACCAGTGCGGCGTTCCTCAGCACGGTCGGCAAGCGGACCGAGCTCTTCACCCGGTTCTCCACCGTCGCCGACAACCTCGGCGGGGCCGACGCCGTCCGCGACCCGCGCGGCTTCGCGGTGAAGTTCTACACCGAGGAGGGCAACTACGACCTCGTCGGCAACAACACGCCGGTCTTCTTCATCAAGGACCCGTTGAAGTTCCCGGACTTCATCCACTCGCAGAAGCGCGACCCGTTCACCGGCAAGCAGGAGCCCGACAACGTCTGGGACTTCTGGGCGCACGCCCCCGAGGCCACCCACCAGGTCACCTGGCTCATGGGCGACCGGGGCATCCCCGCCTCGTACCGGCACATGAACGGCTACGGCTCGCACACGTACCAGTGGACCAACGCCGAGGGCGAAGCCTTCTTCGTGAAGTACCACTTCAAGACCAACCAGGGCATCCGCTCGCTCTCCTCCGAGCAGGGCCAGGAGCTGGCGGGCAAGGACTCCAACTCCCACCAGACCGACCTGCTCCAGGCCATCGAGCGCGGTGTGCACCCGTCCTGGACGCTCTACGTCCAGGTGATGCCCGCCGCCGAGGCGGACGGCTACCGCTTCAACCCGTTCGACCTGACGAAGGTCTGGCCGCACGCGGACTACCCGCTGCGCCGCGTCGGCCGTCTGGTCCTCGACCGCAACCCCGACAACGTCTTCGCCGAGGTCGAGCAGGCCGCCTTCTCCCCCAACAACTTCGTGCCCGGCATCGGCCCGTCCCCCGACAAGATGCTCCAGGGCCGCCTCTTCGCCTACGCGGACGCGCACCGCTACCGGCTCGGCGTCAACCACACCCAGCTCGCGGTCAACGCGCCGCGCGCCACCACCGCCGACAACTACGGCCGGGACGGCCTGATGGCCGCCAACGCCCAGCCGCGCGGCGAGAAGAACTACGAGCCCAACTCGTACGGCGGCCCGGAGGAGACCGGCACCCCGCTGGCCTCGCCGCTCGCGGTCAACGGCCACACCGGCACCCACGAGGCCCCGGCCCACTCCAAGGACGACGACTTCTTCCAGGCGGGCGAGTTGTTCCGGCTGATGTCCGAGGAGGAGCGGGCCCGGCTCGTCGCCAACATCGCCGGCGGGCTCTCCCAGGTCTCCCGCGAGGACGTGATCGAGAAGAACCTCGCCCACTTCCACGCCGCCGACCCCGAGTACGGCAAGCGCGTCGAAGCCGCCGTGCAAACCCTGCGCGAGGGCTGACCCGCCCCCAGTACCACGCTCCGCGGCAGCCGGGGAGGCCGTCCCCGGAGCGTGCCCCGCGCCCGCCGGTCCCGATGAGGGGTCGACCGGCGGGCGCGGGCCCCCAGACCGCCCTTCCGCCCGGCTCTCACCAGCCGCGCGCGAGGGCCCGTACGACCGCGGCGGCGACGAGCCAGTGCGGTGGTCAACGCGTTCCGTCGTGCGCGCCCGGCCCTGAGGGGGCCGCGACGGGGTGCGATCGCCGCCGCCGCGGTCGGACTTCTCCCCTTCCACGGGAGCGCCTGGGCCCCGGACGCCTCACGCGTCCGGGGCCTTTCGTGCCGTCGGTGCTCAGTCGACGAACCGCACCTTCGGGTGGGCGGGCGACGGACCGTCCAGCAGGTCCTGGGGCCGCTGTCGCAGGTGCTGCTCGAAGAAGGCGGCGATGCAGGCGCGCTGGGCGGAGCCCACGGCCGGAGCGCGGTCTCGGCGACCTGGCGGTTGCGGGTGACCAGGTCGGCGGGCAGGACCCTCTTCGTCACGAGCGACTCGCACTCCCGGTCGAGCTCCGCCGCCAGCGCGAGGACGCTCCGGCCTGCCCGGCCCCGCATGGGCGGCAGGGGCGCTTCATGCAGCTTCCGGATGGCGGCGCCCGCCGCGGCCCACGCCGCCGGCGAACCGGTCGACGGCCCGCCCAGGCGCCCGAGCGTCGTCCCCGGCAGCGCGGCGATCGCGAGCACCGGCGGCTTGCGCCACAGGACCGCCGGAGTCGGAAACGCGAGGGCCATCGCCTCCACTTCGACGTCGACACGCGCCTGAGCGCCGTCCACCTTCAGAAACACGTCACCGACACGCAGGGTCGCCCGCTCGCAATGCGCGACGACGACTTCCACCTCATCATCCAGGCCAGCAGGTCGAGTGCGATCTGCGCGATCTCCAGCCAGATGCGGTTCTGGGCAGTGCGGTGCAGGGGCAGGTTACGCAGACCGGTGGCCCGGGCGGCCCGGATCCGGTCCTCGGCCCGGGCCCGCAGCCGGTGCCGGAGCTCGAGCTCGGCGATCGGCCGGCCCGAAGTGTTGGTGGCGAAACAGGTCAGCCGCATGCCGCCAGCGTCCGTCAGCCGCAACTGGGCTCGGAGTGCGGCCGTTCCTTGCGGACGATCAGCCGCATGCCCTGAGGCCAGCCGTCCAGGACGTCGCCGGTGAGTTCGGCGACCCAGGCCCCGCCACGGATCTCGCCGTCCGCCTCGACGGCTGGTGACCAGGCCGAGGTGGGTACCTTCAGCACGTGGCTGTGGATCGCCTCGGTGATCACCATGCCCACCGAATAGGACAGCCACCGTCCCCGCCGGGCGAGCCAGGCCACGAAGTCGTGAGTGCCGCCCGCAGAATCCGTGCGGATCAGGGCCCGGCGCCCGCGCCGGTATGCCTTCGGCAGTTGGGACAAGGCCAGTTGGGCGGCGGTGATGTGGTCGGCCGCGGTGTTTGAGCCCGCGTTTCCCGGCCTGAGCAGGGCCGCCACCGGCTCCCCGGTGCCGCCCGGAAAAGAAGCTTTCCAGGTGGGCGGGGGCGCCAGGCCCCACTCGCATGCCCACGTTATGCGGTGGCCGGTCGGGCGGCGCGGGCGGTCAGTCGGGCGGCGCGGGCGGTCAGTCGGGCGGCGCGGGCGGTCAGTCAGCCGCCCTGTGTGCGCTGAGGTGGGAGCGGTGCCGGTCCACGATTCCCTCGACGATCTTCATCAGGCGGTCTCCCGTCTGATCGACGCTTCCGTTCTGTGTGCTGACCTGCGCCCCTTCGAGTACGAAGGTGATCTCGGCCGCGGCCTGTCCGGGGTCGGGCATCTGGGCCTTGGTGCACATGCCGATCAGCCTGCGGGTCTGGTGGGCCTTGTGGTCCTCGATCACCTGCCGTGCCGGATGAAGGCGGTCGGGCAGCTCGGCGAGGGAGTTGATGAACGGACAGCCCCTGTATGAGATCGTCGGCAGCCCCTCGGCGATGAAGCGGGCCAGGCCCAGAATCTGCTCCTCGGGTTGGTCGGGGTATTCGGTTTCCACGCGGTCGAAGGCCGCCTGGTAATCGGCGGCGACGATCCGCAGCCACTCCGCGACCAGCGCGTCTTTGGTCTCGAAGTGCCGGTAGATCGCCATTTTGGTGGTCTCGGCCTTGTCGGCGATCGTCTGGACCCCCACCTGCCGGATCCCTTCCCTCTGGAAGAGCTCTTCGGCCGCGTCGAGGATGCGCTCACGAGGCGGCAGCTTCGCCACTCTGCCCGGCCTGCTGAGGGTCGATGCCATGACTACTCCGTCACTCCGGTCGATCGTGCGGTCCACAACCCCCTACGGTACCAGCCAGACCCCTTCGATACCGTAGAGTATCGTTCGGAACTGAGCGGTATCGTTCTTGTCAGGGAGTGGCAGTGAAAGTTTCTGAGTACGTGAGCTTCGACGCGGTCGGGCTGGCGGAGCTGGTGGCTAAGGGCGAGGTGCTCCCCGCCGAGTTGGAGGCAGCCGCGCGCGAGGCTGTACAGGCAGTTGATCCGCGGATCAACGCCGTCGTGGAGACCTGGCTGACCGACGACGAGCCTGTCCCCGGTAGCACGCCACTGGCCGGCGTCCCTTTTCTGATCAAGGACATCGCGGTGGCCATGGCCGGGAGGCGGATGGAGCTGGGAAGCCGCCTGGCGGCCGGTAACGTCGCCGGCGCCGACTCCTCGCTGATGCAGCGCTTCCGGCGCGCGGGCCTCGTGACGTTCGGGCGCACCGCGACACCGGAGATGGCCTATGGCATCTCCACGGAATCAGCGTTGTACGGCGCGACCCGCAACCCGTGGGACCTGGAGCGCAGCGCGGGCGGATCCAGTGGAGGCGCGGCCGCCGCTGTCGCCGCCGGGGTGGTCCCGGTCGCCCATGGCACCGACGCCGCCGGATCGCTCCGTATCCCCGCCGCATACAACGGCCTCTTCGGGATCAAGCCCACCCGTGGCCGGGTGTCCATGGGGCCCGACGTCGACGAGGTCTTCAACGGCCTGGCCGTGCACGGCAGCGTCAGCCGCACCGTACGCGACAGTGCGGTACTGCTCGATCAAATACGCGGCCCGGAGTCGGGCGACCCCTACTTCGCCCAGCAGCCGTCACGGCCGTACGCGGAGGAAGTCACCCGTCATCCGGGCTCGTTGCGAATCGGTGTCCTCGCCCAAGCGTGGGGCGGACGCCGCACTACCGCCCCGGTGACCGACGCCCTCTCCCGTACCGTGCGGTTGCTTGAATCCCTCGGTCACCAGGTGGAGGCGGCCGAGATCGACCTCGGCGCCGACTGGGAGAAATTCGTCCTGGCCAACGCCCAGCTCATGACGGTGAACCTGACCACCCTGGTCGACGGGTTGGCCGCCGCCTTCGGCCGTCCCATCGACTCCTCAGCCCTTGAGCCGGCGACCCTCGCCGGCTACCGCTACGGGCAGCGGGTCGGCGGCGCGCAATTCCTCACCGCTCTCGCGATGCGGAACCGGGTGGCCCGAAGCCTGGCGCGGTACTTCGACGCGTACGACATCCTCCTCACGCCGACCCTGCCGGAGCCCCCCTTGCCTCTGGGCACTCATACCGAGGGTGTGGAGACACTGGACGGCCTCGGCTGGATCGAGCGCATCAATGACCTGTCGCCGTTCACCATGCCGTTCAACGTGGCGGGCACGCCCGCCATGTCCGTACCTGTGACGGCCGACGCCGGGACGGGGCTTCCGGTAGGTATGCAGTTCGCCGCCGGATACGGCCTCGAAGGCCGGCTCTTCCGCCTCGCCGGCCAACTCGAACAGGCAAATCCGTGGTCAGGCCGAATCCCCACGGTATGGGCAGGGAACCACCCAGCCCGCTGAAGACGCTCCTGGCACGCCACAGAGAGACATCGAAGGATTCTTGTCGGTCCCAGGACCGAAAACTCTCGCGGCGCACGGGGCGGATGCCCTCAATGCCGAGGCGAAGCCGCGGGTATTGCCGGCCTCGAAGCGGCTGGTGCCGGACGAGTTGTGGGAGTTGTTCCAGCGGGTGGCGCCGGAGGCGCCGTCGCGACCGCAGGGCGGTGGCGGGAGGCGGCCACAACCCGCAGCCGCCCCCCCTACAGCCCCGCCAGGGTCACCCCTTGAGCGTCCGCACAGCGGTGGGCGCATGCCCCGGCTCCGTAGCGAGTTCCTCGAACTCGTTGACCTTGTCGATGTCACTCCCGCTCATCGCGATGTTGGTGACGCGCTCCAGGACGGCCTCGACCACGACCGGGACGCGGAACTCCTCGGCGAGCTTGCGGGCCTCCTCGAAGGCCCCGGCCAGTTCGGCGGGGTCGGTGACGCGCAGGGCCTTGCAGCCCAGCCCTTCGGCGACCTTGACGTGGTCCACGCCGTAGACGCCCAGCTCGGGCGCGTTGATGTTCTCGAACTCCAGGTTGACCTGGAAGTCGATGTCGAAGTTCCGCTGCGCCTGCCGGATCAGCCCCAGGTAGGCGTTGTTGACCAGGACGTGGACGTAGGGGATGCGGTGCTGGGCGCCCACCGCCAGTTCCTCGATCATGAACTGGAAGTCGTAGTCGCCGGAGAGGGCGACGACCGGCGTCGTGGGGTCGGCGACGGCCACGCCGAGGGCGGCGGGGACGGTCCAGCCGAGCGGGCCCGCCTGACCGCAGTTGATCCAGTGGCGGGGCCGGTAGACGTGGAGCATCTGGGCGCCGGCGATCTGGGAGAGGCCGATGGTGGAGACGTACCGGGTCTCCGGGCCGAAGGCGCGGTTCATCTCCTCGTAGACCCGCTGCGGCTTGATCGGGATGTCGTCGAAGTGGGTGCGACGCTGGAGGGTGGCGCGGCGCTCCTGGGCGGTGGCGGACCAGTCGGAGCGGTCGGGCAGGGTCCCGGCGTCGCGCTGTTCGCGGGCGATCTCGACGAAGAGTTCCAAGGCGGCGCGGGCGTCGGAGGCGATGCCGTAGTCGGGGGCGAAGACGCGGCCGATCTGGGTGGGTTCGATGTCGACGTGGACGAAGGTGCGGCCCTCGGTGTAGACGTCGAGGCCACCGGTGTGGCGGTTGGCCCAGCGGTTGCCGATGCCGAGGACGAAGTCCGACTCCAGGAAGGTCGCGTTGCCGTAGCGGTGCGAGGTCTGCAGGCCGACCATGCCCGCGTTGAGCGGGTGGTCGTCGGGGAGGACGCCCCAGCCCATCAGGGTCGGCACCACGGGGACGCCGGTCAGTTCGGCGAACTCGGTGAGCAGGTCGGCCGCGTCGGCGTTGATGATGCCGCCGCCCGCCACGATCAGCGGGCGCTCGGCCTCCTGGAGCATCGCCAGCGCCTTGGCGGCCTGCGCGCGGGTGGCCGCGGGCTTGTAGACGGGCAGCGGCTCGTAGGTCTCCGGGTCGAACTCGATCTCGGCCATCTGCACGTCGAGCGGGAGGTCGACCAGGACCGGGCCGGGCCGGCCGGAGCGCATCAGGTGGAAGGCCTGCTGGAGGACGCCGGGGACCTGGGCCGGCTCCAGGACGGTGACCGCCATTTTGGTGACCGGGGCGGCGATGGAGGCGATGTCGACCGCCTGGAAGTCCTCCTTGTGGAGACGGGCGGTCGGCGCCTGGCCGGTGATGCAGAGGATCGGGATGGAGTCGCCGGAGGCGGAGTAGAGACCGGTGATCATGTCGGTGCCGGCGGGGCCGGAGGTGCCGACGCAGACCCCGATGTTGCCGGGGTGGGTGCGGGTGTAGCCCTCCGCCATGTGGGAGGCGCCCTCGACGTGCCGGGCCAGCGTGTGCTGGATTGCGCCGGACGCCTTGAGCGCGGCGTAGAAGGGGTTGATGGCCGCGCCCGGCACGCCGAACGCGCGGCTGACGCCTTCGCGCTTGAGGATCTCGACTGCCGCGCGGGCAGCGGTCATACGAGCCATGGAGGTCTCCTGGTTCGACGGCGGCCCCGGTTCCCGTCGCGCCCGCCGGTCGCCGGGTGCCGCATCAGCTTCCGTAGGCGAGGATCGGCCGACCCCTCCCTCAACAGGGTTTTTTCGCTCTACGGAAAACTGATTCTGTTATGTGGAATCAATCTAGAGTCGAGGTTCCGGCAGCGTCAAGGGGAGACCGGCGGGCGGGGCAGGACGTGAGCTCGGCGGGGCGGCCGTTCGGCCGGCGGGCAAACCGGGCGAACGCCCGCCCCGGGCCGCCTTCCTGGGAGACGATGGGCCGCCGACCACCTCGGCGAGGGGAGCCTGCGATGCCCGACCGCGTTCCGGTGCGGTGCCCGGTCTGCCGCCGCGACCACCAGTACGCGCCGACGGCGTACCCGTGCCGGTGCGGTGCGCCCGTGGTGGCGCCGCCCGCGCTCGGGGCGCCGGTCCGGCCCCTCGTCCACCGGGTCTGGGAGGACTCCTGGATCACCGTGCGGTGCGGCGCCTGCGGCCGCCAGGACCGGTGGCCGCAGCCCGAACTGGACTGCGGCTGCGGGGCGGTGCTGGCCCTGCCGGTGCTCTCGGTGCCGCAGGCGGCGACCCGCGGGGAGCCGAAGGTCCCCCGCCACGGGACGGCGCCCGCCTGGGACCCGGTGGCGCTGGCCGTGCACTGGCTGGAGCGGCTGGGCCACCGGGAGGTACGGCGGATGGAGCGGCGCGGGGCCAGCGCGGTGGGGCTGCGCGCCGACGGCGTCCTGGCGGAGGTGGAGACGGCGGTACGGCCGGTCGGCGCCCGGGCGGTGGAATGCCTGTGGCTGAGCGGCCTGGCGGCCGGGCTGCCCGCGGTGCACTTCGCGCGGGGCGGCTACACGGCGGGGGCCAGGCACCGGGCCGACGGGATCGGGCTGGCCCTCTTCGCCCTCGACCCGCGCGGCACGGCCCTGCCGGTCAGCGGGGCGGCGGGGGAACTGGCCCGGCGGGCGGGGAGCGACGGGTGAGCGGGCGGCCCGGACGCGTGTGGGGAGGCGTCACGCGTCCGGGGCCGGCCGGGGCGGGGCCGGGGTCAGCGGCCGTAGCGGTCGCGGAGCTCGACCTTGCGGACCTTGCCGCTGACGGTCATGGGGAAGGCGTCGAGGAGCTGGAGGCGGCTGGGGACCTTGTAGTGGGCGAGGCGGTCGCGGCAGTAGGCGCGCAGCTCCTCCAGGGTGAGCGGCCCGGTGCTCTGCCGCGGGATCACACAGGCCAGCACCTCCTCCCCGTACTTCCCGTCGGGCACGCCGACCACCTGCACGTCGGCGACCTTCGGGTGGGTGTACAGGAACTCCTCGATCTCCCTGGGGTATATGTTCTCCCCGCCGCGGATGATCATGTCCTTGATGCGGCCGACGATCTCCACGTACCCGTCGTCGCGGAGGACGGCGAGGTCGCCGGTGTGCATCCAGCCCGCCGGGTCGACGGCCTCGGCGGTGCGCTGCGGCTCCTCCCAGTAGCCGAGCATCACCGAGTAGCCCCGGGTGCAGAGTTCACCGGCCTCGCCGCGGGGCAGGGTGATGCCCGAGCCGGGGTCGATGACCTTGATCTCCAGGTGCGGCAGGACGCGGCCGACGGTGCCGGTCCGGTGGGCGAGGCTGTCGTCGCGCCGGGTCTGGGTGGAGACCGGTGAGGTCTCGGTCATGCCGTAGCAGATGGAGACCTCGGCCATGTGCATCTCGGCGACGACCCGCTTCATGACCTCCTCGGGGCAGGGCGAGCCCGCCATGATGCCGGTGCGCAGCGAGGTCAGGTCGTAGGAGGCGAAGTCGGCGAGGTTCAGTTCTCCTATGAACATCGTCGGTACGCCGTACAGCGCGGTGCAGCGTTCCTGGGCGACGGCGGTGAGGGTGGCGACGGGGTCGAAGACCGGGCCGGGGATGACGATGCAGGCGCCGTGGGTGGTGGCCGCGATGTTCCCCATGACCATGCCGAAGCAGTGGTAGAAGGGGACGGGCAGGCAGACGCGGTCCTGCTCGGTGTAGCCGACGTTCTCCCCGACGAAGTAGCCGTTGTTGAGGATGTTGTGGTGCGAGAGGGTGGCGCCCTTGGGGAAGCCGGTGGTGCCCGAGGTGTACTGGATGTTGATGGGGTCGTCGCAGCTCAGCTCCGCCTCGCGTTCCGCGAGCGCGTCGGGCGGGCAGCCGGACGCGGCGGCGAGCAGCGCCGTCCAGCTCTCCTCGCCGAGGTAGGCGGTCTCGCGCAGGGCGGGGCACTCCTCGCGGACCTCGTTGACCAGGGCGCGGAAGTCGTTGGTGCGGTGGCCGGGGGTGGCGACGAGCAGGCCGATGCCGGACTGGCGCAGCACGTAGGCGAGTTCGTGGGCGCGGTAGGCCGGGTTGATGTTGACCATGATCGCGCCGATCCGGGCGGTGGCGTACTGGACCAGCACCCACTCGGGGCAGTTGGTCGCCCAGATGCCGACCCGGTCGCCTTTGAGGACACCCCGGGCGAGCAGGGCCCGGGCCAGCGTCTCGACGTCCTCGGCGAAGCGGGCGTAGGTCCAGCGGCGGCCGGAGGCGACGTCGACGAGGGCCTCGCGGCCGGGGTGGGCGGCGACGGTGCGGGCGAGGGAGGCGCCGATGGTGTCGGGGAGCAGCGGGGTGGTGCCGGTGCCGTGGGCGTAGCTGAGGGTGGCGGGTGCGGTGGTCACCGGTACTCCTCCTCCAGGTATTCGGCGTCCGATCCGGCGGCGGTGGCGGTGCGCAGTTCGACCCGGCGGATCTTGCCGGAGACGGTCTTGGGCAGCTCGCCGAACTCCAGGCGCCGCAGCCGTTTGTAGGGGGCGAGGACCGCGCGGGAGTGCTCGAAGAGCAGCTTGGCGGTGTCGGGGCCCGGTTCCCATCCCGCGGCGAGGACGACGTACGCCTTGGGGACGGCGAGCCGCAGCGGGTCGGGGGCGGGGACGACCGCGGCCTCGGCGACCGCCTCGTGTTCGAGGAGGGCGCTCTCCAGTTCGAAGGGGCTGATCTTGTAGTCGGACGCCTTGAAGACGTCGTCGCTGCGGCCGACGTAGGTGAGGTGTCCGTCGGCGTCGCGGGCGCCGATGTCGCCGGTGCGGTAGTAGCCGCCGGCCATGGCCTCGGCGGTGCGCTCCGGATCGCCCCGGTAGCCGGTCATCAGGCCGACGGGGCGGGCGGCGAGGTCGAGGGCGATCTCGCCCTCGTCGGCGCCGGGTTCGCCGGTGACGGGGTCGAGGAGGGTAACGGCGTAACCGGGGCTGGGGCGGCCCATGGAGCCGGGCTTGAGGCGCTGGCCGGGGGTGTTGGCGACCTGGACGGCGGTCTCGGTCTGGCCGAATCCGTCCCGGATGGTCACGCCCCAGGCGCGGCGGACCTGTTCGATGACTTCCGGGTTGAGGGGTTCCCCGGCGGCCAGCGCCTCCCGGGGCGGGGTGGCGAGCCGGGTGAGGTCGGCCTGGATGAGCATGCGCCAGACGGTCGGCGGCGCGCAGAAGGTGGTGACGCCCGCGCGCTCCATCTCCCGCAGCAGGCGGTCGGCGTCGAAGCGGGTGTAGTTGTGGAGGAAGACGGTGGCTTCGGCGTTCCACGGGGCGAAGAGGTTGGACCAGGCGTGCTTGGCCCAGCCCGGCGAGGAGATGTTGAGGTGGACGTCGCCGGGGCGCAGACCGGTCCAGTACATGGTGGCGAGATGGCCCACGGGGTACGACACATGGGTGTGCTCGACCAGTTTGGGCCGGGCGGTGGTGCCGGAGGTGAAGTACAGCATCAGCGGGTCGGCGGGGTCGGTCGGCCCGTCGGGGGTGAACTCCGCGGAGGCGTCGGCCGCCTCGGTGTACGGCCGCCATCCCTCGGCGGGCGGCCCGACGGCGATCCGGGTGTACCCGCCGGGTACGTCGGTGAACTTCGGCGAGTCCTCCGTACGGGCGATCACGTGCCGCACCCCGCCGCGCTCCACCCGGTCGCGGAGGTCGGCCGGGCCGAGCAGCGGGGTGGCCGGGATGACGACGGCGCGGAGCTTCATCGCGGCGAGCGCCGTCTCCCACAGCTCGGCCTGGTTGCCCAGCATCACCAGGACGCGGTCGCCGGGGGCCACGCCCAGTCCGCGCAGCCAGTTGGCGGTCCGGGCCGAGCGCCTGGCCATGGCGGCGAAGCTGACGACCGTCTCGGCACCGTCCTCCTCGACGATGTGCAGGGCGGGCCGGTCGTTCCCCTCGGCGATGACGTCGAACCAGTCGAGGGCCCAGTTGAACCGCTCGGGCCGGGGCCACCTGAACCCGGCGTACGCCGTCTCGTAATCGGTGCGGTGCCGTAGCAGGAAGTCCCGGGCCTCGCGGAACTGTTCGGTGGCACTGGTTGCCGCCATGTGTCCTCCTCATTGCCGGACCACTGCCTACCATCGTCTAATTCGTGATGCAGGTCTCACCACCCCCGGACGGGGGTACGGACGGACCATGCCCGAACGTCCGGGACCGGGACGAGCAGGGCGAAGGGGCAGGAAGGAGCACGGATGTGACGACGGGCGGACAGGATCGCTCGCGCGGGCGGGCGCGCGGCGGCGATCTCGAAGGCGCCGAGATGCGGGAGGCGTTGACCAGGCTGCGGCGCGCCACCGGCCTGCCGATCGCCTTCGGCGGGCTCATCGAGGGACGCCACCAGGTACGCATCGCCGAGCTGAGCGGTACGGGCACCACCGCCCTGCGCGGCCTCAACGTCTCCTCCGGCAACGGCCTGGGCGGCAAGGCCGTCGCCCTCACCCGCCCGTGCGCGGTCACCGACTACCGCGCCTCGCGCCGGATCAGCCACGAGTACGACGCGGCGGTCGCCGCCGAGGGCCTGCGCTCCGTCCTCGCCGTCCCGGTCGTCGTCCACCGCCACGTCCGGGGCGTGCTGTACGGAGCGCTGCGCGCCCCCACCCCGGTCGGCGACCGGACCCTGTCGGCGGCGGTGGCGGCGGCACGCGACATCGAACAGGCCCTGGTCGCCCGCGAGGAGGCGGCGCACCTGCTGTCGCGGGCCGGGGAGCCCTCACTGCCCGGCTCTCCCGCGGCGTGGGAGGAGGTCCGCGAGATCCACGGCGAGCTGCGCACCCTCGCGGCCCGGCTGGCCGACCCGGCCCTGCGCGCCGAACTCCTCGCCGCCTGCACCCGGCTGGCCCGCGCCGGACATCCCCAGTCCGCGGCGCCGCCCGGCGCGCCGAAGATGCCGCCCGCGGTGCTGACCCCCCGCGAGGTCGACGTGCTGGTCTGCGTGGCGGGCGGGGCGACCAACGCGGCGGTGGCGGGCCGGCTCGGGGTACGGCCGGAGACGGTCAAGGGGTACCTGCGCTCGGCGATGCGCAAACTGGGCGCCCACACCCGGCTGGAGGCGGTGGTGGCGGCGCGGCGGCTGGGGCTGCTGCCCTGACGCCCGGCGGGCCCGGCGGACATGCCCGAGGGAGCGGCGGGACCGTCCGGAGCCTTGGTGCGTCAGAGCTGCCGCCGCTCCGGGGCCGAAGGTCGCCCGTGCCCCTCAGCCCGTGTGGAGATCCGGAAGCGATCGGGTTCCGCCGGGTCCCGGTCGACGACCTGGATCGGCGCCGCGGCCCATTGCCGGACGCCGGCGCCTGACGTGCGGGAGAACCGGATCTCCCCCCGGGTGCCCATGGCCGCGACGTCCGGCCGGGCTCGGGCGATGCGAGCGCCGATCCGGACAGGCGGCCCGTCGGTCCGCTCCGGCCCTCTCGGCGTGGGTGGCGTGTCCATGCGTAGGCGTCCCGCTCTCGTGACGATGCGCTCCCGGTCAACCCAGATCGCCGAGCGGCAGGGCCCGGCGGTGCGCTTCCGTCCCGGCGGGCGCACCTGGGTGTTCACACCGACATTGCATCCACCACCGCCGCCGACGGGCAACCGGATTTCGCGCCCTTCGCCGTCAGCGCTCGGCCGGGAACGCGTACCGCACACCGGCCAGTCGCTCCGGCACCATACGGAGAGTTCGTACGCCGCGAGGTGAACGCGGCGCTCGTCGTCGGCACGCGGCTGCTCCGAAGCGCCGTCACGTACGGTCTGCGCCATGACGGAAGAGGAGGCGAGGATGCCGAAGCCCCGGGCGCAACTGGTCATGGCGGTCGTCCGCAGGGGGGACGAGGTCCTGCTGGTGCGGGAGCGCCTGGGTGCGGGCGGTGAGTCCCTCTGGTCGCTCCCGGGCGGCGGCGTCGAGGACGGCGAACTCGCACACGGGGCATTGCGGCGGGAGTTGAGGGAGGAGACCGGGCTGCTGGTCGGCGATCCGGTGCGGACCGCGTTCCTCGTGCACGTCGACTCCGCTTCGCATCCTTCGGCGTGGGCCGCCGCCTTCGAGGTCGGCGGCTGGTCGGGGGAGATCGCGCCGGAGGACGACGAGATCGAGAAGGCCGCGTTCTTCGCTCTACCTGACGCGCTGGAACTGCTCGGCGAGTTGGACAGCGCCGCCCAGCGCGACCCCATCGTCGGATATCTGGCGGGTGAGGTCGCCCCAGGGACGATGTGGCTGTACCGGGGCCGTGGTGCAGACGAGACGCTCGTCGCCCGCTGGTGAATGCGGGTGACCCGCGGCAGGGCCAAGGGCTGCCTCACAAGTGAATGCGAGACATGCCGACTGGCGGTCGTCGGCGTCGGTCCGTCCTCCGGTGAGGGTGGCGCCGACGACTGGGCTCAAGAGCTCGCGGTCGGCAGCCGTTCACCGATGTTCCGGGCTGCCTCCCGGATCCGGTGGGTGCTCCGTGCGGCCACTTCTGGGAGGAAAGCGGTGGTGAGCAAGGGGAAGGAGCTACTCGGACCCTTGGCCGGTGCAGTGAGAGGGCGTGGTGCCGGGTGCCGTGGCCGCTGTCCACGGTGTGCCGGGCACGCTCTGACCCACCCGGTGGGAGGAGAACGGCAAAGACCGTCGGCTCACTGCAGGAGATCGGGGACCCGCGGATGCCTTTCGGCGGCCGCAGGGGCAGGCCGGGCGGTCGGCGTGCGCTGCCGGCGCGGCCTGCGGGAACTCCGTACGGGCGGACGGGCGTACGCGGGTACGGGTTCGCGGCGGGCGGCCGGTGGGCGTGGCTGACGCGGGGGCGGGGCGTCGGCGGGAGCCGGGGCGGACGGGCCTCTCAGAGAAAGCAGCCCGGGGTGTCAGGCGGCCGATCCGACACGGCCTTCGGAGCCGGTGGGGCCGTCGTGGTGGATCGGGGTGTGGGCGCCGCGCAGCGGGACGCCGGTGCCGCCCCGGCGCAGGGCGACGATCTCGGCGGCGATGGACAGGGCGGTCTCCTCGGGGGTGTGCGCGCCGAGGTCGAGGCCGATCGGCGAGCGGAGCCGGGCCAGCGCGGTCTCGGGGACGCCCGCCTCGCGGAGCCGGGCGTCGCGGTCCAGGTGGGTGCGGCGCGAACCCATGGCGCCGACGTAGGCGACGGGCAGGGTCAGGGCCAGCCGCAGCAGCGGGATGTCGAACTTGGCGTCGTGGGTGAGGACGCAGAGCACGGTGCGTGCGTCGACCTCGGTCCGCTCCAGGTAGCGGTGCGGCCAGTCGACCACGATCTCGTCCGCCTCGGGGAAGCGGGCGGCGGTGGCGAAGACGGGGCGGGCGTCGCAGAGGGTGACGCGGTAGCCGAGGAAGCGGCCCATCCGCACCAGCGCCGAGGCGAAGTCGATCGCCCCGAAGACGATCATGCGCGGGGCGGGCAGGTTCGCCACGACCAGCAGGCCGGTGCGCGGCCCGCACCCGGTGTCGTCGCCGCCCTCGCCCCAGCCGCTGCCGGGGCCGCCGTCCCCGCCGACGGTGATGTGGGCGGTGCGTCCGGCGTCCAGGAGCGCCCGGGCCTGCGCGGCGGCGGCCCGTTCCACGGCGGGCAGGGCGCCGAGGCCGCTGTCGGCCGTGCCGTCGGCGCGGACCAGCAGAGGCTGGCCGAGGAGTTCGGCGGGGCCCTCGGTGACGAGGGCGAGGGCCGCCGCCTCGCCGCGGATCGCGGCGGCGAGGGCGGCGGCCAGGACCGGCCGGGCGGGATCGCCGCGGCGGACCGGGGTGACCAGGATGTCGATGACACCGCCGCAGGTCAGGCCGACCGCGAAGGCGTCGTCGTCGCTGTAGCCGAAGCGTTCGCGGACGGGACGGCCGTCCTCGACGGCCTGGCGGCACAGGTCGTAGACGGCGCCCTCGACGCAGCCGCCGGAGACGGAGCCGATGACGGTCCCCCCGGCGTCGACGGCGAGGGCGGCGCCGGGCCCGCGGGGCGCGCTGCCGGAGACCGCCACGACAGTGGCGACGGCGAAGTCGCGGCCCTGCTCGGTCCAGCCGTGCAGTTCGGCGGCGATGTCCAGCACGGTCCTTCTCCTTTGCGCGGTTACGCGGTTACGCGGTTACGCGGTTGCCGGAGCCGGACGGCGTCACTTCACGCCGAGCCAGCTCTCGATGGGACTGAGGGCGAAATAGACGAGGAAGACGGCGGCCAGGACCCACATGAAGGCTCCGACCTGGCGGAACCTACCTTGTGCCGCCTTGATCGCGACATAGGAGACGACGCCCGCGCCGACCCCGGCGGTGATCGAGTAGGTGAACGGCATGAGGACCACGGTGAGGAAGACCGGGACGGCGACCGAGCGGTCGGCCCAGTCGACGTGCCGGGCGTTCTGCATCATCATCGCGCCGATGACCACCAGCGCGGCCGCCGCGATCGGTCCTGGCACGATCTGCGCCAGCGGGGTGAAGAAGAGCCCCGCCGCGAAGAGCGTCCCGGTGACGACCGAGGAGAGGCCGGTGCGGGCGCCCTCCCCCACGCCGGTGGCCGACTCGACGAAGACGGTCTGCCCGGAGGCTCCCGCGACGCCGCCGATGGCACCGCCGGCGCCGTCGACGAAGAGGGCCTTGGAGAGGCCGGGCATGCGGCCCTTCTCGTCGGCGAGGTTCGCCTCGGTGCCGACACCGATGATGGTGGCCATCGCGTCGAAGAACCCGGCGAGGACCAGGGTGAAGACGATCATGCCGACGGTGAGCGCGCCGACCGATCCCCAGCCGCCGAACTCGACGTGGCCGAAGAGCCCGAAGTCGGGCATGGAGACGGCGCTGCCGTTCAGCTCGGGGGCGCTGCCGCCCCACGCCTTGGGGCCGAGGTCGCCGACGGCGTTGACGATCACGGCGAGGACGGTGCCGGTGACGATGCCGATGAGGATGGCGCCGGGCACGTTCCGCGCCTGGAGCATGAAGATCAGCAGCAGGGTGACGCAGAAGAGCAGCACGGGCCAGCCGCTGAGCTGCCCGCCCGTGCCGAGGGTGACCGGGTTCCCCTTGCCGACGAATCCGGCGTTGAAGAGGCCGATCAGGGCGATGAAGGCGCCGATGCCGATGGTGATGCCGTGCTTGAGGGCGAGCGGGATGGCGTTCATGATCGTCTCGCGGAGCCCGGTGACCACCAGCAGGATGATCACCACGCCGTACATGACGCACATGCCCATCGCCTGCGGCCACGTCATGTAGGGGGCGACCTGGGTGGCGAGGACACCGGAGACCGAGAGCCCGGCGGCGAGCGCCAGCGGGACCTTGCCGACGAAGCCCATCAGCAGGGTGGAGACGGCGGCCGCCAGCGCGGTGGCGGTGATGAGGCCGGCGTGGTCGAGGCGGTTGCCCGCGACGTCGGGGCCGGAGAGCAGCAGCGGGTTGAGCAGGAGGATGTAACACATCGCCATGAAGGTGGTGACGCCGCCGCGCATCTCGCGGCCGAGCGTGGACCCCCGGTCGGTGATGTGGAAGTACCGGTCGAGCCAGGAGCGCCCCGCCGGGACGCGCGAGCCGTCGCCCGCGTCGTCGGCGGTCGTCCCCGGCTTGAGGGACTGGTCGGTCATGAGGGTGTCTCCCGTGGTCACAGGGGGCCCGTACGGCCGGACGCGGTACGGGTGGGGTGGTGCGCTGGACGCACGACCCGGGGGACGGCCCGAGACGAACGGTCCGCGGCCGGGCCCCTTCTCGGGGCGCGGGCGTGGGGTGGTGCCGAGGTGCGGGGCCGTGAGCGGGCGGCCCCGGGGCTCCGGGCGGTGCGGGCTGGGAAGGCGTGACGTTTCCTGGGAGGCACGCACCGCCCGGAGGGCGGGTGGGCCGCCCCGCGGTGGGCGGGGCGGCGCCGGTCAGGTCCCGGTGAGGTGCTCGGGACGGACCGGGGTCCGGTCCAGCTCCAGGCCGGTCGCCGCGCGGATCGCCGCGAGGACCGCCGGGGTGGAGGAGAGGGTCGGCGCCTCGCCGACGCCGCGCAGCCCGTACGGGGCGTGGTCGTCGGCGAGTTCGAGGACGTCGACCGGGATGGTCGGGGTGTCGAGGATGGTCGGGATCAGGTAGTCGGTGAAGGAGGGGTTGCGGACCTTGGCGGTGGCCGGGTCCACGACGATCTCCTCCATGACGGCGACGCCGAGGCCCTGGGTGGAGCCGCCCTGGATCTGGCCGACCACGGAGAGCGGGTTGAGGGCCTTGCCGACGTCCTGCGCGCAGGCCAGCTCCACCACCTTGACCAGGCCGAGTTCGGTGTCGACCTCGACCACGGCGCGGTGGGCGGCGAAGGAGTACTGCACGTGCCCGTCGCCCTGCCCGGTGTGCAGGTCGAGGGGTTCGGTGGGCCGGTGGCGCCACTCCAGCTCCAGGTCGACCACCTCGTCGCCGAGCACCTCGGCGAGGTCGGCGAGGACCTCCCCGCCGTCGGTGACGACCTTGCCGCCCTCCAGGAGGAGTTCGGCGGTGGCCCAGGCGGGGTGGTACGTGCCGAGCCTGGCGCGGCCCAGCTCCAGCACCTTCTCCCGGACCGCCTCGCAGGCGTGCTTGACGGCGCCGCCGGTGACGTACGTCTGCCGGGAGGCGGAGGTCGATCCGGCCGAGCCGACCCGGGTGTCGGCCGGGTGGATGGTGACCTGGGAGACGCCCAGTTCGGTACGGGCGATCTGGGCGTGCACGGTGATGCCGCCCTGCCCGACCTCGGCCATCGCGGTGTGCACGACGGCGACGGCCTCGCCGCCGATCGCCTGGAGGCTGACCCGGGCGGTCGAGTAGTCGTCGAAGCCCTCGGAGAAGCCGACGTTCTTGATGCCGACGGCGTAGCCGACACCGCGGACGACGCCCTCGCCGTGGGTGGTGTTGGAGAGGCCGCCGGGCAGGGCGCGCACGTCCGGAGCGCCGCCGGCCGACTCCCACTGGCGCTCGGGCGGCAGGGGGCGGGCCTTGACCCGGCGCAGCAGTTCGGCGACGGGCGCGGGCGAGTCGACCGACTGGCCGGTGGGCAGGACGGCGCCCTGCTCCATGGCGTTGATCTGCCGCAGCTCGACCGGGTCCATCTCCAGAGCGGCGGCGAGCTTGTCCATCTGCGCCTCGTACGCGAAGCACGCCTGGACGGCGCCGAAGCCGCGCATGGCGCCGCAGGGCGGGTTGTTGCTGTAGAGGGCGATCGCCTCGATCTCGACGTCGTCCACGACGTAGGGGCCCGCGCCGAGCGAGGCCGCGTTGCCGACGACGGCGGGCGAGGAGGAGGCGTACGCGCCGCCGTCCAGGACGATGCGGCAGACGAGGTGGGTGAGCTTGCCGTCGCGGGTCGCGCCGTGTTCGTAGTGGAGCTTGGCGGGGTGGCGGTGGACGTGGCCGAAGAAGGACTCGAAACGGTTGTAGACCATCTTCACGGGCTTGCCGGTGCGCAGCGCCAGCAGACAGGCGTGGATCTGCATCGACAGGTCCTCGCGGCCGCCGAAGGCGCCGCCGACGCCGGAGAGCGTCATGCGGACCTTCTCCTCGGGCAGGCCGAGGACGGGCGCGATCTGGCGCTGGTCGGCGTGGAGCCACTGCGTGGCGACGTACAGGTCGACGCCGCCGTCCTCGGCGGGCACCGCGAGCCCCGACTCGGGGCCCAGGAACGCCTGGTCCTGCATGCCGAAGACGTACTCGCCGGTGACCACCACGTCGGCGCGGGCGCGGCCCGCCTCGACGTCGCCGCGGATGATGGGCTGGCGGTGGACGATGTTCGGGTGCGGGGTGTGCGCGGCGTGGTGGTCGTCGCGGTTCTCGTGGAGCAGGGGCGCGTCCGGGGCGGTGGCCGTGGCCTCGTCGGTGACGAGCGGCAGCTCCTCGTAGACCACCTTGATCTTGGCGGCTGCGCGGCGGGCCGTCTCCGGGTGGTCGGCGGCGACCAGGGCGACCGGCTCGCCGTGGTGGCGGACCCGCTCGTGGGCGAGGGCCGGGGTGTCCCGGATCTCCAGGCCGTAGTGCTTCACCTCGGCGGGCAGGTCGTCGTAGGTGAGGACCGCGTACACGCCGGCCTGGGCCAGGGCCTCGCCGGTGTCGATGGAGACGATGCGGGCGTGGGCGTGCGGGGAGCGCAGGGTGTGGCCCCAGAGCATGTCCTCGTGCCACATGTCGGAGGCGTACGCGAACTCGCCGGTGACCTTGAGGGTGCCGTCGGGCCGCAGCGTCGACTCGCCGATCCCGCCCTTGGTGGCGCCCTGGGTCAGGTGGCCGGGGACGCCGGTGGCGGTCATCGGCTCACCGTCCCTTCCTGGCGGGCGGCGGCGAGGCGGACCGCGTCGAGGATCTTCTCGTAGCCGGTGCAGCGGCAGAGGTTGCCGGAGAGGGCCTCGCGGATGTCGGCGTCGCTGGGCGAGGGGTTCTCCTCCAGCATCTCGTCGGCGGCGACCAGCAGGCCGGGGGTGCAGAAGCCGCACTGGACGGCTCCGGCGTCGATGAACGCCTGCTGGATCGGGGAGAGTTCGGTGCCCTCGCCGGTCTGCGAGTCGGTGCCCCTGGCGGGGTCGGCGCGCCACCGCTTGGCCTCGTCGAGCCCGGTGCCGCAGGCGCCCGAGGCGCAGTCGCCGCCCTCGGTGCGGCAGGCGGCCAGGGCGGCGAGGCCCTCGACGGTGACGATGTCGCGGTCCTGGGCCTGGCCCGCGGCGACCAGGCAGGAACAGACCGGTACGCCGTCCAGGCGGACCGTGCAGGAGCCGCACTCGCCCTGCTCGCAGGCGTTCTTGGAGCCGGGCAGGCCCATCCGCTCGCGCAGGACGTACAGCAGCGACTCGCCCTCCCAGACGTCGTCGGCCTCCTGGCGGCGGCCGTTGACGGTGAAGTTCACGCGCATGCGGTGCTCCTCTCGCGGGCGGCCCAGGTCCAGCCGAGGGTGCGGCGGGCCAGGACGCCGATGGCGTGGCGGCGGTAGGCGGCGGTGCCGCGGACGTCGTCGATGGGGTTGCAGGCCCCGGCGGCCAGTGTGGCGAACTGCTTGACGAGGGACTCGGGGAGCGGCGCGCCGCTCTCCCAGTGGTTGCCCTCCTCCAGGGCGGCGCCGAGGAACTCCTCGGCGGCCTTGGCCCGGACCGGGGTGGGCGCCGCGGAGCCGATGCCGGTGCGCACGGTGCGCGTCTCGGGGTGCAGGGCGATCCCGAAGGCGCAGACGGCGATGACCATGGCGTTGCGGGTGCCGACCTTGGAGAACTGCTGCGGGCCGTCGGCCTTGCGGACGCGGACGGCGCGGATCAGCTCGTCGGGGGCGAGGGCGTTGCGCTTGACGCCGGTGTAGAAGTCGTCGATCGGGATGAGCCGGGTGCCGCGTACGGACTCCGCCTCGACCTCGGCGCCGGCGGCGAGCAGCGCCGGGTGGGCGTCGCCCGCCGGGGAGGCGGTGCCGAGGTTGCCGCCGACGCCGCCGCGGTTGCGGATCTGCGGGGAGGCGACGGTGTGCGAGGCGAGTGCCAGACCGGGCAGGTCGCCGCGCAGGTGCTTCATGATGCGGCTGTACGGGACGCTCGCGCCGAGGCGGATGCTGTCGCCGAGGTCCTCCCAGGCGGTCAGCTCCTCGATGCGTCCGAGGTCCAGCAGGTGGTCGGGGCGGCGGTGGTCGAAGTTGATCTCGACCATCACGTCCGTGCCGCCCGCGATCGGCACGGCGGCGGGGTGCTCGGCCTTCGCGGCGAGCGCCTCCTCCCAGCCGGCGGGACGAAGGAAGTCCATGCGGGGCTCTCTTCCGGTGTCGTGGCGTCGATGGCGTACGGGCAGTTCCGGCGGTGCCGTGCGGGGCGGAGCTCGGACGTGCGTCACGGGCCGGCGGGGCGGTCCGGTCCTGTTCGGAACGGTCCACCGGATCCGGCCTCGTTCGTGCGCTGTTCACGCGAAGTGCGGTCAGTACACAGGCCTGCGGGGGGCTGCGGTCAGTCACCGAACACATGAAGGAATTGGCTGGCCACGGCAGGCTTCTTGTAGATTCATATGAACGGCGGAAAACGGTAACCTCGCCGTTTCGCCCCGGAAACCACAGACGCGGCCGAGCGGTGTGCGCTCAGCCCTGTCGGAGGCGTCCGGCGCGATACCTGCCCGACCCCTGTCCACCTGTTCCTGAACGAGAGATCGGCGGCGACGAGATGCGGCTGCGCGCCCTGCTTCGGACCGAAGGCCTCGGCCTGCGGCTGCTCGGCGGCGAGGACGAGCTGGACCGCACGGTCCGCGGTGTGATGACCACCGACCTGCGCGACCCCAGCCGCTACCTCTCCGGCGGCGAACTGGTCCTCACCGGACTGGCCTGGCGGCACGGCCCCGCCGACTCCGAGCCCTTCGTCCGCATCCTGGCGGGCGCCGGGGTGACCGCGCTCGCCGCGGGCGAGGCGGAGTTCGGGGCGGTCCCCGAGGACCTGGTGGCGGCCTGCCTCCAGCACCGGCTGCCGCTCCTCGCGGTCAACGAGTCGGTCGCCTTCGCCACCATCACCGAACACGTCGTACGCCGCGTCTCGGGCGAGCGCGCCGGGGACCTCGCCGCCGTCGTCGACCGGCACCGCCGGCTCATGACGGCCGGGCCCGCGGGCGGCGGCCCCGAGGTCGTCCTCGACCTGCTCGGCTCCGACCTGGACCTGCGGGCCTGGGTCCTCTCCCCCACCGGCCGACGCGTCGCCGGTCCCCGCGACCTCGCCCCGCTCCCCCACGAGACGGCCTCCCGGCTCGCCGCCGACGGCCTCGCCGCGGTCCGCGCCGGCCGGCGCAGGCCGGCGCGGACTAGCGTCGACGGGGAGCCGTACGCCCTCTTCCCGATCCGTTCCGCGCCCTCGGGCACGCCCCGGGGACCCGCCCTCGCCGACTGGCTGCTCGCGGTCCGCGCGGACGCCTCCGACTGGCCCGACGAGCGGCTCGACCTGCTCGACGGCGTCACCCAGCTCATCGCCGTGGAGCGCGACCGGCGCGACGCCGCCCGCACCGTCCGCCGCCGCCTCGCCGGCGAGGTCCTCGAACTGGTCCAGTCGGGCGCCGCTCCCGCCGAGATCGCCGCGCGGCTCCGGGTCGCCGCCCCCGTACTGCTGCCCGGCCTGGGCGCCGCCCCGCACTGGCAGGTGGTGGTCGCCGCCGCCGAGGGGCCCGGGGCGGGCGGCGGGCAGGCGGCCCAGGCGCTGCTGGAGGAGATCCTGGTGGCGCCGGACGCCGCCGGGCCCGAGGTGTCCGACCGGATCGCGGTGGCGCGCCTCGGCGAGGAGGCCGTCGCTCTGGTCCCGCTGCCCGCCGTGGCGGCCGACGGCGCGTCCACCGGCGACGCCGCGGACGGGCAGGCCCCGGAAGGGCTGGTCGCCGAGGAACTCCTCGACGCCGTACGGCTCCCGCTCTCGGCCGGGCTCGGCGACGGCGACCGGATCACGCTCGGGGTCAGCGCGGCGGTCCACTCGGCGGAGGGGCTGCGCGGCGCCCTGGAGGAGGCCCGGCACGCCCGCCGGGTCGCCGCCGCCCGGCCCGGCAGCGTCTGCGCGGCGGGGCACCAGGAGCTGGCCTCGCACGTCCTGCTGCTGCCGTTCGTGCCGGACGACGTCCGCCGCGCCTTCACCGCCCGCCTCCTCGACCCGCTCCGCGACTACGACCGCCGCCACCGCGCGGAGCTGGTCCCGACGCTGGAGGCGTTCCTCGACAGCGACGGGTCCTGGACGCGGTGCGCCGCCCGGCTTCATCTGCATGTCAACACCCTGCGCTATCGAGTGGGCAGGATCGAGCAGCTCACCGGCCGGGATCTGTCGCGTCTTGAGGACAAGCTCGATTTCTTCCTGGCGCTGCGGATGAGCTGAGCCCCTCGCGGGGGGCCGGGCAGGGGGTGCCGTTCGTGCTCTGGGCGCCCCCGGCTGGGTGCCGGCGGGCCGCTCCCCCCCCCGAGCCCGCCGGTCGAGGGCGACCCACCCCCCGACGGCGCCCGCCGGTGCCGGAGGCCCTTCGGCCCTGCCGCCCCTGAGACTCGCCGCTCCGCGCCTCATCGGCCTCAAGCGCCGGCCGGGCTCGAATGGCCTCAAGCGCCGGCCGGGCTCAAGTGGCCTCAAGCGCCGGCCGGGCTGGATTCCACCCAGGCGGACCTCGAACCGCCTGTGCTGAGCAGCAGCCAGCAGATAACCGCCGAGGTCAAGCCCAAGAACAGCCCGGCCGGCGCTTGAGGCCACTTGAGCCCGGCCGGCGCTTGAGGCCGCCCCGCCCGGCGCCCCGGCGCACACGGGAGCCCGGCACGCGCCGGTGATCAGGGGCGCGCCGGTGATCAGGGGCGCGCGCCAGCACACCCCCAAGGATTGTGAAATCTTTCACCCGACCCCTTGGCTGACCGCCACGTTCCGTGCTGAGATGCGGGCCACACTCAACGGCGCGCGTGGGGGAGGGAATGTGGCGGACACCGCCATGTCCGATACGGGTTCTCCGGAGGCCACTACAGGGCCGGACGGGCCGGGTCGCCCGGCCGGGCCGGCCCGGGAGGCGACCCGGACGGCGGTGTGGCGGCTGCGGTCCCGCGGCTGCTGGGCGGACGCGGCGGCCCTGCTCGCCAAGGCGCACGGCCCCGCCGCCGCGCTGGAGCGGACCGCGCTGCTGGTGGAGCGCTGCCTCTACACCGGGCGGGGCTGGTCCGAGGCGGAGGACGGGCTGCGCCAGGCCGAGGCGCTGGCCGGGACCGACGAGGAACGGGGCGCCGCCGCCTGCGAGCGCGGCCACCTCGCGTACGCCTCCACCGTCCTCGGGGTCCGCGACCGCGCCGACGAGGCGCGCTCCGCCCTCGGCCGGGCCGCGGCGCTGCTCACGCCCTCCGCTCCGGGCCGGGCCCTGCTCGACTACCGGCGCGGGCTGATCTCCGAGCACATCTCCGACTCTCCCCAGGCCGCCCGCGCCGCCTACCGCCGGGCGCACGCCGGAGCCACCACCCGCGACGACGCGCTGCTGCTCTCCTCCACCTGGCGGCACCTGGCCGGGTTGGCCCTGCGCGAGGGCGAGCTGGCGGAGGCGCGGCACGGTTTCACCCAGTCGCTGCTGCTCCGCGAGGAGCTGGGCTTCCTGGTCGGGACGGCACCCGCGCTGGCCTCTCTGGCGCGGACGGAGCCCGAGCCGGAGGCGTCCCGGCTGCTGGCCGAGGCGCGGCGGCTCTTCCGGCTGCTGGGCGGGGTGCCCACCTGGCTGGCCGACCAGCTGGCACCGGCCCCCGACCCCCTCTGACCGACCCTCCCGCAGGGGTCAGCGCGCGCCCGCGAAGTGCTCCCGGACCAGCGACTGGACCGCCGGGAGGTCACGGGTCGCCAGCGCTTCGAGGAGCGCGAGGTGCTGGGCGGCGTCGGCCACCAGGTCGGTGCGGCGCCGCGAGAGCGGGCCGGTGACCAGCGGCCACTGGGCGCGCCGGTGCAGGTCGGCGGCGACCGAGGTGAGCTGCCGGTTCCCCCCGAGCCCGAGGACGGCGCTGTGGAAGGCGCGGTCGGACTCGGCGTAGCGGGCCCGGTCGCCGGTCTCGGCGGCGGCGACGGTCGCCTCGGCCAGCGGCCGCAGCGCCGTCCACTGGTCGGCCGGGACCGAGTGGGCCAGCCGCAGCATGACGGGGATCTCGATGAGGGCGCGCACCTCGGCCAGTTCGGCCAGTTCGCGGGCGTCCCGCTCGATGACGCGGAAGCCGCGGTTGGGGACCACCTCGACGGCGCCCTCCAGAGCGAGCTGCTGCATGGCCTCGCGGACGGGCGTGGCGGAGACGCCGAAGCGTTCGGCGAGGCAGGGGGCGGAGTACACCTCGCCCGGCGTGAGGTCGCCCGCGACGAGGGCGGCGCGCAGGCCCTCGAGCACCTGGCCGCGTACGGACGCGCGCCGCAACGGGGTACGGGGGGCGGGCGGTTCGCTGTGGACGTGCTCGCCGCGCGCCGCGCCGGCCGGGCCGTCCGCGTCGCGGGCGGTCGGCTGGGCGGGGACGCGGGGGCGGGCCGCTTCCCCGGGGCGGTCCGGGGAGTGTGGTGTGGCGGCCCGGGGCAGGGCGTGCTCCACTCGGATTCCTCCTCCTCGCGGGGACCGCTGAAGACGTCGGCCGGGACGGGCGCCCCGGAGTGGCGAGCCGGGCGGCCGGTTCACCCGGATGCCTGCGACGAGGATAGGGCAAGGTCAGGATGGGGAACCCTGGGGTAAGGTAAGGCTTACCTGCAAACGATCGCGATTCGGTGGTCCTCCCGCATGTCCATCACCGCTCCGGCGCCCGACGCCCTCCGCCCCCTCCCGGCCTCCCCGATGGCCGCCGCGTACACCCGTCTGGCCGAGGTCTTCCCCTCGCTGCGCGTGGAAGAGGTCCGCCCGGGCGAAGCGCTTCCCGAGGGCACGGGGTGGACCCGGGCCGACCGGCTCGCGGCCGGCGGCGCGGAGCTGGACGCCTTCATCGCCTGGGACGAGGAGCAGGTCCTGCGGGACTACGGCCAGGCCGCCCGTCCCGACGTCATCGCCACCTTCGGTCTGCACCGGTACGCCTGGCCGGCCTGCCTGCTCGTCACCGTCCCGTGGTTCCTGCTGGGCCGGGTGCCGCGCTTCCCGGTGGACCAGGTGGCGTACGACCGGACCGAGGGCCGGATGGCGGTGCGCACCGCTACGTTCGCCTGCCTGCCGGACGACCCGGCGGCGGGGCTGCCCGGGGCCCAGGTGGTCGCGGACGAGGAGGCGCTGCGCGGTGAGGTGCGGGCGGCGGTCGCCGAGCACCTGGAGCCGCTGCTGGCCGGATTCGGTCCCCGGATGCGGCGGCGCGGCCGGGCCCTGTGGGGCATGGCCACCGACGAGATCGTCGAGAGCCTCTGGTACATCGGCCACCTCCTCGGCGAGGAGCAGCGGGCCATGACCGAGCTGGAGCGACTCCTTCCGGGCGCGACCCGGCCGTACGTGGGCACGGCGGCCTTCCGTGAGCTGACCGGCCCCAACGGCGAGGCTCTGCCGACCCGGGACCGGGCGAGCTGCTGCATGTTCTACACGCTGCGGCCCGAGGACACCTGCGTGACCTGCCCGCGCACCTGCGACACGGACCGCGTCAGCAAGCTGACGGCCACGGCCGCCACGACCGCCTGACGCCCCGGATCGCCGGGACTCCTCGGCGGCACCGCACCGGTTCGAACGCAACCCCCTTTCCTCATACGGATATTCGAGTTCAGCGGGGTGTTCCGAAGGGTAAGCCACCCCTTTGGCGTCCTCTTGTCCCGAAACCCTCTGCGCGGTGGTTCCCGTGCGCCACTATGGCGCCCGAACGCCCCACCGCTATGCAAGGGACCCCTGATGAGACTGACCGACATATCGCTTGACTGGCTGCTTCCCGGCGCCGTTCTGCTCCTGGGTGTGCTGGTCGCGGTGGCGGTTCTCGCGCGAGGGAAGCGTGCCGGGGCCAAAGCGGACGCCGACGACTCGTGGGAGCGCAGCGAGGAGCGCCGCAGGCGCAAGGAAGCCCTCTACGGCATGGCCTCCTACCTCCTGCTCTTCTGCTGCGCCGCCGTCGCGGCCGCCCTCTCCTTCCACGGGCTGGTCGGCTTCGGCCGGCAGAACCTCAACCTCTCCGACGGCTGGGAGTACCTGGTGCCGTTCGGCCTGGACGGTGCGGCGATGTTCTGCTCCGTGCTGGCCGTCCGGGAGGCCAGCCACGGCGACGCCGCCCTCGGCTCGCGGCTGCTCGTGTGGACGTTCGCCGGTGCCGCCGCCTGGTTCAACTGGGTGCACGCACCGCGCGGTCTGGGCCACGCGGGGGCGCCGCAGTTCTTCGCCGGGATGTCGCTGTCGGCGGCGGTCCTCTTCGACCGCGCGCTGAAGCAGACCCGGCGGGCGGCGCTGCGCGAGCAGGGTCTGGTGCCGCGGCCCCTTCCGCAGATTCGTATCGTCCGCTGGCTGCGGGCGCCCAGGGAGACGTACCAGGCCTGGTCCCTGATGCTGCTGGAGGGCGTGCGGTCGCTGGACGAGGCCGTGGACGAGGTCCGCGAGGACCGCCGGGAGAAGGTCCAGGACCGGACGCGCCGGCGGGACCAGCAGAAGATGGACCGGGCCCGGATCAAGGCGCTCGCCCGCAGCCAGCGCACCGTCTGGGGCGGGCGGCGCGGCGGCGCCCAGGTGGAACTGGCCCCCGCCGGGACCCCGGCGGTGCCGCAGCAGCTCGCGGACCCCGCCATATCGGCGCCGGAGCAACTGCCGGTACGCGGCCGTCCCTCCCTGCAAGCCGTGACGGGAGCTGACGCCGCGGGCCAGCCGCAGGCCAGGACCGTCGACCTCACCGCCGAGGACGACACCCAGGCCCTGCCCCGGCTCGATTCGCTGGAGCAGAAACTGAAGGACCTGGAGCAGCAGTTCGGCTGAGCCTCGTCCCGTGTTCCGCGCCCGGAGGGGGCGGCCACCGAGAGATCGGGGGCCGCCCCCTCCGCCGTGCCCGAGGACTCCGCCGCGCCCGAAGGCTCAGCCCACTGCCCCAGTTCGGACCAGACAGCCTTGCCCACTTTGTGCCGCCGGACGCCCCAGTCGTGTACTGGCGGGACTTCGCAGGCGGCCCCTAGGGCCGGGGAATGTTGCGCAGGTTGGAGCGGGCCATCTGGAGCATCTTGCCGACGCCGCCGTCCAGGACCATCTTGCTGGCGGAGAGGGCGAACCCGGTGACCATCTCGGCCTTGATCTTCGGCGGGATGGAGAGGGCGTTCGGGTCGGTGACGATGTCCACCAGGGCGGGCCCGTCGTGTTTGAAGGCGTCCTTGAGGGCGCCCGCGAGCTGCTTGGGCTTCTCTACGCGTACGCCGTAGGCGCCGCAGGCGCGGGCCACGGCGGCGAAGTCCGGGTTGTGATTGGTGGTGCCGAAGGCCGGCAGCCCGCCGACCAGCATCTCCAGTTCGACCATGCCCAGCGAGGAGTTGTTGAAGAGGACGACCTTCACCGGCAGGTTGAGCTGGACCAGGGTGAGGAAGTCGCCCATCAGCATGGAGAAGCCGCCGTCGCCGGACATCGAGACGACCTGCCGGTCCCGCTCGACCATCTGCGCGCCGATCGCCTGTGGCAGGGCGTTGGCCATGGAGCCGTGGCTGAACGAGCCGATGACGCGCCGCTTGCCGTTGGGCGTGATGTAGCGGGCCGCCCAGACGTTGTTCATGCCGGTGTCGACGGTGAAGACGGCGTCGTCGGCGGCGAGTTCGTCGAGGACCGAGGCGACGTACTCGGGGTGGATCGGGACGTGCTTGTCGACCTTGCGGGTGTAGGCGCGGACCACACCCTCCAGCGCCTCGGCGTGCTTCTTCAGCATCCGGTCCAGGAAGCGGCGGCTGGACTTGGTCCGCACCAGCGGGGTGAGGCAGCGCAGCGTCTCGCGGACGTCGCCCCAGATGGCGAGGTCGAGCTTGGAGCGGCGGCCGAGGTGCTGGGGGCGTACGTCGACCTGGGCGATCTTCACGTCGTCGGGGAGGAAGGCGTTGTACGGGAAGTCGGTGCCGAGCAGGATCAGCAGGTCGCACTCGTGGGTGGCCTCGTAGGCGGCGCCGTAGCCGAGCAGGCCGCTCATGCCGACGTCGAAGGGGTTGTCGTACTCGATCCACTCCTTGCCGCGCAGGGCGTGGCCGACCGGGGCCTTGAGCTTCTCGGCGAACTCCATGACCTCGTCGTGGGCGCCGGCGGTGCCGCTGCCGCAGAAGAGGGTGACCTTCTCCGCCTTGTCGATCATGTCGACCAGCTTGGCGATCTCGCTCTCGCCGGGGCGGACGCTGGGGCGTTCGGTGACCAGCGCGGATTCGATGGACTTCTCGGGGGCGGGCTTGTCGGCGATGTCGCCGGGCATGGTGACGACGCTGACGCCGCCCTGGCCGATGGCGTTCTGGATGGCCGTCTGCAGGAGCCGGGGCATCTGCTCGGGGTTGGAGATCATCTCGCAGTAGTGGCTGCACTCGCGGAACAGCAGCTCCGGGTGGGTCTCCTGGAAGTAGCCGAGCCCGATCTCGCTGGAGGGGATGTGGGAGGCGAGGGCGAGCACCGGCGCCATCGAACGGTGCGCGTCGTAGAGGCCGTTGATCAGGTGGAGGTTGCCGGGGCCGCAGGAGCCGGCGCAGGCGGTGAGCTGGCCGGTGATCTGGGCCTCGGCTCCGGCCGCGAAGGCGGCGGCCTCCTCGTGCCTCATGTGCACCCAGTCGATGCCGGGGGTGCGCCGGACGGCGTCCACGACGGGGTTGAGGCTGTCGCCGACCACGCCGTACATCCGCTTCACCCCCGCACGGACGAGGATGTCGACGAACTGCTCGGCGACGTTCTGCTTGGCCATGCCTCACGCACCCCATTTCCCGCACCTGTGCGGCTCGGACGGATTCACCGGGTCCCGCATCGGGTACCCGGTGGATCCATCAAGTCACGGGGCGGGCGCTCACGCCTCCCAGACGGCGGCCGCCGTACGGTCGTCGGCGTACCCCTTCACCCGCAGGCGGGCGTCGGCGAGGAACCCGTCGAGGCCGGGCGGAGCCCCTTCGCCCCAGCGTGCGCGGAGCCGTTCGGCGAAGGCGGGCTCCTCGCGCAGGGGCGCGGCGAGACCTGCGGTGCTCAGCAGCAGAACGTCACCCGGGCGGGCTACCGGGGCGCGGAAGCGGAAGGGCTCGCGGACCGGTTCGACCGCCGGCTCCCAGGGGCCGGGCGGCACCGCGATACCGAGGTCCATGGTGATCCGCTCACCCCCCTCCGCCTCCGGGCGGGGCGCACCGCCGCGCTCCTCCGCGCGTGGGTAGGGATCAAGGTCCTGCCAGGCGCCGTCGCGCAGCCGGTGCAGGCCGCCGTCGCCGACGCCGAAGAAGACCCGGGTGGTGCGGGCCGGGTCGGCGGGGAGCAGCAGGCAGCGCAACGAGGCCGTGTACGCCTCCGGTTCGACGCCCAGCTCGGCGGCGCGTGCCCGCAGCCGGCCCAGGGCGTGGTCGGTCAGCCGGTGCAGGCCGGAAGCGAGTTCGGCGCGCCGGCCGTCCCGCAGGTCGCCCGCCAGGCGGGGGTGGCTGCGCCCCACGGCACGGGCGATCCACCGGCACGCCTCGGTGGCCGCCCGGTGCGTGCCGGTGCCGGTGCGGGACCCGGTGGCCACCGCCAGCAGGACCACGGCGTCCTGGCCGGTGCCGAAACGGGCGGTCAGCAGCGTGTCCCGGCGGGGCTCGCCCCGGAACCGGGCGGAGTCGCCGCGCAGCGAGACGGCCCGCACGGTGAGAGAGCCGTGGCGGCCGCCGTCCAGGACCGTGTCCGGGGTGAGCTGGTCCAGGTGGTCGGGGTCGGCCGCGGGCAGCCCGGCGGGCTCGGCGTCGTAGGTGGGCGGGCCGTCGCCCACGTACGGGGGTTCCGGTACGAGGCCGGGCCGGGGCCTGCCCGCGGGGAGCCGCCCGGCCGGGGGCCGCTGCTCGCGCGGCGGGCGCTGATCGGCGGCGGGAGTGGTGGGGGCGGGGGCTGAGGGGCGTTCCTTGCGGCGGTGCCAGCGACGGGACGGGAGGCGGTCCGGGGCGGGGGGCGGCTCCGCCGCGAGGGGTTCGGGGGCGGCCATGGCTTCCTTCGCCTCGGGGGCCGGGTCCGGCGCGCGGGCTGCGGCCCCGGGACTGGCGGGAGGTGCGGCTCCGCCGTCGGTGGGCCCGGGCGGCGGAGTGTCGGAGGAAGGCGTGGGCGGAGGCGGGGTCTCCGCGTCGGGGCAGCCGTCGGTGAAGGGGGTCGGGGTGGTCGGGGGCTTGGCCGCCGCGGCGCCGGGGGGCTCGCCGGGGTCCCCGCCGGAGGCGCTCCAGATGAGGTCCGGCGCGAGGCGGGGGGCCGGTGCCAGGCGGGGGCCGGTGCGGGGGTCGGACGCCAGGGCCGGACCCCGGTCCGTACCGGGCGGGTCGGACTCTTCTGTCCCGCTCTGGCGTGAGGGAGCCGGTACGTCGCCCGGGCGGAGGCGGACCGGACCGGCCTCGGCGCGAGGAGCGTCGGACGGCGCGTCAGGCGCCTCCGTGCCCGCAACCCGGACCGGGCCCGGATTCCGGCCCGGACGGGACTGGTCGGAGCCGTCGGACCCACTCGGGCGTGAGGAAGCCGGTACCTCTCCTGAGCGGGCGGGGTCCGCTTCAGCGCGGGAGCCGGCGGCTTCCCGAGGAGCGTCCGCTCCTGTCCAGGGGGCACCCGCCGAGGGGCGCCCGGCCGGGACCTCCGGCGTGCTCCGGGGCGGGGCGGCCTGGGCGGCCGCGCCGGGAACACCAGGCGAGCCCTGCCCCGGGAGAACGGGGGCGCTGTCCGCAGCGCCGTCCAGCGGGTCCCGTACCGGCTCGTCCCGGATTTCGCCCGCCGTCGCCGCCCGGTCCCCCGCCGCCTCCGGAGAAGAGGCGTCCGCTCCGCCGGGCGCACCACCGGAGCCCTCGCTCGACGTCCCGGAGTCGCCCCCGGCCTCCCTCGACGGCCCGTCAGCGCTCTCACCGGCTGCGGGCGGCCGCTCCCGCCAGGCTCGCGGCAGCTCCGGGACGGGGTCGTCGGGCGGGGCCGTCGGCTGGTGCGGGACGCCTCCGAGGGTGCCGGAGGCCGAGGCGAACCGGTCGTCGAGGCTGTCCTCGGCCGGGGCCGGGCCGGTGTCCTCGGCGACCTCGTCGTACAACTGCGCCCACCAGGCGTCCTCCTGGGCCGAGGTGCCGGTGGGCCTGTCCCCCTGCTGACTCATGCCCTTATTGTCCACCGCACAGGGCGCCGGAAAACGGGGGAGGCGGAGTTTTCGGCCCCGTCCGCCGACGGGACCCGGCGACCGCCGAGCGGCCCCACCCCCCACGGGAAGGCCGCCCGGCGGCGTCGGCACGACCCGGCCGAGGCGCATCTCAGGTGCGCGTCGGGACATGCGGGCGGCGGCGTGTTCCCTCCCCTTGCCGGCGGGAGCGGGTACGCGGCCCGAGTGGGCGCACGGGTGCTCCGGCGGTGAGACGGGGAGGGTCGCCGCAGGCCCGGCCGGTGCCGGGTCGCGGTGCGGACACAGTGGCAGACAGTTCGGCGCTGCGGGGATGATGGGCCCAGGCGGGTTTGTGCCGTGGCTGGTTTCCGCCAGTCGGCGGTCCCGCCGGTGAACGACCGGGGAGGGGAGCGGCGATGCTCGCGGCGATAGGTCTGGACGAGCGGCACGAGGCGGCGTACCGCGTGCTGGTGGCGGTCGGGGTGGCGGAGGTGCCGGAGCTGGCGCACCGCCTGGCGCTCGACGAGGCGGAGGCGGCACGGGTGCTGCGCAGACTGGAGCAGCACGGTCTGGCGGCCCGTTCGACGGCCACGGCCGGGCGGTGGGTGGCCGCTCCGCCGGGGGTGGCGCTCGGCGCGCTGGTGACGCAGCGCCGCCACGAGCTGGACCGGGCCGAGCTGGCCGCGGCACTGCTGGCGCAGGAGTTCCGGGCCCAGGCGACCGAACCGGCGGTGCAGGACCTGGTGGAGGTGGTGACCGGGGCGGCCGCGGTCTCGCAGCGCTTCCTGCAGATGCAGTACGGCGCCACGCGCGAGGTGTGCGCGCTGGTGACCGGTACTCCGGTGGCCGTCACCGGTCAGGACAACGCGGCGGAGGACCAGGCGGCGGACCGGGGCGTGACGTACCGGGTGGTGCTGGAGCGGGAGGTGATCGCCGGTCCGGTGGGGCTGCGCCAGGTGACCGAGGCGATGGGCCGCGACGAGCGGGTGCGGGTGGTGGACCGGGTGCCGACCAAGCTGGTGATCGCGGACAACTCGCTGGCGATGGTGCCGCTCACCTCCCGCGGCGCGGTGGCTCCCGCGGCGCTGGTGGTGCACGCCAGCGGGCTGCTGGAGTCCCTGTCGGGGCTGTTCGAGGCGGTCTGGCGGGACGCGCTGCCGCTGCGGCTGGGTACCGATGGCCCGGTCGAGGAAGAGCCGGACGGGCCGGACGTGACGGATCTGGAGATCCTGTCGCTGCTTCTGGCGGGGCTGACCGACGTGAGCGTGGCCAAACAGCTCGACCTGGGGCTGCGGACGGTCCAGCGCAAGGTGAAGCGGCTGATGGAGCTGGCGGGGGTGACGACGCGGCTCCAGCTGGGCTGGCACGCGTACGAGCGCGGCTGGGTGGCGCGGGGCCCGCGCGGCTGACCGCACCGGCCGCTGCGCCACCCGGGCGGCGGGGCGCCCGGACGCCCCGCCCGGCCTGCGCCCGGCGGCGGGGGCGCGCAGGCTGGGTCAATGGGTGCCTGGGAGCTGCTGCTGGTCGGGGTGGTGATGATGCTGGGCCTCGGGGGTGTGCTGGTGCCGGGCCTGCCGGGCACCTGGCTGGTGTGGGCGGCGACCCTGTGGTGGGCGCTCCAGGACCGGTCGCCGTCGGCCTGGTGGGTGCTGGTCGGCGCGTCGGTGCTGCTGCTGGTCGCCCAGGCGGTGCGCTGGCAGTTGCCCGCCCGCTCCGGCAACCCGATGGGGGCGCGGCTGGCCCAGTGGGCGGGGTGGGGCGCGCTCGTCGGGTTCGTGGTGGTGCCGGTGGCGGGGGCGATTCCGGGGGCGCTGGTGGGGCTGTACGTGGCCGAGCGGGTGCGGCTCGGCCGCTGGGACGACGCCGCCGCCTCGGTCCGGGACGTGCTGCGGCGGGGCGGCTGGAACGTCCTGGTCGAACTCTTCGCCTGCCTGCTCGTGGCGGGCGCCTGGGTGGGGGCGCTGGTGTGGGGATGAGTGCGGGGGACGGGCGCCCCGGTCAGCCGGTGGGCGCGGCGGTCCGGGCGCCTTCCAGGCCGAGCAGCCAGGTCTTGCGTTCCAGTCCCCCGGCGTACCCGGTGAGCGACCCGTCGGCGCCGACGACCCGGTGGCAGGGGCGTACCACCAGCAGCGGGTTGGCGCCGACGGCGCCGCCCACGGCGCGGACGGCGGGGCGGGTGGCGCCGATGCGCGCGGCGAGCTGCCCGTAGCTGACGATGGTGCCGTACGGGATCTCGTCGAGCGCCGCCCAGACCCGCGCCCGGAAGGGGGTGGCGGGCGGGGTGCCGAGGCGCAGGGTGAAGTGGTCGCGGTCCCCGGCGAAGTACTCGTCCAGTTCGTGGCGGGCCTGGGCGAAGGGGGCCTCGTCGTGGACGGCTCCGGGAGCCGGTACTCCCTTGGCGCCGGGTGCGCCGGGGACGGTCAGCGACGTGAGGGCGCCGGTGGCGTCGCAGGTGAGGAGGAGGGCGCCGAGCGGTCCGGCGTGGGTGGTCCAGTACGCGGTCATCGTTCTTCCCTGGCGTGCGGGTGGCGCCCGGCCGGGGCGGCGGGCACCTCCAGTGTGCCGAGCCCGGTGGCGAGGGGCTGGCGGAAAAACGACATGGCGTTTCCCGGTGCGGCGGGCGCCCGGTGGGCGGGGCCGCCCTGGCCCGCCGGTCCTGCCGCCACGGCGGACCGGCGGGCCCCGAGGGCCCGGGGACGCCCCGGGCCCTCGCGTGCCGGGCCTCTCGCCGGGCCCGGCACGGGTATCGGTCAGCGGATGCGGCCGCGCTTGGCCTCGGCGGCGGCCCGGCCCTCGGCGCCCTTGATCCGCCACTCGCGGCGGATCTCCTGGCGGAGCCGCGCGTCGGTCTTGGCGACGATGCGCTGGTTCTCCCGCTGGAGCTTGCGGTAGCTCTCCAGCCGCCGTACCGGCAGGTCGCCGGTGTCGAGGGCGGCGAGGACGGCGCAGCCCGGTTCGCTGTGGTGCGCGCAGTCCTGGAAGCGGCACTTCCGTGCGTACTCCTCGATCTCGGCGAAGACCCGTTCCACGCCGGTGCCCGCGTCCCACAGTCCGACGCCGCGCAGGCCCGGGGTGTCGATGAGGGTGCCACCACCGGGCACGGTCAGCAGGTTGCGGGTGGTGGTGGTGTGGCGGCCCTTGCCGTCCATGTCGCGGACGGCCTGCACCTCCATGGCCTCCTCGCCGATCAGGGAGTTGGCCAGGGTGGACTTGCCCGCGCCGGACTGGCCGAGCAGGACGGTGGTACCGGAGGCGACGAGCGCGGCGAGGCGGTCGAGGCCGGTGCCCTCGGAGCCGCTGACGGCGAGGACGGTGACGCCGGGCGCGGCCCGCTCGACGTCGGCGACGAGGTGGCCGAGGGCGGCCGGATCCGGCACCAGGTCGGCCTTGGTGAGGGCGACCAGAGGTTCGGCGCCGGACTCCCAGGCGAGCGCGGTGAAGCGTTCGACCCGGGCCAGGTCGAGTTCGGCGGCGAGGGAGACGGCGATCACGGCGCGGTCGATGTTGGCGGCGAGCACCTGGCCGTCGGAGCGCTTCGAGGAGCCGGAGCGGACGAAGGCGGTGCGGCGCGGCAGGTACGCGCGGACGTAGCGCGGGGTGGCGCCCTCGGGGTCGAGGGCGGCCCAGTCGCCGGTGCAGACGACCTTCATCGGGTCGCGGGGCACGACGAACGCCGTGTCGGCGCGGACGGTGCCGTCCGGTGTGACGACGTCGCACCGGCCCCGGTCGACGCGGATGACCCGGCCGGGGACGAGGCCGCGAGCGGCGTACGGGCGGAAGGCGTCCTGCCAGGCGGCGTCCCAGCCGTACGGGACGAGCGAGGCGAGGGCGGCGGAGGCGGTGGAGCGGGAGGAGACCTGACGGGAAGCGGGGAGAGACAAGGGGGGACCCTTCGAGGGGCAGCCCCGGCGGGCGTCGTACGGGCCGGTCGTTACCGGCCGGTCGCCCGGGGGCGGCGGGTGAGAGTAGCGGCACGCTGAGTGCGGGCGAGGCCCGTCTCGATCTCGACAGCCATCGGTCACACCTCCCGGTTCGTACGACGTGGGGACGGTGGCGGCGCGTCTGCGCGCGGCCACCGCCGTGAACTGTGAGGACCGTAGCCCGGGCCGCCCTGAGGGGGCCACAGGTTTTTCACGGCCCCGCGCCCCCGCCGCCTTTCCGGCGGCCGGTCGCCCCAGGAGCGTCCCCGTCTCCGACCCTGCGGGCGGTGGCCTCAGCCGTGCACCTCCATGACGAACCCGCTGCGGGGCGCCGTGGGCACCCGGCTCAGCGGGATGCGCAGGTCCTGGTCGGGGACGGTGTACTCCAGCCGGGCGAGGGCGGGGGCGAGGGCGGCGAGGACGGCAAGGGTGACGTCCTCGCCCGGGCAGCGGTGCCCCGCGCCGACGTCGCCGCCGCCCTGCGGGACGAGTTCGTCCCGGCCAGGCTCGCGGCCGGTGAACCGCTCGGGCTCGAAGGAGTAGGGGCGGGGCCAGAGCGCGGGGTCGTGGTTCTGCCCGTGGAGGTCGAGCAGGACCATGGTCCCCTCCGCGAAGCGCACCCCCTCCCACTCCAGGTCGCGGGCGGCGAGCCCGCCCACGAACGGCGCGAACGGGTAGAAGCGGCGCACCTCGTGGCCGAACGCGCGGGCCTCCTCGGGGCCGCCCTCGGCGAGGAAGGCCCGGAGCCGGGGCCACCGGTGCAGGGCGTGCGCGGCGAAGACCGTGTACCAGGTGACCGCCACCGTCGGCCGCAGGACGTTGAGGAGTTCGACGGCGGCCGTCCGCGGGTCGAGCAGTTGCCCGTCGGCGTCCCGGTGGACGGCGACCGCGTGCGCCACCGAGGTGCCCGGCTCCCCGCTGAGCCGGAGCTTCTCGATCTCCCGGGCGAAGTGCTCCTCCTGGCGGGCCCGGGCCCGGCGGGCGCGGAAGTGCCGGGGGCCCGCGGTGGCGAAGCCGTCGACCATGGCGAGGAGGTCGCGGGCGACTGCGGGCGCCTCGTGCGGCTGCTGCGGGACGCCGGCCCAGGCGCAGACGGCGCGGGTGAGGACGAGGCCGACCTCGTCGAAGAGGACCACCGGCGGGCCCCCCTTCCATTCCGCGACCCCCGCCAGCCACTTCCCCTCCACCTCGGCGGCGAGTTCGGCCACCCGGCCACCGTCCTTGAGGAGGGAGGTGAACATCGCCTTGCGCACCCGGTGCGCCTCGCCGTCGAGCGTGTGGACCGCGCCCTGGCCGAAGAGGGTGTCGATGACCGGCTCGGGCAGCGCGGACCGGCGGCGTACGTGGTCCTCGTCGTAGAAGAAGGCGACCGCGGCGGGCCCGTGCAGGGCGACGGCGGGCTTGCCGAGGAGCCGGGTGCGCACCGGCGCCCCGCCGGTTCGGCGGAACTTGTCGGGGAGCCAGGCGTATCCCTGGGTGAGCAGGGGGAGCGTGCTGTCGAACATGGGGGTCCTCCCGGGCGCCCTGGCGAGGGGGCCGGTGTCGCTCGTGCGGGTCTGGTCGCCTCTCGGGTGTGGTGTCCCGGGTGCCCGTCCTCGGCGACGCCATGCGCGGCGGCGGGGTGAACCGTGCGCCGACGACGGCTCGCGGTGTGCGGGGGCGCCCCACGCATCAGCCGCCGCCGAGCGGGTACCCAGCCGGGACACCTCCCGTCTCCGGCGCCACGCCAGGGGGAGGACCCGGCGACCCGCGAAAACCCTGCGAAGGAAGAGGAAGCCCCCGATGCGCGCTCTGGCCCTGGTCTGCAGTCTCAACGCCTCCCCCGCCGCCTCCAGCAGCCATCACCTGGCCGACCAGGTGATGACCGAGCTGGCGTCCCACGGGGTCACCGGGGAGACGGTGCGGGTGGCCGACCACTCCGTCCTGCCGGGGGTCGCCCAGGACCTGGGCGAAGGGGACGACTGGCCGGCGCTCCGGGAGAAGGTGCTGGCCGCCGACATCCTGGTGCTGGCGACCCCGATCTGGCTGGGGCACCCCTCAAGCGTCTGCCAGCGGGTCCTCGAACGGCTGAACGCCGACACCACGGAGACCGGTGAGGACGGACGTCCCCTGATGTACGGCAAGGTCGCGGCCGTCGCCGTGGTGGGCAACGAGGACGGCGCCCACAAGGTGAGCGCCGACGCCTTCCAGGGCCTCAACGACGTGGGCTTCACCCTGGCGGCCGGCGCCGTCACGTACTGGGTCGGGGAAGCCATGCACGGCACCGACTACCAGGACCTGGACGAGACGCCGGAGGCGGTGGACGGCACCACGCGCGCCCTCGCCGCCAACGCCGCGCACCTGGCGCGCCTCCTCTCCGACGCCCCTTACCCGGCGGGCTGACCCGCCGGGGCGGCTCGGCCGGGCCGCCCCGGCTCAGACTCCCGGCCCCATGAGCCGGGCTCTGCGGCGGGCGGCGTCCCGGCCCGCCGGGGAGAGGCACCACGCCCACCACCGGTCGAGGAGCCGCTCGCAGACCGTGTCCGCCGTCAGGGTGGCGGGCCAGCGCAGCGCGCGGGCCTGGGCGCTCACCTTGGCGCCGCCCGCCACCGGGTCGACCGCCAGCACGGGCACTCCGGCCCGCAAGGAGAGCACCAGGCCGTGCAGGCGGGTGGTGAGGACCAGGTCCCACCCGCCGACGAGGGCGAGGAACTGCTCCGGCGTGGCGCACAGGCGCCAGTCCCCGGAGTCCAGCCGGGTCTCGGCGGGCACCCGCGCGCAGTCCCGGCCCCCCACCCAGCGTTCCAGCAGCGCGCCGACGGCCTCGTGGCGGCGCGCCGCCCCGTACTCCCCCTGCCCCCCGGTCAGGACGACGCCGACGACGGGCGGCGGCGGGCCGAGGGGCGCGCGGACCGAGAGGTCCGCCCGGGGCCTGCCCACGCCGTCCCGGGCGACGACCAGGTCGAAGCCGGCCACCTCCGGCGCGTCCGGGTCGACGACGCTGACGTCGACCGCGAGGCGGCGGCAGCGCGCGTAGCGCCGGTGGAGCGCCTTGATCTGCTCGCCGTGCAGCGGCCCGCAGACGAAGAGCAGGTGGCCGTACTCGTCGGGCTCGGCGGCGTCCAGGTGCAGGGCGTCGGCCCGGAAGCCCGCGCTCCACGCGGTGTCGTGGGCGATCCCCGCCCGGGTCAGAGCCTCCTGCGCCGCGCGCAGGGCGAGCACGTCCCCGGCGGTCACCTCGCCGTCCTCGAAGCTGAACCACCCCGTGATCAGCAACCGCTGAGGGCCGTCAGGGTGGTCACGCAGCGTGGCGATCACTTCGTCCATCGGATCGGTCACGACATCACTCCAGTTCAGAGGGGGTGAGCGGTGCTCACGTCGAGGTACGAGGCGTAGCAGAGCGGAATTCGGGCCTGCCGGGCGACGTGTGGACCGCCGCTGTACGGGCACCCGGTGCGGATGCCGCGGTCACCGCTCCCGCGAGGCGGCCCGCCCCTCCTGCCTACCCCTCCCTCCCTCTCCCTCTCTCGTGCGAAAGAAGGACGGACATGTCACCGAAGCTCACGCGCAGCGACTGGCGGCGCGCCCTGGTGACCGGCGGCGCCGGATTCCTCGGCTCGCACCTGTGCGAACGGCTGCTCGACTCGGGCGCCGAGGTCGACTGCGCCGACAACCTGCTCTCGGGCGACGTCGGCAACGTCGCCCACCTGGCCGGGCGCCCGGGCTTCCGGTTCGTCGAGTGCGACCTGGCCTCCCCGCGGTGCGCCGAGGAGCTCCCCGGCCCCTACGACCTGGTCCTGCACTTCGCCTGCCCGGCCTCCCCCGTCGACTACCTGCGGCATCCGTTGGAGACCCTGGACGCGGGCAGCAGCGGTACGCGCCACGCCCTGGCCCTCGCCGAGCGGGACGGCGCGCGGTTCCTGCTCGCCTCGACCTCCGAGGTGTACGGCGACCCTCTGGTCCACCCGCAGCGCGAGGACTACTGGGGCAACGTCAACCCGGTCGGCCCGCGCAGTGTGTACGACGAGTCGAAGCGCTTCGCCGAGGCCCTGGTGACCGCGCACGCGGCGGTGCGCGGCACCGACGCGGGCATCGTGCGGATCTTCAACACCTACGGCCCCCGGATGCGTACCCACGACGGCCGTGCCGTGCCGACCTTCGTCCGTCAGGCGCTGGCCGGCGAGCCGGTCACCGTGGCGGGGGACGGCAGCCAGACCCGGTCACTGTGCTTCGTCGAGGACACCATCGACGGCGTGCTGCTGGTGGCCGGGAGCCGCTCGGTACGCCCGGTGAACATCGGCGGGAGCGACGAGGTGACGGTGCGGAAGATCGCCGAGAAGATCGTGGAACTCACCGGCTCCCGCTCCTCCCTCACCTTCGTCGACCGGCCGGTGGACGACCCCGAGCGGAGAAGGCCCGACACGGCACTCGCCCGTGAACTCCTCGGTTGGGAACCGGTGGTCGGCTGGGAGGAAGGACTCAAGCGCACGATCGCCCACTACGCGGGGCCTCCCGGCGGCGACACCGCCGCTCTCATCGACCGGCGCGGCACCTGACCACGCGGACCGCCCGCCCCGCTCACGTCGTCACGTTGGAGTTCTCATGCGCATTCTCGGAGTCAACGCACTCTTCCACGACCCCGCCTCCGCCCTGGTCGTCGACGGCCGGGTGGTGGCCGCGGCCGAGGAGGAGCGCTTCAGCCGCCGCAAGCACGGCAAGCGCCCGCTGCCCTTCTCCGCATGGGAGCTCCCGGAGCTGTCCGCCCGCTGGTGCCTCGAACAGGCCGGTCTCACCCCGGCCGACCTGGACGCGGTGGCCTACTCCTACGACCCCGGGCTCTCCGCCCCGGCGGACGAACTCGGCCTGGACGACCCCTGGGACTGGCTGCGCCAGGACTACGCCCGGCAGGCCCCCGGCTTCCTCGCCGAGGCACTCCCCGGGCTCGCCCCCGAGAAGGTCCGGTTCGTCCCCCACCACATGGCGCACGCCGCGTCGGCCGGCATGGCCGGCCCCCACCGGGACAGTGCGGTGCTGGTCCTGGACGGCCGGGGCGAGTGCGGCGCACACCTCGCCGGGCACTACCGGGACCGGGAACTGACCGTCCTCGCCACCCAGGACCTGCCGGACTCGGTCGGGCTCTTCTACGAGGACCTGACCGAGCACCTGGGCTTCCTGCGCAGCAGCGACGAGTTCAAGGTGATGGCCCTCGCCTCCTACGGCACCCCGCGCTTCGCCGACCGCCTCCGGGCCTACGCGCACGCCGAGGACGGCGGCCGCTTCCGGGCCCGTCCCGTGCCCTGGCGGGAGTTCACCCCCCGGCGCGGTCCGGGTGAGCCGTGGACGCAGGACCACGCCGATCTGGCCGCAAGCGCCCAGCTGTGCCTGGAGGAGACCCTGCTGGGGCTGGCCCGGTGGCTGCACGAGCAGACCGGCGAGGAGGCGCTGACCTTCGCCGGGGGCGTCGCGCTGAACTGCGTGGCCAACACCCGGCTGTACCGCGAGTCCCCCTTCCGCGACATCTGGGTGCAGCCGGCGGCCGGGGACGCGGGGACCGCGCTCGGTGCGGCGCTGCACGTGGCCCGGGAGAAGGAGCCGGTGGGCCCGATGCCGACGCCGGCGCTGGGCCGCGGGTGGAGCGACGAGGAGCTGAGGGAGTGGCTGGAGACCGCGGCCGTCCCCTACGAGGAGCCGGAGGACATCGCGGCGGTGGTCGCCGAGGAGCTGGCCCGGGACGGTGTGGTGGCCTGGTTCCAGGGCCGGTCCGAGTTCGGGCCCCGCGCACTCGGCCACCGCTCGCTCCTCGCCCATCCCGGCCGGGCCGCCAATCTGGAGCGGCTCAACGCCGTGAAGGGCCGGGAGGAGTTCCGGCCGGTGGCTCCGATGGTGCTGGCCGAGCGGGCGGCGGAGATCTTCTCCGGCGGTCCGCTGCCCAGCCCGTTCATGCTCTTCGTCCACGACGTGGCCGAGGAGTGGCGGGAGCGCGTGCCGGCGGTCGTGCACGTCGACGGCACCGCCCGCGTCCAGACCGTGGACGCCCGCGAGGAGCCTTTGGTGGCGCGGATGCTCGCCGCGTTCGAGGAGCGAACGGGGCTGCCGGTCGTGGTGAACACCAGCCTGAACACCGCGGGCCGCCCCATGGTCGACGACCCCCGCGACGCCCTGGAGTGCTTCGGCTCGGCCCCGGTCGACCTGCTGGCGCTGGGCCCGTTCGCGGTGCGCAGGGGGAGGTTCTTCGGATGAGCGTGGCCGATCCCCTCGACGTGCAGGGCGACGGCGGCGCCCGTCCGCCGGACGCCCCCGCGTACACCGTCGTCGTGCCGACGATCGGCAGGGCCTGCCTGGCCGACTGCCTGGCGGCGCTGGCGACCTCGGAAGGGCCGCCTCCGCTGGAGGTGGTCGTCGTCGACGACCGGCCGGAGCCGGGTGACCTGCCGCTCGCCGCCGCCGGCGCCCTCCGCGACCGGACGCGGGTGCTGGCCACCCGCGGCCGCGGCCCCGCCGCGGCCCGCAACGCCGGTCTGCGGGAGGCCGGCGCCCCGTGGGTCGTCTTCCTCGACGACGACGTCCGGGTGGACCTGGACTGGCGGCGACGGCTCGGGGCGGACCTCGCGGCGGCCCCACCGCTGACCGGCGGGGTCCAGGGGCGGCTGGTGGTTCCGCTGCCCGAGAACCGGCCGCCCACCGACTGGGAGCGCGGGACGGCGGGCCTCGCCGACGCCTCCTGGGCCACCGCCGACATGGCCTACCGGGCCGAGGCGCTGCGTGCGGTGGGCGGGTTCGACGAACGGTTCCGCCGGGCGTTCCGGGAGGACGCCGACCTCGCGCTCCGCGTGAGGGCGGCCGGCTGGGAGCTGCGCCGGGGCGCGCGGACCACCCGGCACCCGGTACGGCCCGCCGACCGCTGGGTCTCCGTACGGGCTCAGCGCGGCAACGCCGACGACGTGCTGATGACGCGGCTGCACGGCCGCGACTGGTGGGCCCGGGCCCGGGCGCCGAAAGGCAGGTTCCCCGGGCACCTCCTCGTCACCACCGCCGCCCTCACCGCGTCCCTCTGCCTCGCCGCCGGCCGCCGGCGGCCGGCCGCGGTGGCGGCCTCGCTGTGGGCGCTGGGCACGGCGGAGTTCGCCGCGGCCCGGCTGCGCGGCGGGCCGTGGACGGCCGAGGAGATCACCACCATGGCTGCCACCAGCGTGCTGATCCCGCCCCTGGCCGTCGGCCACCGGCTCGCCGGACTCCTCCGCCATCGCGGCGCCCGGCCCTGGCGGGGTGGAGCGTGACGCCCCCCGCCGAGCGCCGGCCGGGTGAAGCCGGACGGGCGGCGGCACCGTTGGAGGCCGTCCTCTTCGACCGGGACGACACCCTCGTCGTGGACGTCCCCTACAACGCCGACCCGGCCCTGGTGCGGCTCATGCCCGGCGCCCGGGAGGCGGTGCGGCTGCTCCGGGAGCACGGGGTGGCGACCGGGGTCGTCAGCAACCAGTCCGGGGTGGGGCGCGGCCTGCTCACCGCGGCCGACGTGCGCCGCGTCAACCGGCGCGCCGACGCGCTGCTCGGCGGGCTCGACGTGTGGGTGTTCTGCCCGCACGCGCCCGACGAGGGGTGTGCCTGCCGCAAGCCGGCCCCCGGACTGGTCCTGCTGGCGGCGCGCCGGCTGGGCGTGGCGGCGGAGCGGTGCGCGGTGGTCGGGGACATCGGGGCGGACGTGGACGCCGCGCGGGCGGCGGGCGCGCGCGGTGTCCTGGTGCCGACCGCCCGGACGCTGGCCGAGGAGGTCACGGCGGCCCCGCACACCGCCCCCGACCTGCTGACCGCCGTCCGCGGACTGCTCGACGGCTCCCGGCCGCAGCGGGTGCCGGCCCGGCAGGGGCGGCCGGAAGGGGGAAGCCGATGAAGGCGCTCGTGGCGCGGCTCGACAGTTTCGGTGACGTCCTCCTGGCCGGTCCCGCCGTACGGGCGGTGGCGGCCGGAGCCGATCAGGTGACCTTCTGGTGCGGCCCCCGGGGCGAGCCGGCCGCCCGGCTCCTGCCGGGGGTCGACGAGGTCCTGGTGTGGGAGGCGCCGTGGGAGGGCGCGCGTCCGCCGGCGGTGGACCCCGCGGCCGTGCACGCGATGACGGAGCGGCTGCGCGCGGGCGGGTACGACACGGCGCTGGTCCTCACCTCCTTCCACCAGAGCCCGCTGCCGACCGCGCTGCTGCTGCGACTGGCCGGCGTCGGCCGCGTCGGCGCGGAGAGCACCGACCACCCCGGCAGCCTGCTGGACGTCCGGCACCGCAGGCTGCCGGGGCGGCACGAGGCCGAGGCCGCCCTGGACACCGCCGCGGCGATGGGTTTCGCGTTGCCCCCGGGCGACGACGGCGCGCTGCGGGTGACCCCCGCGCCGGACACCGTCCCCCTCACGGGGAACGGGCCGTACGTCGTGGTCCATCCGGGCGCCAGCGTCCCCGCCAGGAGGTGGAGCGCGGAGCGGTGCGCCGAGGCCGTGGCGCTGCTGGCCGACGCGGGGCACCGGGTGGTCGTGACCGGCGGGGAGGACGAGCGGCGGCTGACCCGGTACGTCAGCGGGGGCGTCGCGGTGGACCTGGGAGGCAGGACGGCTCCCCGCGTCCTGGCCGGGGTGCTGCGCGGGGCCGAGGCCGTCGTCTGCGGCAACACCGGGCCGGCCCATCTGGCCGCCGCCGTGGGGACGCCCGTCGTCTCGCTGTTCGCCCCCGTCGTCCCCGCGGACCGCTGGGGGCCGTACAAGGTTCCGGCCGTGCTGCTGGGCGACCAAGGGGCGCCGTGCGCGGGGACCCGCGCACGGGACTGCCCGGTGCCCGGCCACCCGTGTCTGGAGCAGGTCACCGCGGCCGATGTCGTGCGGTCCGTGCAGAAGCTCCTGAAGGAGGCGGAATGAACATCTTGATCTGGCACGTGCACGGGTCCTGGTCGACCTCGTTCGTCCAGGGATCCCACAGCTACCTCGTCCCGGTCCTGCCCGACCGGGGCCCCGACGGGCGGGGGCGGGCGCGGACCTGGGAGTGGCCCGCCGGCGTCCGCGAGGTCGCCCCGGAGCGGCTGCGGGCCGAGCAGATCGACCTGATGGTGCTTCAGCGCCCGCACGAGGTGGAGCTGGCGGAGCGGTGGACCGGGCGGGCGCCCGGCCGCGACGTGCCCGCCGTGTACGTGGAGCACAACGCTCCGGACGGGTCGCCGGAGCGCACGCGGCATCCGCTGGCCGGGCGGTCGGACATCCCCGTGGTCCACGTCACCCATTTCAACCGCCTCATGTGGGACTGCGGCCGGGCCCCGACCACCGTGGTGGAGCACGGGATCATCGACCCCGGCCCGCTGTGGAGCGGCGAGGTCGAGCGGGCCGCGGTCGTCGTGAACGAGCCGGTGCGCCGCGGCCGTACCACCGGGACGGACCTGCTGCCGGCGTTGGCCGAGACGGTTCCGCTGGACGTCTTCGGGATGCGGACCGAGGGGCTCGCCGCCCACCTCGGCCTGAACGCCGACCGGTGCCGCACCCAGGATCTCCCGCAGGCCGAACTGCACGCGGCGATGGCCCGCCGCCGGCTGTACCTGCACCCCGTCCGGTGGACGTCGCTCGGGCTGTCGCTCCTGGAGGCGATGTTCCTCGGCATGCCGGTGGTCGCCCTGGACACCACCGAGGCGCGCGACGCCGTCCCCCAGGAGGCGGGAGCCGTCTCCAACCGGCCCGAGGTCCTCCGCGACGCGGTACGCGGACTGCTGGCCGACCACGACCTGGCACGGGCGGCGGGCGCGGCGGCGCGGGCGGCGGCGCTCGACCGCTACGGGATCCGGCGGTTCCTCGACGACTGGGACCGGCTCATGAAAGAGGTCGCGCGATGAGGCACCCCCGAAGGACTCCGCGGCGTATCGCCATGGTCTCGGAGCACGCCAGCCCGCTGGCCGCGCTCGGCGGGGCGGACGCGGGCGGCCAGAACGTCTACGTGGCGCGTCTCGCCGGACAACTCGCCCGCCAGGGCCACGAGGTCACCGTCTACACCCGGCGGGACGACGCCAGACTGCCACCCCGGGTCTCGGCGGAAGGTTTCACCGTCGAGCACGTCGCGGCGGGCCCGCCCACCCAGGTGCCCAAGGACGAGCTGCTGCCGTACATGGCAACCTTCGGGGAACGCCTGGCGAAGGAGTGGACGGCCCGCCCGCCCGACGTGGTGCACGCCCATTTCTGGATGTCCGGCGCGGCGGCGCTGGCGGGGGCCCGCGGGCTGGGGCTGCCGGTCGTGCTGACGTACCACGCGCTGGGCACCGTCAAGCGGCGCCACCAAGGGCCGGCCGACACCAGTCCGCCCGAGCGGATCGCGGTGGAGGCCGAACTCGGACGGCTGTGCCGGACCGTCCTCGCCACCTGCGCCGACGAGGTCCGCGAACTGCTGGCGATGGGGGTGCCGCCGCACCGGGTGACCGTGGTGCCCTGTGGCGTCGACACCGACCACTTCTCGCCGGTCGCCGCCGCGCGGCAGTCCGGCCAGGGCTCCCCCCGCACCCTGCTGGCCGTCGGCAGGCTGGTCCCCCGCAAGGGCTTCGACCGGGCCGTGCGGGCGTTGCGGCACCTGCCGGACGCCCACCTGCTCATCGCGGGCGGCCCCGACGCTTCCCTGCTCTTCGCCGACCCGGAGGCCGAGCGGCTGCGGAAGATCGCCGCGGAGTGCGAGGTGTCGGACCGGGTGACCCTGCTCGGCGCCGTGCCCCACGCCGGCATGCCCGCCCTGCTCTCCCGGGCCGACCTGGTGCTGTCACTCCCGCAGTACGAACCGTTCGGCATCGTCCCGATCGAGGCGATGTCCTGCGGTGCGCCGGTGGTCGCCACGGCCGTCGGCGGCCAGCTCGACACGGTCGTCGACCAGGTCACCGGGGCGCACGTGCCGGGCCGGCCGGACGGCCCCGGGCCGGACGGCGACCGGTTCCTCGTCCGGGTCGTCCGCGACCTGCTGGACGACCCCGACCGCCTGGCGCGGTACGGCGCGGCGGGCCGGCGCCGCGCACTGGACCACTACACCTGGGACCGGGTGGCCGACGGTGTCGCCCGGGTGTACGAAGGAGCCGTCACGGCTCCCCCGCTCTCGGAGGCAGCTCGATGAAACCGGGTATCGACTCATATCCCCGCACCCCCCGCACGGTCGGGACCGACGACCGGCACTGCGACGAACTCCTCACGGCACTGGCCGCGTTCCGCCGCTCGGCCCCGCTGATCCACCGCTGGGGCACCACGCTCGCCCAGGCCCTCGGCGGCGGGGCTCGGCTGCTCGTGGCCGGGAACGGAGGCAGCGCGGCGCAGGCGCAGCACCTCACCGCGGAACTGGTCGGCCGCTACCGCGACGACCGGCCCGCCTACTCGGCGCTGGCCCTCCACGCCGACACCTCCTCGACGACGGCCATCGCCAACGACTACGGCGTCCAGGAGGTCTTCGCGCGGCAGGTCAGGGCGCACGGCAGGGCCGGTGACGTGTTGATGCTCCTCTCCACCAGCGGGGCCAGCGCCAACCTCCTCGCCGCCGCCGAGCAGGCGAGGGGCGCCGGCATGGCCGTGTGGGCGCTGACCGGTCCGGCCCCCAATCCGCTGGAGGCCGCCTGCGACGAGGCGCTCTGCGTGGACGCGCCCGTCTCGGCCACCGTCCAGGAACTGCACCTGGTGGCGGTCCACATGCTCTGCGAGTCCTTCGACCGGTCGGTGGGGGGCCCGCCGGGCCCCGCCGCGGTGGTGGAGGCACCGGGCACCGGTCTCGCCGGGACGGAGGCAGGCGGATGACGGCCCGCACCCCCCTGGTCGTGGTCGGGGACGCGCTGCTCGACGAGGACGTGCGCGGACACGTGGAACGGCTGGCGCCCGACGCGCCGGTCCCGGTGGTCAGCGGGGCCCGCTCCGTGCGGCGGCCGGGAGGCGCGGCGCTCGCCGCCTGGCTCGCCGCACGGGACGGCCGGGAGGTCACCCTCGTCACGGCCCTGGGTGACGACGCGTCGGCGCGGGCGGTCCGCGAGCTGCTCGCGGGGTCGGTGCGGCTGGTCGAACTGCCGCTCTCCGGCACCCTTCCCCGCAAGACACGGGTGCTGGGGGCGGACCGGCCGCTGCTCCGCCTCGACGAGGGCGACGGCCGGGCCCGCGAGGCCACCGAGGAGGCCCGCTCGGCGGTACGGGCCGCCCGGGGGCTGCTCGTCGCGGACTACGGGCGGGGTGCCGCCGATGTCCTCAGGCCCGAGCTGGAGCAGGCGGCGGCGCGCGCCTCGGTCGTCTGGGACCCGCATCCGCGAGGGGGCCCGCCCGTCCCCGGTACCCGGTTGGTGACACCGTCCGCGGCGGAGGCCTCGGGCTTCGCCCGCCGCCTCGCCGCCGGTCCGGCGCGGGACGCCGCTCCGCCCGGCTCCGGGGCTCTGGAGCGGGCCGCCCGGGACGCGGCCCTGCTGCTGGCGGAGTGGGGGGCCGCCGCGGTCGCGGTCACCCTCGGCGAGCGGGGAGCGCTGCTGACCTACGGCGAGACCCCGCTGCTCGTCCCGGCGGCGGGGGCCGCGCACGGCGACGCCTGCGGAGCGGGCGACCGGTTCGCGGCGACGGCCGCCGGTCTGCTGGCGGACGAGGCCCTGCCGGAAGAGGCGGTCCGTGCCGCCGTGGCGGCCGCCACCCGCTACGTGGCCGAGGGCGGCGCCGCCGCGGTCCTCGCCGACGAGGAGCGCGACGCCCCGGGCACCGCCGCGCCAGGCGCGCGTGAACTGGCCGAGCGGGTACGCGCCCGGGGCGGCACGGTGGTGGCCGCGGGCGGCTGCTTCGACCTGCTGCACGCCGGGCACGTGGCGCTCCTGGAGGCCGCCCGCCGCACCGGCGACTGCCTCATCGTCTGCCTCAACTCCGACGCCTCCGTCCGCCGCCGCAAGGGGCCCGGACGGCCGCTGGTCGAGGCGGCCGACCGGATGCGTGTCCTCAACGCCCTGGAGTGCGTCGACGCCGTCGCCGTCTTCGACGAGGACACCCCCGAAAGGCTGCTGCGCGACCTGCGGCCGCACATCTGGGCCAAGGGCGGCGACTACGCCCGGTCGGCGCTGCCGGAGACCCGGCTGGTGGAGAGCTGGGGCGGCCAGGTGCTCCTCCTGCCCTACCTGGACGGCCGTTCCACCACCACCCTGGCGGAACGGGCGGCCCGCCCGGCCGCACCCGCTCCAAAGGGCACGGCGTGAGCGCCCGTCAGGCCGGGCGGCCGACCGTGCTCGTGCTCCGGGCCCTGGGGCTGGGCGACCTGCTCGCCGGTGTGCCCGCGCTGCGCGCGCTGCGCCGGGCCTTCCCGGACCACCGGACCGTCCTCGCCGCCCCGGCGGCGCTGCGGGACGCGGCCGCGGCGACCGGCGCGGTCGACTCCCTGTTCCCCGCGGCCGCCCCGCGGCGCGGCGTGCCGGACCTGCGCCACTGGCCCGGTCCGCCCCCGGAGGTCGCCGTCGACCTGCACGGCACCGGCGGGCTCAGCCGCGACGCGCTGGCCGCCCTGGACCCGGGGCGGCTGCTGGCCTACGCGCGCCCGCAGGACGGGACGGCGGCCCTGCGGCCGCGTCCCTGGGAGCACGAGCGGGAGCGCTGGTGCCGGCTGCTGCGGGCGCACGGCGTCCCGGCGGACAGCGGCGACCTGCTGCTGGCGCCGCCGCGCGTGCCGTCGCCCGCGCCGGGCGCGGTGGTGGTGCATCCCGGTGCCGACGCCGTCGCACGGTGCTGGCCCGCCGAGCGGTACGCCGACGTGGCCGCCGCGCTGGTCCGCCGGGGCCACCGGGTGGTCCTCACCGGCGGGCCGGGCGAGGACGCCCTGGTGGGCGCCGTGGCGGGGGCCGCGGGGATCGGTGCGCCGGACCTCTTCACGGGCGGGCTGCCCTTCGCGAGGCTGTCGGCCCTGATCGCCTCCGCCCGGCTGGTGATCAGCGGCGACACGGGTCCGGCCCACCTCGCCGCGGCGCACGCCGTTCCCTCGGTCACCCTCTTCGGCCCGGTGCCTCCCAGCGCGTGGGGGCCGCCGCCGAAGCGGCTCCACGCCGCCCTGTGGCACACCGGTCCGCCCGGCGACCCGCACGGAACCGTCCCCGACCCGCAGCTCCTGCGGATCACCGTGGACGAGGTGCTGACCGCGGCCCGCAACCGCCTCCCGGAGGCCGAGGCCGCGACGGCTGCGGCACCCGCGCCGGGCGGGGAGGGGCGCGGCCGTGTCCGATGAGCTCCGTGGCGGCCGGCCCGACGGGCGGACCACCGTCGCCGTCATCACCCGGGACCGGCCCGGCAGCGCCCTGCACACGCTGGACCGGCTGGCCCGGCTGCCCGAACGCCCCCCGGTGCTGGTCGTCGACAACGGGTCGGACCCGCGTACCACCGCGCTCCTTCGGCGGCACCCCGTCGGCGCCCACGTCCTGCGCCCGCGCCGCAACACCGGGGCGCTCGGCCGCAACCTGGCGGTCCGGCAGGCGGTGACGCCGTACGTGGCGTTCAGCGACGACGACTCCTGGTGGGAGCCGGGTGCCCTGCGCCGGGCGGCCGACCTCCTCCAGGACCACCCGCGACTGGGGCTCCTCGCCGCTCGCACCCTGGTCGGCGACGACGCCGGGGAGGACCCGCTCAACGCGGTCCTGGCCGCCTCGCCGCTGCCGCGTGCCGCGGACCTCCCCGGCGTTCCCGTGCTGGGCTTCCTCGGATGCGCGGCCGTGGTGCGCCGGTCGGCCTTCCTCGACGCCGGCGGCTACCACCCGGTGCTCTTCTTCGGCGCCGAGGAGACCCTGCTCGCCTACGACCTCACCGCGCTCGGCTGGGGTGTCGTCCACGACCCGTCCGTGGTGGCCCGGCACCGGCCGGACGGCGCGGTACGGCCCGGACGTACCGCCCTGGTACGGCGGAACGAACTGCTCACCGAGTGGCTGCGCAGGCCGCTGCCGGTGGCGTTCGCAAGCACCCGCCGGCTGGTGGCCGACGCGCTCGGCGGTGACGCGGCGGCGCGCGGTGCGCTCGGCGGGGCCCTGCTCCGGCTCCCACGGGCGTTGCGGCACCGCAGGCCGCTGCCGCCGGTGGTCGAGGAGGCCGTCCGCTCCGTACGAAGAGTCCCGCCGTCCCCTCGCCCTGTGGAGCAGACATGACCGAGCACTCCGGGCCCGCCGAGGCCGGCCTCGTCCGGCCCGACGACCGGGTCAGCGTGGTCGTCATCACCCACGACCGCCGCCAGGAACTCCTGCGCACCCTGCGGCTCCTGCGTGACCTGCCGGAGCGGCCTCCGGTTCTGGTCGTGGACAACGCCTCCTCGGACGGCACGGCCGACGCGGTGGCCGCCGAGTTCCCGGAGATGACCCTGCTGCGGGCCAAGAGCAATCTGGGCGCCGTCGGCCGCAACCTCGCCGTCGGCCGCGTCCGCACGCCGTACGTGGCCTTCTGCGACGACGACAGCTGGTGGGAGCCGGGTTCCCTGCGCACCGCCGCCGACCTGCTGGACGCCCGGCCGGAACTGGCCGCGGTCACCGCACGGATCCTGGTCGAGCCCTCCGGCGAGGAGGACCCGGTCGTGGCCGAGCTGCGCGACTCGCCCCTCGCCGGGCCCCCGTGGCTGCCCGGCCCCGCCCTCGGCTCCTTCCTGGCCGCCGCCACCGTCCTGCGCACCGACGCCTTCCGGCAGGCGGGCGGCTTCCATCCGGCGCTGTGGCTCGGCGGGGAGGAGGAACTGCTCGCCACCGATCTCCAGCGCCGCGGCTGGTGGCTGAGTTACGCGCCCCGACTCACCATCCACCACGCCCCCTCGGCGCTCCGGGACCCCCGGGCACGGCGGATCGTCGGCCTGCGCAACACCCTGTGGTTCACCTGGCTGCGCCGCCCGCTGTGGCCCGCGCTGCGCCGCACCGCCCACCTGGTGCGCACCGTGCCCCGGGACGGCGCCTCGGTGACCGCCTTCCGCCGGGCACTGGCCGGACTCCCCTGGGTGCTGCGGCTCCGGGACCCGGTGCCCGCCGCGCTGGAGGCCCGGCTCTGGGCCCTGGAGAAGGCCCAGCGCGCGGGCGGATCACGGCGGTACGTCGGCTGACTCCTGCTCCGGGTCCGCGGCGGGAGCGGCGGCCGGGTCGTCCTCCACCTGGCTGCGTACCCAGGCGCAGGTCTGGTTGAGGAGACGGGAGACGTGCATCTGGGAGAGGCCCAGCTCCGCCCCGATGGAGCCCTGCGTCATGGAGCGGAAGAACCGCAGGTACAGGATGCGCTTCTCGCGCTCGGGCAGCGCGGCGAGGGCCCGGCGCACCGCCTCCCGGTCCTCCACCAGGGCGAACCCCGGCTCGACGGCCCCCTGCCGGTCGCCCACCGCGAACGGCGTGTGGGGGTTCAGCAGCGCCTCCAGGGAGACGGGCCGGTAACTGTGGACGGCCTCCAGGCCCCGCCGGACGTCCTCGCCGGGCAAGGCGGTGTGCGCCGCCAGTTCCTCGACGGTGGGCGCCCGGGGCGCGGTGACGGGCGCGAGGGCCTGCAGCGCGGCACGGACGACGCTGCGCAGCTCCTGGACGCGGCGCGGCACGTGCAGGCCCCAGGTGTTGTCGCGGAAGTGGCGTTTGATCTCCCCGCGCACCGTGGGGACGGCGAAGCTCTCGAAGGCTCCCGCCCGGTCCGGGTCGTAACGGTCGATCGCCTTCACCAGGCCCAGGGCGGCCACCTGGCAGAGGTCCTCGTACTGCTCCCCGCGTTCCCGGTAGCGGGAGGCCAGGCGGCGCGCCATCGGCAGCCAGGCCTCCAGGAGCGCCCCGCGCAGGCGCTGCTTCTCCTCCCCCTCGGGCAGCGCGCGCAGCCGGCGGAAGGCGTCGGCCGCGCGTCGGGGGTCCGGCTCGTCCGTGAAGCGCCGCGGGGTGGTGGTCGTCATCGGTGGGCTCCGGGGTGCCAGGTCACGAGGACTCAGGAGGCGGGCTGCCGACGCCCCCGGTCCGCGAGCCGCCTTCTCGCCGGTGGCCCCGGACCGGCCGCGTCTCCCACCATCCTGTCGGTCCTCGCCCGCCTCGCACCTTTTGGCGGGCCGGTCGGACGAGCCGGGGCGGTGTGCGGGAGGGCCGTCCCCCTCCGCGCACCGCCCCCGCTGTCACTTCTTCGGGCCCTTGCCCACCCCCGGCAGGAACTCCGCGGCCTTCGCCTTGATGCCCCGCTTGACGACGTCGGCCCGGTCGCTGTCGCCCTTGAGGAGCGCGGCGGCGGTGGCCTCGGCCTGCTCCCAGGTGGCGTGCGGCGGGATGGGCGGGACGGCCGGGTCGGTGCGGAAGTCGAGGACGAAGGGTCGGTCGGCCGCCAGCGCCCTGCTCCAGGCGCGTTCCACCTCGTCGGGCCGCTCCACGCGCACCCCGCCGAGGCCGAAGGAGGCGGCCACCTCCGCGTAGGGGATGTCCGGGATGTGCTGCGACTGCTCGAACTGCGGGGCGCCGGTCATGGAGCGCATCTCCCAGGTGACCTGGTTGAGGTCCCCGTTGTTGAGCACCGCCACGACCAGGCGCGGGTCGGACCACTCCTCGTAGTACTTGGCGGCGGTGATGAGTTCGGCGAGGCCGTTCATCTGCATGGCGCCGTCGCCGACGAGGGCGATGACCGGGCGGCCGGGGTGGGCGAACTTCGCCCCGATGCCGTACGGCACGCCGCAGCCCATCGTCGCCAGGGTCCCGGAGAGCGAGCCCCGCATGTCGTCGCGCATCCGCAGATGCCGCGCGTACCAGTTGGCGGCGGAGCCGGAGTCGGCGGTGACCAGGGCGTCGCCGGGCAGTTGGGCGTCGAGGGCGTGGACGACGTACTCCGGGTTGAGCGGGTCGGCCTCCAGCGCGGCGCGGCGCTCCATCACCTCCCACCAGCGGGCGGTCCCGGCCTCGATCTCCGCCCGCCACTTCCCGTGCTTCTTCGGTTTCAGCAGCGGCAGCAGGCGGCGCAGGGTGGCGGCGGCGTCGCCCACCAGGTTGGCTTCGAAGGGGTAGCGCATCCCGACCATGTGCGGGTCCAGGTCGATCTGGACGGCTCGGGCCTGCCCGTACTCGGGGAGGAACTGGCTGTACGGGAAGCTGGAGCCGACCACCAGCAGGGTGTCGCAGTCCTGCATGAGCTCCCAGGACGGCCGGGTGCCGAGCAGCCCGATGGACCCGGTGACCCAGGGCAGGTCGTCGGGGAGGACGTCCTTGCCGAGCAGGGCCTTGGCGACGCCGGCGCCCAGGTGGTCGGCGAGCTGCCGCACCTCGTCGGCGGCGCCGCGCGCGCCCTGGCCCACCAGGACGGCGACCTTCTCCCCCGCGTCGAGGATCTCGGCGGCGCGACGCAGCTCCTCCTCGGCGGGGACGGGCGCGGCGTAGGAGGTCCCGAGACTGGAGGGGACCATCTTGAACGCGTGGGTGGGCGGCGAGTACTCCAGTTCCTGGACGTCGGCCGGGACGATCACCGCCGTGACGGTGCGGCGGCCGACGGCGGTGCGGATGGCCCGGTCCAGGACGTTGGGGAGCTGCTCGGGGACGGTCACCGTCTCGCAGAAGTCGGAGGCGACGTCCTTGTACAGGCTCTGGAGGTCCACCTCCTGCTGGTACGAGCCGCCCATGGCGCTGCGGTTGGTCTGGCCGACGATGGCCACCACCGGGACGTGGTCCAGCTTGGCGTCGTACAGGCCGTTGAGCAGGTGGATGGCGCCGGGCCCCGAGGTCGCGGCGCAGACGCCGACCCGGCCGGAGAACTTCGCGTAGCCGACGGCCTCGAAGGCCGCCATCTCCTCGTGCCGCGCCTGGATGAACCTCGGCCGGTCGTCCGCCCTCCCCCAGGCGGCGAGGAGTCCGTTGATGCCGTCCCCCGGGTAGGAGAAGACGTACTCCACGTCCCATTCGCGCAGGCGCTGGAGGATGTGGTCCGAGACTTTCGGCGCGGCCATTGGGGGCGTCCTTTCGCTGAGTGGTTCGTCGGCGGCCCGGATGGTCCCGGGGCGTCAGCCCCGCCCGTCGGGCCGCTCACCGGACGCCTGCCCGAGATCGCGGGGGTGTACCGGACGGCGTGTCTCCGGCTGGGTACGCGCGGAGCGCTCAGCGCTCCAGTTCCTCGTCCACCGGCGGCTTCGGGACGTCCCGGAGGTGCTGCGAGAGGCCGGGCTTGCCGCCCTGGCGGGCCTGCTCGCCCTTCTCGCCGGCGGTGCGCGGGATGTCCGAGTCGGGGTCGAGCCGGACCGAGCGGGCGATGTCCTCGCGGGAGCCGTACTCCTCGGCGGGGATCTCCTGGAGCGCCCTGACCACCTCCCCGGACGCCCCGGCCCGCTGGGCCGTCTCCAGGAGCGCCTCCTTCCCGGCCGGGAAGTCGACGGCGTCCAGCGCGGCGAAGATCTCGTCGAGAGTGGTGTGCGCGGTCATGGGAGTACCTCCGGAGGGTGGGCCGGGTGGGCGCGGGCGATACCCGCCCCCAGCCATGCTCCGCCGATGAGCCGGGGCCCGCACCCGCAGACCCTGCCCGTTACGCCCACCGGCGCTAGCGTGGAGGGGACGCCCTGTACACCGTGCTGTACGGGGAGACCCGTCCACGGGAGGTGGATACGCGTGACCCAGCACCCGCCGGGCCAGCCCGGACCCACCGGTGGCCGCACCGGAACCGAACCCGTCCTCGCGCGGAGCGCGCTCGGCCTGCGCCTGGTGATCTCCAGCGTCGCCGTACCCCTCTTCGCGGCGGTGACCGTGCTGGTCTCGATCTGGGCCGCCGGCTCCTCGGAGACCGACAGTCCGAGCGGCACCTCGCTGACCGTGCTCGCCGCCGTCTTCGGCGTCCTCACCCTGATCGCCCTTGTCGACCTGATCGTCGTGATCCGGCGGCGCTCACGGGCCCGCGAGGCCGCGCGCCGGGCCGAACGCGGCGAGGGCTGACCGGACGGCACCACCGTCCGGCCCGCTCAGACGGCGAGTTCCGCCCGCAGCCGGTCCAGCGCGGCCTCGACGCGCAGGGCCTCGCGGGCGTACCTCTCCAGGTCGCCCCAGCGTTCGGCGAGCGCCTCGAAGGCGGCGTCCAGGTAGGCCGGGCGGACCTCGGTGAGGACGGCGGCGATCTCCGGGTCGCCGCCCCGGTCGGTGAACCGGCGGACCAACGGCGCGTACTGGGCGCGGACCGCGTCGTTGACGGCGAGGTACTCGCGGCGTACGGCGTCATGGTCCGCGCCGAGCAGCAGGAGCAGGACGGCGGCGCCCCAGCCGGTGCGGTCCTTGCCCGCCGTGCAGTGGAAGAGGAGCGGGTGGGTGCCGCTGTCGGCCGCGGTCTGGACGAGGGCGGCGTAGGCGCTGCACGCGCCGGGCGAGAGGACCATCCGCCGGTAGGCGTCGCGGAACCGCTGCTCCGCCCGGCCGCCGCCCAGCTCCTGCTCGGCGAGGACCGGGTCGGCGAGGAGTTCGCCGAGGCGTGCCGGGGCCACGCCCGGGTGGCTGCCGAGGACGTCGCCGACGAAGGGGCGGGCGCCGGGTGGCAGCACGTCGGGGGCGGCCTCGCGTTCGCCGGTGGTGCGCAGGTCGAAGACGACCTGGACGCCGCGCCCGGTCAGCACCGGGTCGGTGTGCGGGTCGTGGCGCGCCAGGTCGGCGGAGCGCAGCAGCGCGCCGGGGCGCACCGACCGTCCGGCGCCGGCGCCGGGCAGGGGGATGCCGCCGAGGTCGCGCAGGTTGGCGACGGTGGCGGCCTCGACGGCCCTGCCGGTCGGCTCGGTGTCCATGCGGTCATCGTCGGCCGGGCGGGGCGAGGGCGCACGCCGGGGGTGGGACGGGCGCCTCCGGACGGAGCATCCCCGCCTTCGGCGGGATGCGGTGACGTGAGCCCCGGGCACGCGTTTCCGGGCAGGCCGACGCTCGGGGCTCGCGTCCGTCCGACGCCAGGCGTACGGCGGCCAGGCGTACGCGACCAGAGGCGTGCGCGCGCCCGGGATCGACGGCGGGCCACCCGGTGCGAGCGCCCGCCTCCCGTGTCAGCCGTGCCGGAGCCGGCGGCCGGGCGTGTCAGCGATGCCCGCCCCAGGGGCGGCCCCGCGGGGGAACGTCGCCGGAGGAGAGGCCGCCCAGGTGACCGGTCTGGATGACGATGCCCTGCTGGGTGCCGCCGCTGATGGTGTTGGTGACCTGGAAGGTGGGACCGGCGCCCTCGGCGGGGGCGATCTCGTCGATCAGGCGGCGCAGTTCGGTGGCGGCCTCGGGGTCGGCGCGCAGCAGGCGGCGCAGCCGGAGCTGCCACTCCTCCTGGACGTCGGCCCGGTGCTCCTCGTCCCCGGTCCGGTCGGCCTCGGCGAGCTCGGCGCGGGCGGCGGTGAGTTCGGCGGTGACCCGGTCCTCGTCGCCGCCGCGGGCGAGGAGGCGGGCGACCCTCTCGCGCGTGGCCGACCAGGCGTCGGAGACCATCAGGCCGACCAGGGAGCTGGCTCCACTGGCGGCGAGCGCGGCGAGTTCGGCGTCCACGTTCTTCTCCCCCTGCGTTCCCTCCGGCCGCGACCGGCCGGGGCGGGCCGTACGGTCCGCCGTGAGACCACCGTAGGCAGCCGGGCGCTTGGCCGGTAGTCCCCCGTGCCGGTGGCGGGGTGGCACGGGGTCCGGCGGCGGACAGGGCTCCGTTTTGCTTTGGGGGCGTGAAGAGCGAGGCTGTGACCATGAGTACACACTTCGACGTGGTGGTGCTGGGCGCTGGCCCCGGCGGGTACGTGGCGGCGATCCGTGCTTCGCAGCTCGGGCTGCGGGTGGCGGTGATCGAGGAGAAGTACTGGGGAGGCGTCTGCCTGAACGTGGGCTGCATCCCCTCGAAGGCGCTGCTGCGCAACGCGGAGCTCGCCCATCTGGTGAACAACGAGGCGAAGACGTTCGGCATCCGCATCGACGGTGAGGTCACCTTCGAGTACGGACCCGCCTTCGAGCGCAGCCGCACGGTGGCGGACGGCCGGGTCAAGGGCGTCCACTACCTGATGAAGAAGAACAAGATCACGGAGCTGGACGGCCGGGGCACCTTCACCGACGACCACACGCTCCGGGTCGACGGCCCCGACGGCAGCCAGACGGTCACCTTCGACCACTGCGTCATCGCCGCCGGTGCCACCACCAAGCTGCTGCCGGGCACCGAACTGAGCGAGCGGGTGGTGACGTACGAGGAGCAGATCATGACGCGTGATCTGCCCGAGTCCATCGTCATCGCCGGTGCGGGCGCGATCGGCGTCGAGTTCGCCTACGTCATGCACAACTACGGCGTGCAGGTGACGATCGTCGAGTTCCTGGACCGGATGGTGCCCAACGAGGACGTCGAGGTCTCCAAGGAGCTGGCGCGCCGGTACAAGAAGCTCGGCGTCCAGGTGCTGACCTCCACCCGGGTGGAGTCGATCGAGGACTCCGGGCCCAAGGTCCGGGTGACGGTCAGCAAGGACGGGCAGCAGCAGGTGCTGGAGGCCGACAAGGTCCTCCAGGCCATCGGCTTCCAGCCGCGGGTGGAGGGCTACGGCCTGGAGAACACCGGCGTCGCGCTGACCGAGCGGGGCGCCATCGACATCGACGGCCGCTGCCGGACCAACGTGCCGCACATCTTCGCCATCGGCGACGTCACCGCCAAGCTGATGCTGGCGCACACCGCCGAGGCGATGGGCGTCATCGCGGCCGAGACGATCGCCGACGCGGAGACGATGGAGCTGGACTACGCGATGATCCCGCGGGCCACCTACTGCCAGCCGCAGATCGCCAGCTTCGGCTACACCGAGGCCCAGGCCCGGGAGCTGGGGTACGACGTCCAGGTGGCGAAGTTCCCCTTCATGGCCAACGGCAAGGCGCACGGGCTCGGCGACACCGGCGGCTTCGTCAAACTGATCAGCGACGGCACGCACGGCGAGCTGATCGGCGGCCACCTGATCGGCCCGGACGTCACCGAGCTGCTGCCGGAACTGACGCTGGCCCAGCAGTGGGACCTGACGGTCCACGAGGTGGCGCGCAACGTCCACGCCCACCCGACCCTCGGCGAGGCCGTGAAGGAAGCGGTGCACGGCCTGGCGGGACACATGATCAACATGTGAGCCGAAGCGTCGGAAGCCCGGAGGAAGCCCTCCTCAGCGCCCCCGCCGAGACGTGTTCCACGCGTCTCGGCGGGGGCGCTTTCCGCTGCTTCGAGCGGCGTACGGCGGGGCCGCCGCTCGGCGCGCCCGCCAAGCGGGATAAAGCGGGGCAAAATAGGATGATGTGAGGTTTTCTGCGGACGGGTGTCTCGATCACGACCCCGGCCGACCCGACGGACCCGGGAGCGGCCGATGAACGGGCAACGCCCCCCGCGCGAGGAGAGCGCGGACGCCCTGCTGACCCGGCTGGGGCGGCTCACCGCGGTGGCGCGGGAACGCGTGGAGGTGCAGCAGGCCCGGGTGGAGCTGGCCGAGGCGCTCCAGCGGGAGATGCTGCCGGCCCGGCTGCCGCAGGTCCCGGGGTTGCGGGCGGCCGCCCGGTACGCGCCGGCCCGCGACGGTCTCGACATCGGCGGCGACTGGTACGACGGCTTCGAGCTCGGCGACGGCACCCTCGGCTTCTCCATCGGCGACGTCCAGGGCCACGACGTGGAGGCCGCCGCCTTCATGGGGCAGGTCCGGATGGCGCTGCGGGCGGTGGCCAGCGCGGTCAGCGACCCCGGCGAGATCCTCGGCCGCGTCAACGACCTGCTGGTCTCCGTGGAGGGCCCGCTCTTCGCCACCTGCTCGTTCCTGCGCTTCGACCCGGCCACCAAGGAGCTGTACAGCGCGCGGGCCGGGCACGTCGGCGCGGTCTGGGCGGCCGCCGACGGCCGGGGCGGCGTCGCCGAGGACGTGGGCGGCCTCCCGCTCGGCATCATCTCCGGCGAGCGCTACCCCGTCACCCGCCGCCGCTGGACCCGCCCCGGGGCGTACGTCCTGCTGACCGACGGCGTCGTGGAGGGGCCGTCCTTCTCGATCGAGGAGGGCCTCGCCCGCGTCACCCAGCTGGTGACCGCCGGGGTCGGCCTCGACCCAGGCCAGCTCGCCGACCGCGTGATGCGGGTCGCGGGCCGGACCGGTCACCTGGACGACGCGGCGGTCCTGGCCCTCTCCCACGGCGGCCTCGCCACGGGAGGCGTACGCCCGTGAGCCCCGGCCCCGACACCCCGCGCCGCTGGTGGCGGACGACCCGCCGCCGCGACGCCGACCGGGCGGGCCCCACCCCCGGCGCCCACCGACCGGCGCCACCGGAGGAGGCCGCCCCGGCGGGCGTCACCGTACGGCCGGCCCCGCCCGACAGCGCCTCCCCGGAGGGGGCCGGGGCCTGGCGGCCGGGCCTCTCGCTGGAGCAGTTGCGGCGCACCGCCGGGGTCGACCCGGAACGAGAGGGGCGGCAGACGGAACTGCCCGTACGCGTCCTGCGCCTGGTGACCCTGATTCTCGCCGTCGCCCTCGCCTACTACGGCGCGGGCCGACTCGGCCTGCTGCGCCAGGTGGCGGTGGAGGGGGCGACGGTGACGCCGCTGTGGCTGCCCTCCGGAGTGGCCGTCGCCGCGCTCTTCGCCTTCGGTCCGCGCATCGCCCCGGGCATCACGCTCGGCATGCTGGCGGTGACCTCCACCATCAGCCCCGTCTCCGGATACTCGCTGCTGACAGCGGTGGGCAACACCCTCGCCCCGCTCGCCTCCTGGTACCTGCTGCGGCTGGTCGGCTTCCGGCCGTCGCTGGAGCGGCTGCGGGACGGGCTCGCCCTGGTCTTCCTCGGGGCGCTCGGCGGGATGACGGTGAGCGCCGCCGTCGGCACCGGCACCCTGCTGGCCACCGACAAGATCCTCTCGGCCAACGCCTGGTCGGTGTGGGCCGCCTGGTGGGCCGGGGACGCGCTCGGTGTGCTCGTCGTGGTGCCGCTGCTGGTGGTGCTGATCCGGCCCCGGCTGCCCCGCGACGCGCTGGGCTGGCTCGAACTGCTGGGGCTGTTCGCGGTGACCGCCACGCTCACCTGGGTGGCCATCTACAGCCCGCTCGACCTGCTCTTCCTCGTCTTCCCGCTGCTGATCTGGGCCGGGCTGCGGTTCGAACTGACCGGCAGCGCGCCCGCCGCCCTGATCGTCTCGGTCCTGGCGGTGACGGCGGCCACCCGCCAGCAGGGGCCGTTCGCCGGGCGGGAGATGGGCGAGGTCATGGTCAACCTCCAGGCGTTCAACGTTTCGGTGGCCCTGACCGGCCTCCTCCTCTCCTCCCTGGTGACCGAACGCCGCCACATCCGCGAGCGGATCGAGAACGCCTGCCAGGAACTGGCCGAGGTGGTCGACACCCTCGCGCCGGGCGCCTCCCGTGCCGGGTGGGCGCAGGACCCGGAGGAGGACCCGGAACAGGAGGAGGGCGGAGGCGGACGGCGGACCGGCGGCGGGTGGGGCGCCGGTTAGCGCGCCGGTCCCGGGCCGTCCGCCCCTTGGCAGGCACTTTCGGACACTCCCTGGCGAGATGTGCCAGGTCGGGCCCCACGGGAAGATCTTCGCGACTAGCGTTCTACATGCGTGTAGAGAACGCGGGGGCGGCCGCCCGGATCACCGATTCGCATGTTCCTGAAAGGACAGCTGTGGCTTCGATCGATCTGGACAAGGTGCTGGACAAGGCGTGGGCGGAGAAGAGTCTGCCGGAAATCCTCGCGGCGCCGGTCTCCGCGCTGAAGGGCGTCTCGGACCGGGACGGTGAACTCCTCCAGGAGGCGTTCGGCGTCCGGACCGTCTCCGACCTGGCCGGGCTGAAGTACGCCCGCTGGGCGCAGGCCCTGGCCGCGCTCGACACCTCCGCCGCGTAACGCCCCACCGCCCGCCGCTCCCCCGGGTACGGGGCGGCGGGCGTACCGGCCGCCCCGGCGCCACCCGCCCTCACCGAGCCTCGGCGCGCTCCAGGCTCACCCGCAGCCGGTGCAGGGCGCGCCGGGCGTGGCTCTTCACGGTGCCGAGCGGCAGTACGGCGTGAAGACCGCGAAGTGGCCCGAGGAGGCGGGGGTGGCCGCGCCGGGCGGCAGGGCGGTGATGACGCCCTCGTGGACGAGGAGGCGCCGCCCCTCGGCCTCCAGGGCCTCTCGCAGCCGCTCCTCCCGGCGCCGGGCGAAGGCGCTGACGCCCGCCGCCAGATGGACCTCCTCGGCGTCGGCCTCGGTGACGACCCGGCAGACCTCTTCGACCAGGTCGCCGGAGCGGATCACGAGCCGCCCGCCGCGCTCCCGGAGCGAGCGGTCCAGGTCGGTGAGGCAGTCGGCGAGGAAGGCGCGCCGGTTGGGCGCCGCGGACCCGGCGTCCGTGACGGCGTCGTCCTGGACGAAGAGCGGCACCACGGCGTCGGTCGCGTCGAGCGCGGCCCGTAGCGCGGGCTGGTCGTGCAGCCGCAGATCGGAGGTGAAGCGGACGACGGAGACCGTCATGGTGCTCTTTCCGGGGTTGCTTAGGTACGGCGTGCGGGGCGGGGCGCGCGGTTCAGGGGGTGGGCCGCGAGACGGTGTCGTCGGAGTCTCCGGGCGCTCCGGAGGCGGCCCCGGCCTCCTCGTCGGCGGTCTGTTCGCGGGCGGCGGTCAGCGCGATGTTGCGGGCCATGCCGCCGAAGACCACCGCGTGGAAGGGGGAGATGGACCACCAGTACGCCTGGCCGAGCAGGCCGCGCGGCAGGAAGACGGCGCGCTGGCGGTAGCGGGTGCGTCCGGCGTCGTCACGGTCGACGGTCATCTCCAGCCAGGCCAGGCCCGGCAGCCGCATCTCGGCGCGCAGCCGCAGCAGGCGGCCCGGCTCGATCTCCTCGACCCGCCAGAAGTCCAGCGACTCCCCCACCCGCAGGTGCTGGGCGTCGCGCCGCCCGCGCCGCAGGCCGACCCCGCCGACCAGCCGGTCCAGGCGGCCGCGCACGGCCCAGGCGAGCGGGAAGGAGTACCAGCCGTGCTCCCCACCGATGCCCTCGACGACCCGCCACAGCGCTTCGGGTGAGGCGTCGACGAGGCGCTCGCGCCGGTTCTCGTAGAGGCTGCCGCCGGACCATTCCGGGTCGGTGGGGAGCGGGTCGCTGGGAGCGCCGGGGACCGAGGCCGAGGACCAGCGGGTGGCGACCTGGGCGTCCTGGACACGGCGCAGCGCCAGCGCGAGGGCCTGGTCCACGCCGATGGGCCGGCCCGGGGCGTCGGGGACGTACGCGGCGATGTCGTGCTCTCGGCAGACCACCTCGTGGCGGAGCGACTCGGCCAGCGGGCGGGCGATGGCGGCCGGTACGGGGGTGACCAGGCCGACCCAGTGGCTGGAGAGGCGCGGGGTGAGGACGGGGACGGGCAGGATCAGGCGGCGGGGCAGCTTGGCGACGGCGGCGTACCGCTGCATCAGTTCGCGGTAGGTGAGGATGTCGGGGCCGCCGATGTCGAAGGTGCGGTTGACGTCGGCGGGCATGGCGGCGGCGCCGGCCAGGTAGGCGAGGACGTCGCGGACGGCGACCGGCTGCATCCGGGTGTTGACCCAGCTCGGGGTGATCATCAGCGGCAGCCGCTCGGTGAGGTAGCGGAGCATCTCGAAGGAGGCGGAGCCGGAGCCCAGCACCACGGCGGCGCGCAGCACGGTGGCGGGCACGCCGGAGTCGAGCAGGATGCGGCCGACCTCGGCACGGGAGCGCAGGTGCGGCGAGAGCCTGCTCTCGGGGACGCCCTCGGGGGTGAGGCCGCCGAGGTAGACGATGTGGCGGACCCCGGCCGCGCGGGCCTCGCGGGCGAAGATCCGGGCCGCCTCGCGGTCGGTGCGCTCGAAGTCCGAGCCGGTGCCGAGGGCGTGGACCAGGTAGTACGCCACCTCGACGCCGCGCATCGCCTCGCGCACCGAGTCGGCGTCGGTGACGTCGCCCTGGACCACCTCGGCACGCTCGGCCCAGGTCAGGTCCCGCAGCTTCCCCGGGGTACGGGCCAGGGCGCGGACCCGGTAGCCGGCGTCCAGCAGGGCGGGGGCGAGGCGGCCGCCGATGTACCCGGTGGCGCCGGTCACCAGGACCAGCGCGCCGTCGCCTCGCGGGGTGGGCTCGGTGGGGTGCTCATCGCTGCTCATGGCCTCTCTCCGGGATCGGTGACCGGGCGGAACGGCGGTGTCCGGGCCGCTCCCGGTCCACCGTCTCGCGCCACTGCTTCTTCCGCGCGTCCCGGGCGCGCGAATGCGGCGGCCGGCGGACCGTCGTCTACCGCAGTGTGCTGCTGCCGCTGGTGATCATCTTCGGCGCCGTCCTCGCCCTCGGGCTGGCCTGCGCGGTGGTCTACGCACTGGCCGAGCGGGACGTGGTCCGGGTCGACGGGCAGGTGCCGGGCATCCTCTCGATCCTGGTGATCGGCGCCGCCACCGACTACGCGCTGCTGCTCACCGCCCGGTTCCGCGAGGAACTGAGTCTGCACGGCGACCGGTTCACCGCGATGCGGCTGGCCTGGCGGCAGTCGTTCGGGCCGATCACCGCCAGCGCGGCCACCGTGGCCCTCGGTCTGCTGGCCCTGCTGCTCGCCGACCTGACCAACAACCGGGCGCTCGGCCCGGTCGGCGCCATCGGCATCGTCTGCTCGGTCTTCAGCGCCCTGACCTTCCTGCCCGCCGCCCTCGTCCTGCTGGGCCGGGTCGCCTACTGGCCCGCACGGCCCAAGGTCACCGGCACCGGCGGCAGCCACCGCCTGCGGCAGCGCGTCGCCGACCGGGTCGACCGGACGCCGCGCAAGGTCTGGGCCGTCACCCTGGCCGCCCTCATCGCGTGCGCCGCCTTCGCCCCGACGCTGGCCAGCCGGGGCGTCCCGCTGGACGAGATCCTCGTCAACGACGCGCCCTCGGTCTCCGCCCAGGAGACGCTGAGCCGCCACTTCCCCGGCGGCTCCGGCAACCCGGCGGTCGTCATCGCGGACGCCGGACGACTGGACGAGGTGACGGAGGCCGCCGAGCGGACCGAGGGCGTCGCCTCGGTCGCCCCGGTCACCGAGTCGGGGCGGCCCGGCGGCGGCGCACCGCTCGTCGTGGACGGCCGGGTCCGGATCGACGCGACCCTCCAGGACGACGCGGACAGCGACGCCGCCAAGGACACGGTGGCCCGCCTGCGCACCGCCGTCCACGCGGTCGACGGCGCCGACGCCATGGTCGGCGGCTACACCGCGCAGCAGTACGACACCCAGCGCACCGCCGAGGCCGACCGGAACCTGATCATGCCGGTGGTACTGGCGATCACCCTCGTCATCCTGGTCGCCCTGCTCCGCTCTCTGGTGACCCCGCTGCTGCTGGTGGCCACCGTGGCGCTGAACTTCGCCGCCACCCTGGGCATCGCCTCGCTGGTCTTCACCCACGTCTTCGGCTTCACCGGCACCGACGCCTCCGTCCCGCTCTACGGCTTCGTCTTCCTGGTCGCTCTCGGCGTCGACTACAACATCTTCCTGATGTCCCGGGTCCGCGAGGAGACCGCGCGGCACGGCACCCGGGAGGGCGTACGGCGCGGCCTGACCACCACTGGCGGCGTCATCACCTCGGCCGGCGTCGTCCCTGGCGGCGACCTTCGCGGCGCTCGGGGTGATCCCGCTGGCCTTCCTCGCGCAGATCGCCTTCATCGTCGCCTTCGGCGTGCTCCTCGACACCCTGGTGGTCCGCTCCCTGCTGGTGCCCGCCCTGGTCCGCGACATCGGTCCTGCCGCCTGGTGGCCGGGGGCGCTCAGCCGCCGGGCCGAGCCCGCCGAGGACGCGTCCGGGGAGCCGCGAACCCCGGCGTAAGCGCAGGCAGTACGCGTACGACGGCTCTCCCCGCCCCCGGGCGTGGGAGGGCCGCTGTGCTAGCTTTCGCACGCCAGTCGTACCCGCGCATCTCCATGCGAACGGGTCAGGGAATCCGGTGCGAACCCGGAACTGACGCGCAGCGGTGAGGGCGACGGGCGGCGCAGGACGCCACTGGGGCACGCCCCGGGAAGGCGCGCCGTCCGCACGACCCCGAGTCCGAAGACCTGCTGGCCCTCCGCCCGTACGGACGGGGTTCCTGTACGCCAGGCTTCGCGACCGAGCCTCGACACCGAAAGCCGCACCCCTGTGCCTGTTGCGCCCTTCCGCCGGACCTCCCTCGCCGCATCCTGCGCCGCTCTCGCCCTGCTGCTCACCGCCTGCTCGGGCGGAAGCCCCGCGCCGGCCGACGACGCGAAGGGGGCCGGCGCGACGACTCTGAGGAACTGCGGCCGCACCGTGACCGTCGAGCAGCCGCCGCAGCGGGCCGTCTCGCTCAACCAGGACTCGACGGAGATCCTGCTCTCGCTCGGCCTCGCCGACCGGATGACGGGCACCGCGACCTGGACCGACCCGGTCCTGCCGCACCTGGCGAAGGAGAACGCCAAGGTGAAGCGGCTCGCCGACAACAACCCCTCCTTCGAGAAGGTCCTCGACGAGGAGCCGGACTTCGTCACCGCCTCCTTCGAGTCGACCCTCGGCAAGGGCGGCGTCGCCACCCGCAAGGCGTTCGAGGACCTCGGCGTCGGCACGTACGTCTCGCCCGCCGACTGCGCCAAGTCGAACACCGGCGACGGCGACGGCTCGCGTACGACGCCGCTCTCCATGGCCGACATCCACGGCGAGGTCACCGACCTGGCCGAGGTCTTCGGGGTCGAGGAGCGCGGGAAGAAGCTCGTCACCGAACTGACCCGGCGGGCGGAGAAGGCCACCGAGGGGCTCAGCACCAAGAAGGCGCCCGCGTCCGAACGCCCGACCCTGCTCTACTGGTTCGCCAACTCCGAGGCGCCGTACATGGGCGGCTGCTGCGGGGCGCCGGGCATCATCACCGAGGCGGTCGGCGGGAAGAACGTCTTCGACGACACCAAGGACGAGTGGCCGCAGATCAACTGGGAGACGGTCGCCGACCGCGACCCCGACGTGCTGGTGATCGGCGACCTGACGCGCAAGTCGCAGACGGCGGAGAGCGCAGCCAAGAAGATCGCCTTCCTGGAGTCCAACCCGGCCACCCGCACCATGACGGCGGTGAAGAAGAAGCGGTACGTGCTGGTGAGCGGCGCGGCGATGAACCCCTCGATCCGCACGGTCGACGGCATCGAGGAAGTCGCCGCCAAGCTGCGCCAGTTCGGGTTCGCCACGTGACCGCCACCGTCGCGCGGACCGGCCCGGAGCCCGGGCGGACGCGGCGGCGGCCCGGGGCGTGGACGCTCAGCCTCCTCGCCTTGGTCCTGCTGCTGGCCTCCGTCTCGGTCGCCATCACCATCGGCCCGGCCCGCGTCTCGGTGCCGGACGTCTGGGCGGTCGTCGCCTTCCGGCTCGGCGGCGGTGAGAGCGGCCTGACGCCGATCCGCGAGGGCATCGTCTGGGAACTGCGGCTGCCGCGCACCGTGCTGGCGGCGGTCTGCGGGGCGGGGCTCGCGGTCTGCGGGGTGGTCATGCAGTCGCTGCTGCGCAACCCGCTGGCCGACCCGTTCGTCCTCGGCGTCTCCTCCGGTGCCTCCACCGGCGCGGTCGCCGTGGTCGTCCTCGGCGTCGGCGGCGGCGCCCTCTCCGTCTCCACCGGGGCCTTCATCGGCGCGCTGCTCTCCTTCGGCCTGGTGCTGCTGCTCAGCCACAGCCTGGGCGGCACCACCGACCGGGTGGTGCTCTCCGGGGTGGCGGGCATGCAGCTCTTCTCGGCGCTCACCTCGTTCATCGTGATGTTCGCCGCCGACGCCGAGCAGACCCGGGGCATCCTCTTCTGGCTCCTCGGCAGCCTCTCCGGCGCCACCTGGACCGACGTCTGGGCGTGCCTGGCGGTGCTGGCGGTGGCGCTGGTGGTGTGCGGGGCGCGGGCCACCCAGCTCGACGCCTTCGCCTTCGGCGCGGAGAGCGCCGCCGCGCTCGGCGTCTCGGTGGCGCGGACCCGGCTGATCCTGCTGAGCGTCACCGCGCTGCTCACCGCCGCGCTGGTCAGCTCGGCGGGCGCGATCGGCTTCGTCGGCCTCGTGCTGCCGCACGCCGCCCGCGCCCTGGTCGGCACCCTGCACGGGCGGCTGCTCCCGGTGGCGGCGCTGAGCGGCGCGGTCTTCCTGGTCTGGGTGGACACGCTGGCCAGGACCGTGCTGGAGCCGCAGGAGATCCCGGTCGGCGTGGTGACCTCGCTGATCGGCGTGCCCGCCTTCGTCCTCATCATGTACCGGACCCGGAGGCCCTCATGACCGGTCGGAACGCAACCCCCGCCGACGACCGGCCCGTGCTCCGGGCCGAGCGGGTCTCCCGGTCGGCCTGCGGGCGGCTGATCCTCGACGGCGTGGGGCTGGAGGCACGCCCCGGCACCACGGTGGGCCTCATCGGACCCAACGGCTCCGGCAAGTCCACGCTGCTGCGGCTGCTGGCCGGGCTGCTCGCGCCGACCGGCGGCACCGTCACCGTCGACGGCGCCACCCCTGCCGAACTGGGCCGCCGCGAGACGGCCCGGCGGCTCGCCGTCGTCGGGCAGCACGCGACGACCGACACCGACCTGACCGTCCAGGACGTGGTCGGCCTCGGTCGCGTACCGCACCGCAGGGCCTGGTCGGCGCCGAGCCCCGCCGACCGGGAGGCGGTCCGCGCGGCACTGGAGCGGACCGGGCTGACGCCACTGGCGGGGCGGCTCTGGCACACGCTCTCCGGCGGGGAGCGGCAACGGGCCCAGATCGCCCGGGCGCTCGCCCAGGAGCCGCGTCACCTGCTCCTCGACGAGCCGACCAACCACCTCGACGTGCAGCACCAGTTGGAGTTGCTCTCGCTGGTGGCGGGGTTGCCGGTGACGTCCGTGGTGGCGCTGCATGATCTCAATCTTGCAGCGATGTTCTGTGATGAGATCGTCGTGCTTCGCGCGGGGTGTGTGGTGGCCTGTGGCGCTCCCGGGGTGGTGCTCACCGAGAGCCTGATCCACGAGGTCTACGGGGTGCGGGCCGTGGTCGCCGAGGGCGCCGGAGGGCGCCCCTTCGTCCGCTTCCTGCCCCCGGGCGGCCCCCACTGACCGGCCTCAACGGCCGGCCGGGCTTGGGTTTTGGCTGAGCGCCGCTCGACCGTGCCGGTCGCAGACGGCCTCGAACGCCGGCCGGGCTGGGGTTTGGCTCGGCGCCGCTTGACCGTGCCGGTCACAGATGGCCTCAAACGCCGGCCGGGCTGGGGTTTGGCTGAGCGCCGCTCGACCGTACCGGTCACAGACGGCCTCAAACGCCGGCCGGGCTGGGGGTGGTTGCGGTTCGCCTTGACCGTGCCGGTCACCGATTGGCCTCAAGCGCCGGCCGGGCTGGGATTTCGTCGGTCGCCGCTGCCCATGAGTGCGGCCTTGCCGAGGGGTTCGCGGTTTGTCCGCGGGGTGGCGCGGGCGGGGCCGCACCGGTGTACCTCCTCACAGACTGACGAGGCTGGAGCCAGTAGTGAGTTCTGGCTCCTCACGTCAGTCCGCTGCGGGGGCACCCCGGCCCGTCCCCGCCCTCCCGTCTCGTCGGCGGCCAACCGCCGGTGGCGGGTGGGGCCGTCACCGAGCAGTCTTCCGTCCGACAGGTGCGGCCGGCCGGCGGTCACTGTGGTGGATCGGTGGTGGGGGACGGTCTCGCCCACCACCGGCGGGTGGCCGCGTACGAGACCGTGGGGTGGGGTCGTGCCGGGGTGCCCCCGCAGCAAACTGACAACCTCGGCCGCCATACTCCAACTGACCCTTGAGCTGTCAGTTTGTGAGGAGGTACCCCGGCGCGGCCCCACCCCACCCACGTACCGGAGGAACCGCGAACCCCAAGCCCGGCCGGCGCTTGAGGCCATCTTGGACCGGCACGGTCGACACGGACAGAAGCCAAAACCCAGCCCGGCCGGCGCTTGAGGCCAGCAGGGACCGGCACGGCCAAGCCGCGGCGCAGCCACACCCCAGCCCGGCCGGCGCTTGAGGCCATCAGTGACCGGCACGGTCGGGACGGACAGGACGCCAAAGAACAGCCCGGCCGGCGCTTGAGGCCAATCAGGAGCCGGCACGGCCAAGCCGCGGCGCAGCCACACCCCAGCCCGGCCGGCGCCCGAGGCCGAATCGAACAGGATACGGACGAGCGGGCGTGTCTGCCCCCGCACCCCAGCCGGACCGTGTGAACTTCCCGTGCGGGACGCACCCCCGGTGCGTCCCGCCCCCCTCCGGACACGGCCGAAAGGCAGGGAGCACCGCGATGGACCGGATCGGACAGCGCTGGCCCGCGTACTCGGGGGCCGTGCCGTGGGCGCTGCTGGTCCTGGGCATCGTGATGGACCTGGCCACTCCCACCGAGGTCAGCGGTGGCCCGCTGATGGTGCTGGCCTGTGTGGCGGCCGGGGTCATCATGTCGTTCCGGGGCACGGTGCGCCTGGTGGTGGCGGCCTTCGTCATCGAGCTGCTGACCGGCCTCAGCCAAGGCGGCTTCGGCGACCACCAGGAGACCATCGACCTGGTGTACATCGTGGTCGCCGGGCTCGTCGCGCTCGACCTCGACCGCCTGCTCTTCCGCTACGGCAAGCGCATCTCGGCGGTCCGCACGGTCGCCGAGAGCGTGCAGTTGGCGCTGCTGCCCGATCCCCCGGTGCGGCTCGCCGGGTACGACATCGCCGCCTCCTACCGGGCGGCCCAGACCGAGGCGCGGATCGGCGGCGATCTGTACGCCGTCCACGACAGCCCCTGGGGAGTACGGGTCTTCATCGGGGACGTACGCGGCAAGGGGATGGGCGCGGTCAGCACCGTCGCCCTGCTGCTCGGCGCCTTCCGGGAGGCCGCGGAGGACGTGCCCACCCTGGAGGCGCTCGGCGCCCGGCTGGACCGCCGGATGTCCCGCGAGGCGGCCGGGCTGGGCGAGGAGCTGGAGCTGGAGGGGTTCGCCACGGCGGTCCTCGCGGAGTTCCCGCACGGCGGGCGGGCGGTGCGGCTGTTGAACTTCGGCCACCCGGGTCCGTACCTGGTGGCCGACCGGCACGCCCGGGCCCTCGACGCCGAGGTGCCGAACCTCCCCCTGGGCATGTCCGGGTTCGGCCAGGAGGTCTCGCCGCACCAGGAGCACCCCTTCCCGCCAGGGTCGAGTCTGCTCTTCGTCACCGACGGGGTGACCGAGGCGCGGAACTCCGAGGGCGCCTTCTTCGACCCGGCGCGGGAGCTGGAGGGCATGAGCTGCTCCTCCGCGCGGGCGGCGGTCGCCGGCCTCCTCACCCGCGTCGACGCGTGGACCAACGGCGTCTCCACCGACGACCGCGCGGTCCTCGCGGTCGCCCACTGACCGGCGTACGCGCCCCCGGTCTCGTCACCCGCCCCTGATCGCCCCCTCCACCGCCGCCAGCCGGTCGGCGAGGAGTCCGAGGGCGGCGACGGCACGGCCGAACTGGTCGCCGTCGGCGCCGCCGATCGCCTGGTGGCGGACGTGGGCCGCGCACACCTGGTCCCAGCGCGCGGCCTGTTCCTCGGTCAGCCGGCCGCGCAGGGCGGCCAGTTTCAGCAGGTTGGCCTCGGCGCCGCCGGTGAGGGTCTGGGCCTCGGCGCGGTAATGGTCGTCGACGAGCGCGGCCAGCTCGGCCGCGTCCATGACCGGGGAGATCCGCTCGGCGATGCGGTTCATGTTGCGGTACGAGCCCTGGAGGCGGAACGGGGGTTCGGTACGGGTCTCGTCGGCCTGGGCGGCGGAGGCGATGTACGCGGAGTTGACCGCGAGGACCGTCTCGCGGGCCGTCAGCAGGTGGCGCAGGACGGCGGTGGCGCGCTCGCGCTCGACGGGCGGGCAGGGCGCCAGGAGCGCGTCGGGCCGGGCGGAGGCGTCGCCGCGGGCGAAGCGGAGGAAGAGGTCGAGGTCGGCGCGGTCGCGGCCGGCCAGCGGGGCGAGGTCGGGGTGGGAGGTGAGGGCGTTCTCCACGAAGCTCTGCGCGAAGGCGTCCTCCTTGCCGGTGAGGACGTCGCCGAGGTTCCAGACGTCGGCGCGGTTGGCGAGCATGTCCGGGACCCGGAAGAGGTGCCCGGACTCGGTGTACGGGTTGCCGGTCATGCAGATGGCGAAGCGCTTGCCGCGCAGGTCGTAGCTGCGGGCGCGGCCGTCCTGGACGCCGTCGACGCGGCGTTGGGCGTCGCAGAGCGGGATGAACTTCTGGAGGAGTTCGGGCGAGAGGTGCTGGATGTCGTCGATGTGGAGCAGGGTGTTGCTGCCCGCGGCCAGCGCGAAGTTGATCTTTTCGATCTCCTGGCGGGCGGTGGCGTCGGGCGCCTCGGCCGGGTCGAGCGAGGTGACGCGGTGGCCGATGGCGGGCCCGTCGACGCGGACCCGGAGCAGGCCGAGGCGGTCGGCGACGTACTCCATCAGAGTCGTCTTGCCGTAGCCGGGCGGGGAGAGGAGGAGCAGCAGGCCGCTGTGGTCGGTGCGGCGGGCGGCTCCGGCGGCGCCGATCTGCTTGGCGAGGTTGTCGCCGACGAGCGGCAGGTAGACCTCGTCGATGAGGCGGTTGCGGACGAAGGAGGTGAGGACGCCGGTGCGGTGCTGGTCGAGGCGGAGCCGGTCGCGTTCGGCGGCGACCAGGGCGGCGCGGCGGGCCTGGTAGGCGCGGAAGCCGGGCAGGGTGCGGGTGGCGAAGTGCCGGGTGCGGGCGAGGAAGGTGTCGAGCCGCAGGGCGAGGGCGCGGTGGTGGATGCGGGGGTGGTCGCCGAGGAGCCCGTCGGCGGTGGCGGTCAGCGGCGCGTCCAGCTCGTACCGGCCGAGCTCCGGGCAGAGTTCGATGGCGGCGGCCTCGGCGAGGTCACCGGGTTCGGTGGTGTCGCCGCTCGCGGCGGTGGCGGCGGTGAGCCAGGCGGTGACGAGCTGGTGGGCGGCGGGCAGGGAGCCGGGGCCGAGAGCGGCCAGGTCCTCGTCGTACGCGGTTCCGGCGGCGCGGCGGAACTTCTCCAGCAGGGCGCGCGCGGCGCCCCCGGTGGCGAACCCCTCGCGCGGGTCGGCCAGTTCCTCGAAGAGGTAGGCGGCGGCGAGGCCGGTGTCGACGCCCTCGGTGGCGGGTGTGCCGCTCGCCGCGAGGGCGTCGGCGAGTTCGGCGCGCAGTTCCTCCTCGGCGTAGGTGGCGCCGAAGGTGGCGCGGGCGCGGGCCAGTGAGCGGGCCCTGCGGGTGAGGTCGGCACGGGCGGCGGGCTCGGTGTGGTGAGCCCAGAAGAGCTGGGTGGCGGCGCGTTCGGCGGCGGGGAAGCGGAGCAGGCCGGCGCCCTGGTGGAGCGGCAGCAGGGCGCCGAGGATCCGTACGGTGTCGTGGTCGTGGACGCCGCGCTCGTACCCCTCCTCCGGTGCGGCCTCGGCGGCGGCGCGCACCAGTGCGGGCAGGTCGGCGGCGGCGAGGGCGTCGGCGCCGTGGGTGGTGAGGAGGCGGGCGGCGAGGTGTTCGGCGCGGTAGACCTCGGCGGACTCCGAGGGGAGGGTCTGCGTCCAGTAGGGGCGGGTGGCGGCGAACTCCGGGTCGGTGACGGGGCTGCGGTAGTCGGTGCCGCTGAGGGCGAAGGCGAGGGTGTCGCCGTCGGGGACGAGGGTGAGTTCGGCGGGGCGGGTGGTGACGGCGAAGCGGTGGCGGCCCAGGCGTACGGTGCGCCCGCCGTCGGCGTAGAGGTCGGCGCGGTCGCGCAGCGCGCGGGTGGCCTCCTGGCGGGCGGCCTTGAGCCGTCCGGCGAGTTCCTCGGCGCGGACCGGGTCATCGGCCTCGCGCAGCGCCTCGATGGTGCGGGTCACCTTGGCGGCCATCGGGTCGGTGGCGAGGAAGGCGGTGACCGCCTCCTGGTCGGGGAGGGCCGCCAGGCGCCGGGTGAGGGAGGTGAGGACCCGGTCGGCGGAGTCGGCGAGCCGCTGGGCGTGGCGGGCGCGGGCGTCGGCGAGGGTCTGGCCGCGGGTGGTGAACGCCTCGTGGATCTCCTCGCGCCGGGCGGCGAGGTCGTCGAGGAAGACGTCCTGTTCGGCGAAGCGGCTCTCCAGGTCCTCGACGCGCAGCAGCAGCCCGGCGAGCTGCTCGGCGCAGTGCTCGGGGGTGTCGGCGGCGGCCAGCGCGGCGGTGGTGGCCTGGGCGAGGAGGGCGAGTTCGGCGCCGAACTCGGCGCGGCCCTCGGTCTCGGCGAGGGCGCGGCGGCGGGCGGCGAGGGTGGCGCGGGCGCGGTTGACGGCGCCGAGGACGTCGGCCACGGCTTCCAGGATGCCGGTGCGGACGGTGGCGTCGGAGATGTCGATGCCGGCGACGACCTCGGAGACGGTGGTGAGCCGTTCGGTGTGCTCGTCCAGGCTGCGGGTGAGCGGTTCGGCCTCGGCGGCGGTGGTGAGGGCCTCGGCCTCCTCGGTGAGGCGGGCCGCTTCCTCGTGGTGGGCGGCGAACGCGTCGGGGCGGGCGAGGTGGCTGACGGCGCGGCGGGCGGCGGCGGCCGTCTCCTCGCCGAGGTCGGCGGCGAGCCGGTCGGCGCGCTCGGGGTCGGCGTACCGCAGCTCCTTGGTGGCGAGGATGCGGCCGTGGGCGCGGCGCAGCGCGGTGAGCGAGGCGACCCAGGCGTCGGCGGACCTGGGCACCTCGCCCCGGACGCGGCGGACGAGGGCGGCGGCGTCGGCGGCGGCCTCGTCGAGGGCCTGGGCGGCCTGCCGCGTGAGGTCGGTGACGTGCTGGAACTCGTCGATGATCTGCCCGGCGGTCTGCCGGATGCGGTCCAACGGCTCGTGCAGCGCGCCGAGTTCCGGATCGCCGAGCCAGGGGTGCCGGTCCAGGACGGCGGCGCAGTCGTCGCGCAGCGCGCGGTAGACAGCGGTGGTGGGCGCGGTGGCGCCGCCCGCGGTACGGGCGAGCGAGAGGCAGGCGCCGAGCGCCCGCACCAGGTCCGGGTTGCCGACCCGGGCCAGGGGGCCGTCCCCGCCGTAGGCCTCGGCCCGGGTGTCGGCGACGTAGGGGGTGCGCCAGAGCTGGACGGGGTGGACGCGGGTGGGCTCGCCGCCGTCGCCGGCGCGGAGCACGGCGAGGGTGCCGTCGTCGTGCCGGGCCCAGCCGGTGCAGCGCAGCGGGGCGGCCAGCTCCTTGCGGAGCATGTTGTACGAGAGGAGCAGCCCGGGGGCGAGGCCGTGGGCGTGGTACGCGTACAGCACGTCCTCGCCGAGCGGGGAGCGGATCTCGCGGTCGAACTCCAGGGCGGCGCCGGTCTCGGCCTCGAAGCTCTTGCCGGTGCCGGTGGCGAGGAACATCCCGCCGGGGTGGACGACCCCCTGGTCGTCGGGGAGGCGGCGGAAGGCGCCGTCGGGGGCGTCGAGCCGGTGGACGGCGCCGGTCGGGGTGTGCACGACCAGGTGCCGCCAGCCCTCCTCCTTGTACGGGCGGACCCGCAGCAGGACGAGCGGGCCGACCCGGGCGTGGGCGATGTCGGCGTCGGCCAGCGACTGGAGGGGCTCGTCGACGGGCTCCTGGTGGGCGGGGGCGGGGTCGTCGCCGGTGGTGACGGTGAGGTGGCCGCCGACCGTGGAGACGCCGACGCCCTCGCCGAGGGCGACGTACGGCTGACGGCCCAGGACGCCGACGACGTGCTCCTCGCGGGTGGCCGGGGTCCAGACGACGCCCGGGCCGCCGGGGGCGGGTCCTCGGGCGTCGCGCTCGCCCCGGGCGTCGAGGAAGGCGACGGTGGAGTCGGCGGCGACGGACCAGCGCAGCACCCGCAGGTCCTCGACGCGCTCGCCGGTCCGGAAGACGGCGAGCAGCTTCTGCCCGGCCCGCCGCAGGCGGAGCAGCCGGGCCCGGCGGTAGTAGCGGTGCAGCGCCGCGAACTCGGTCCGGAAGGCCGGGTCGTCCAGGAGCCCGGGCACCGCGTCCTCGGGCAGCGCCGAGCCGTCGCGGGCGTGCAGCGAGAAGACGTCCCCGACGGCGGGCCCGCCGTCGGCCGTGACGGTGTCGGGCAGGTCCCGTACGCCGAACAGCAGGACGTCGCCGAGTGCGGCGAGGTCGGCGGCGCGGGCCGGGTGGGTGGTGCGCAGGGTGAGGGTGCCGGTGGCCGCCGGGGCCGTCGACCCGAACGCCTCGGTACGGCGGGCGTCCAGCGCCTCGGCCCGGCGGGCCAGTTCGCCCGCCTGGGCGGCGAGCCGGTCCCGCAACACGTCGTAGGCGGCGCCGTCGAGCCCGGGTCCGGCGGCGGTACCGCCGGCCGGGGCGGCGGCCTGGTCCTGGGGGTGCGGGGCGGTGGGCGAGGTGGTCATCTGCTGGGTGCTCCTTGGGCTGTGCCCGGCGGGCGGGGCCTTCGTCCCTCGGCGGGGCTGGTCGCGGTCGCTGCGGGGCCGCCTTCTGCGGTGGGTTCTTCGGGGCGGGGGTGGCCGGGCTCTTCCGGTGCGAGAGGCCGGCGCGGGCCGGCGCGGGCCGTTGCCGGCAGCGTCAGCCGGGCCTGGTCCGCACCATGTCGGTGTGGCGGGCCGGGCGGTGCACCGGGAGGTCCCCTGGCGGGCCGCCCGGGTGGCCGGTCACCCGGGCGGCCCGTCCTCCCCCTGTTTCCCCCTTCGGTCGGAGGGCCGGTCCGGGCCGGAGCTGCCGCCCCCTGTGTCGGCAGCTACGGGTCCCGGACCGGCGCTCCGGTCGGGTGCGGGGCGCCCCCGTGGCCCCGCGGTCCGGCGTCCGGCGTGGCCGCCGCCCGGTGGTCGGCCGGGCGGGCGTCCGGTGGTGCCGGAGCCGTGGTCGGTGGCGGGGGGTCAGTCCGCCGTGCCGGTCGCGCCGTTGCGGGCGGGCCCGGCCGGCGCGGGCGCCGCGTCGGCGGTGAGCAGCCCGGCCTCGCGGGCCCGGTCGAGGAGTTCCCCGGCGCGGTCGGCGGTCAGGCCCTCCTTGGCGAGGCGGCCCATCAGCGCCGAGGCGCTGAGGTCGCGCAGGCCTCCGCTGGTGACCGAGGACAGGACGCTGGTCAGGTCGCCGGTGAAGGAGCTGGTGCCGTCGAGCCAGTCGGCGCCGAGCCGCTGGGCGGTGGTGGAGTTGCCCACGAAGGCGTCCAGGCCCTTGCCGAAGGAGACCGAGTCCATGATCCGGTCGAAGAAGACCGACTCGCCGCCGACGATGTTGATGTCGGCGCTCTCCAGGCCGGTGGCGAGCACGGTGGCCTGCGCCTCGGCGACCTCCTTCTGCGCCTGGAGCCCGGCGAGCCGGATCTCCTTCTCTGCGGCGAGCCGCAGCCGGTACTCCTCGTGCCCCCGGGACGCCTCGTCCAGGGCGGCCATGGCGGCGGCCTTCTCGGTCAGTCCTGCCGCCTCGGCCTTCAGCTTCTCGCCGACGGCCGCGGCGTCCGCGCTCGCCTGGGCCGTGGTGCCCTCGGCGCGGGCCAGCGCCTTGGCGCGCTCCCCCTCGGCCTCGGCGCGCAGCCGCGCCTCGGTGGCCTGGGCCTCGGCGAGGCCGGTCTTCTCCACCGCGTCGGCCTCCTTCTCCTGGACCTGGACGCGGGCCAGTCCCTCGGCGGCCTGCTCCGCCTGGACGCCTTCGGCGAGCTTCAGCTTGGCCTGGGCTTCGAGCCCGGCGGCCTTGACCCGGGCCTCGGCGAGGGTGACCTCCTCGTTGGCCCGGTGCACGGCGGCCTGCTCGGCGGCCTCGGCGGCCTTGATGTCCTTCACCAGCTGCTCCTGGGCGACCGCCTCGGCGGCGATGACCAGGGCCTGCCGGTCGCGCTCGGCCTCCTCGACGGCGCGCAGCCGCTTGATGGACTCCTCCTGCTCGGCCACGGTCCGGTCGACGGCGACGCGTTCGCGGATGACCTCGGCGATGTCGCGGCGCTCGGCCTCGACCTCCTTGTCGGCGGCGATCCGGGTCAGTTCGGTCTCCCGGTCGCGGGCGATGACCTCCAGCAGGCGGTCCTTCTCGATCCGCTCGGACTCGACCGCGATGACGCGCTCGCGGTTCTTCTGGGCGACGGCGATCTCGCGGGCCTGGTTCTCGCGCTGCACGCCGAGGTTCTCCTCGGTGTGCAGGAAGGCGGTCTGGGCGCGCAGCCGCTCCTCCTCGGTGACCCGGGCGATCTCGGCCTCCTCCCGGGCGCGGAGCGTCTCGATCTCGCGGCGCTGCTTGATCTCGGCGTCGGAGCGGCGGCGTTCGAGTTCCAGGATCGCCTCGCGGGCGTCGACGTCCTGGCGGGTGATCTCCTTCTCCTCGTGCCGCTGGAACTCGTTGGTGCGGACGTGCTCGGCGGCGGTCAGCTCGGTGATCTTGCGGATGCCCTGGGCGTCGAGGATGTTCGCCGCGTCGAGCTGGGAGAGCGGCGTCTGCTCGACGTAGTCGATCGCCGCGTCCTCCAGGCTGTAGCCGTTGAGGTCGGTGCCGATGACCGCGATGATGCGGTCGCGGAACTCCTCGCGCTGGGTGTAGAGGTCGGTGAAGTCGAGCTGCTTGCCGACGGTCTTGAGGGCCTCGGAGAACTTCGCGTTGAAGAACTCCTGGAGGGCGTCGGCGTCACTGGCGCGGGCGGTGCCGATGGACTGGGCGACCCGGATGACGTCCTCGACGGTCTTGTTGACGCGCAGGAAGAACTGGATGCGGATGTCCGCGCGGATGTTGTCGCGGCAGATCAGTCCCTCCCGGCCGGTGCGGGAGATCTCCAGCGTCTTGACCGAGATGTCGAGCGTCTCGGCCTTGTGCAGCACGGGCAGGACGACCTGCCCGGTGAAGGTCACGTCGACCGAGCGGACCTTGGAGACGATCAGTGCCTTGCCCTGTTCGACCTTGCGGAACAGGCGGGTCACGGTCAGCAGCAGGGCGATCAGGATCAGCAGGACGACGACGCCTGCGGCGCCGACCCCCCAGGTGATGGCATTCACAAGCGGCCTCACGGGGTCATGGGGACGTGCGTCGGCACGTCCGGGCGGGTACGGGGTGTGGCCGTGCCCGCCGGATGGGCGGTGTGCGGTACCGGGCCCGCGGCGGCCGACCGGCGCCGCCGCCGGAGACGGGGGCCGGGACGCGAGCGTGCGGGGCCTGGAGCGGTCGTACGGGTAATGCTGAGTTAGTCGTTACGGGTGCTGTCGGTCGGTCAGGGGCGGATGCGCGGGTCGAGTGCCGCGTCGAAGGGCGCCACCCAGAAGAACTCTCCGGCCACGTCGTAGGCGTAGAGCAGTCCGGTCCGGCCCGAGCTGAGGGCCGGGTCGGGGTCGCTGGCGCGGACCTGGACGATGGCCGTGGAGCCGTCCTCGGCGACCACCTCGGCCTGTCCGAACCTGCCGTCCACCCGCCCGGTGCGGATGGTGCAGGTGGAGCCGACGAAGTCGAGCCGGGACGGCCCGGGTTCGTCGGGGAAGAGCGCGCGCAGGGGCCGCAGCAGCAGCCGGGTCAGTCCCCAGGCCGCCAGCAGGGCGGCGGCCAGGGCGAGGAGGACGAGGGCGGCGTGCGGCACGCCTGCCGTGTCGGTGCGTCCCACCAGGACCCCTCCGGTGAGGCTGGCGAGCCAGCCGGTGGTGACGTAGACGGAGACCGCCACGGTCACCGGGACCCCGCCGAGGCCGAGTGCGCCGAGGTCGGCGTCGGCGTCGAAGCCGTCGGCGTCGGCGATGCCGAGCAGGACCAGGACCCAGAAGACCAGGACGACGGCGAGGGCGGCGGTGAAGACGACGGTGGGAAAGCGGCTGATCGTGCCGATGAACTCGTCCATGCCCGTCTTCCCCTCCGTGCCCGCGGCGGTGCCCCTCGCACCCCGCTCCCCCGGGTGGACGGGCGCCGCACGGACCACGGTCCGGCCGGGACGTCCCGGCGGCACCGCGAAGGTTTCCGCGGTGCGGCACCGGGACGCTCTCCCCGTTTCCACCGAGACCATCCTGACAGGCCGTCGGCAGCGCACGCATTGCCGTGTTCCGGCAATCTTGATGCATCCTTGATGCCGGATGCGGTCCCCGCGAAGCCCCCGCCAGGCCGCATCCGATGCGTTAAGAAGGCGCTAACAACCCGCCAAGAAGGAGAGGGACCCCTTGACGACCGAGCAGCGGACCGATGACTGGGTGTCCGGTTATGACCGGATACTCGCGGAGGTGGGCGAGACCGGACGGCGGCTCACCCGGGAGGAGATACAGGACCGCAGGACACTGGGCGAGCGGGCCGCCGATGCCGGGATCCCCCTGCGCGCCCTCGTCGGCCGCCACTTGGCCATGACCAGGGAGCACTGGCCGGTCTCGGCCCGCACCCCGGCGGCGGTCGACGGGGTGCTGGCGGCTGTGGAGCAGACCGTGGACGCCTTCGCCTCGGGGTACGAGCGGGCGCAGCGGCTGGCGGTGCGGCAGGAGGAGGCGGCGCGCCGGGAGTTCATCGACGACCTGCTGTACGGGCGCAGCGACCTCGGGCGGATCGCGGAGCGGGCGGAGCGGTTCGGGCTGCTGCTGTCGCACGCGCACGCGGTGGCGGTGGCGGTGGGCCCGGAGCCGTACGACGAGACGGACCCGGTGCCGCAGTTGGTGGAGCGGGCGCTGACCGGGCGGTTCGGCGAGCGGTCGATCCTGGTGACCACCAAGGACGGGCGGCTGATCTGCGTCGCCCCCGCCGACCAGGAGGAGGTGCTGCTGTACTTCGCCAAGCAGGCGCACGCGGCGACCGACGGCGGGCAGGTCGCGGTGGGCCGGCCGCACCCGGGGGCGGGCGGGGTGGTGCAGTCCTACGAGGAGGCGCTGAACGCCCTGGACCTGGCCGAGCGGCTGGAGCTGGACGAGCCGGTGGTGCGCTCGGCCGACCTGCTGGTCTACCCGGTGCTGACCCGGGACCGGCAGGCCATCGCCGACCTGGTGACCAGTGTGCTGGGGCCGCTGACGCAGGCGCGGGGCGGCGCCGAGCCGCTGATGGACACCCTCATCGCCTACTTCGACGCGGGGTGCGTGGCGGCCCAGGCGGCCCGGGACCTGAGCCTGAGCGTGCGCGCGCTCACCTACCGCCTGGCCCGCATCCACCGGCTGACGGGCCACAACCCGGCCGATCCGCTGCAACGTTACACCTTGCAGACAGCCGTGCTGGGGGCTCGCCTGGCAGGCTGGCCCGGGACCCCGCTGTAAGGGCCGGGCCCGCCGTACAGGAGGGTGGAGCCCCCGGACACGGGCGTCCGGGGAGTTCACGACGGACGCACACGGGGGTGCGCGAGGGATGACGGCGTACGACGGTTCCGCGACGGCGGACGGCGGGGCGCGGCCCCCCGAGGAGGGCGGGCGGGGGCGAAGGCGGCCGCCGGGGCGGTTCGGCGCGGCGGTGTCGGTGGTGCTCGCCGTGGTGCTGCTCTTCCCCTGGCTGGTGCCCAACGCCCGGTTCCGCGCGGGGAGCCTGGTGGAGACCTTCCTGCCGTGGCTCGGGGTGCTCGCCGTGGTGCTGCTGTCGGCCGGGCTCGCGCGGCGCTCGCCGCTCGCGGTCGGGGCGGCGCTGCTGCCGCTGCTGGCATGGCTGGTGCTCTTCGCGCCGCTGGTGACGGGCGGGACGACCGTCGAGGGGGCGCGGCTGTCGGTGGTGCAGCACAACGTGAGCGACGTGAACCCCGATCCGGTGGGCACCGCGCAGGCGCTGGCCGCGCCCGGGCCCGACCTGATCGCGGTGGAGGAGCTGACCGAGGAGGCGGCCCCCGCCTACCGCCGGGCGCTGCGCGAGGCGTACCCGCACCACGTGGCGTACGGGACGGTCGCCCTCTGGTCGCGCCACCCGCTGCTCTCGGACGAGCCGGTGGACCTGCGACCCTCCGGGGTGGGCGATCAGTGGCGGCGGGGGCTGCGCACGGTGGTGCGTACGCCCCACGGGGACCTCGCCGTGTACGTGGTGCACCTGCCGTCGCTGCGGATCACCTCCGAGGGGATGCGCACCCAGCGCCGCGACGAGAGCGCGCGGCTGCTCGGGGAGCGGCTGGAACGGGAGCGGGCCGGGCGGGTGCTGGTGGTCGGCGATCTCAACGGCACCCTCGACGACCGCGGGCTGGCGCCGGTCACCGGCCGCCTCGGCACTCCGCAGGGGCGTTTCGCGTTCAGCTGGCCGGAGCGGTTTCCGGTGGCCCGGATCGACCATGTGCTGGGTCGGTCGGCGGCTGTCGTGGGGCTGCACACGCTGCCGGCGACCGGGAGTGATCATTTGCCGGTGTTGGCGCGGGTTGATTTGCGTGGGGGCTGAGATTGGCCTCAAGCGCCGGCCGGGCTGTATGTGGCCGCCGCGCACCGGACGACCGTGCCGGCCACCGATGGCCTCAAACACCGGCCCAGCTTGGAAAGGTGGCCTCAAACGCCGGCCGGACTGTAAGTGGTCGCTGCGCGTCGGACGACCGTGCCGGCCACCGATGGCCTCAAACACCGGCCCAGCTTGGAAAGGTGGCCTCAAACGCCGGCCGGGCTGTGAGTGGCCGCCGCGCGCCGACCGTCAGCACCGGTCAGCGATGGCCTCAAACGCCGGCCCTGCTTGGAGGGGCCCCTCGGCCGGGCCCGGAGAGAAACGTCTGCCAGGTTCGGGGAGGAGCGTTGGTCGGGGCTAGGGGGTGTCTGACAGACCCTGCGCGGTGTCCGCGGTCTTCGGTGCGTGCTCTCGGCGTGCCGGACGAAGGTCCTCGTAACGGAGCTACTTGGGCCTTCGTCCGGTGCGGCGAAGGGGGCACCTCCCTGGTCGAGCGAAGCCGAGAGCTTGGGGGCGCGTGCCGGGCGCCGCGGGCGCCGTGCGGGGTTTGCCAGACGCTCCCTAGGGGGGCTTGTGGCGGTCGGGGTGGGGCGGGGTGCGGTACCAAGGAGGGGTGAGTTCTTGGTCGGTGGGTTCTGTGGCCTTCGTCGATGCGCTCGGGCGGCGCCCGCTGGTGCTGGACGGGGGGCTTTCCGAGCAGCTTGAGGTGCGGGGGCATGATCTGGCGGACGCGTTGTGGTCGGCGCGGCTGCTCGCGGACGCGCCCGAGGAGGTGGTGGCGGCGCACCGCGCGTACTTCGCGGCCGGGGCCCAGGTGGCGATCACCGCCAGCTACCAGGCGACCTTCGAGGGCTTCGCCCGGCGCGGCACGGGTCGCGCGGCCACCACCCGCCTGCTGACCGCCAGTGTGGAGCTGGCCCGGCGCGCGGCCGACGAGGCGCGGGCCGACGACGGTGTGGTGGGCCCGCTCTGGGTGGCGGCGTCGGCGGGGCCGTACGGGGCGATGCTCGCCGACGGCTCGGAGTACCGGGGGCGCTACGGTCTGACCGTCGCGGAGCTGGAGCGCTTCCACCGGCCCCGGCTGGAGGTGCTGGCCGCCGCCGCGCCCGACGTGCTCGCCCTGGAGACGGTGCCGGGCGCGGACGAGGCCCGGGCTTTGCTGCGGGCGGTACGCGGGCTGGGGGTGCCCGCCTGGCTCTCGTACTCGGTCGCGGGCGGCCGTACCCGCGCCGGTGACCGCCTGGCGGACGCCTTCGCCCTGGCCGCCGCCGCCCCCGAGGTGGTGGCGGTCGGCGTCAACTGCTGCGACCCGCGCGACGTGGAACCCGCGGTCCGGCTGGCCGCCCGCGTCACGGGGAAGCCGGTGGTGGTCTACCCGAACAGCGGGGAGCACTGGGACGCGGCCGCCCGCGCCTGGCGCGGCCCCGCCCAGCCGCTCGCCGAGGGGGCGCAACGGTGGGTGGCGGCGGGGGCCCGGCTGGTCGGAGGGTGCTGCCGGGTGGGGGCGGGGGCCGTGCGGGAGGTGGCTTCGGTGGTACGCGGGTAGGAGCCCGGAGGCCCGGCCTCGCCCAGCGCCGCCCCAGGGATGCCGATTCGTTCAAGACCGCGCGGTCCGCCCCTGCCTACGCTCGCCCCATGAGCACTCAGACATCCGGTCGGGTCCGTTTCGACGCGCTCGGCATCACCACCACCGACCTGGCCGCCTCCCTCGCCTTCTACCGGCGGCTCGGCCTGGAGTTCCCCGAGGACGCCGAGAAGGCGCCACACGTCGAGGCCGTCCTGCCCGGCGGGACCCGCCTCATGTGGGATCCGGTGCCGGACGGAGAGGCGGCGCCCGGGGGCGGCGGCCCGCAGCTCGGCTTCCGCTGCGACTCCCCCGCGGTGGTCGACGCCCTCTACGCCGAGCTGACCGAAGCCGGCCACCGGAGCGTCACCCCGCCGTGGGACGCCGTCTGGGGACAGCGGTACGCGGTGGTCGCCGACCCTGACGGCAACGGCGTCGACCTGTTCGCGCCACTGGACACCCTTCCCGGGGCCGTCGGCTGATCCTCACCCGCGCAGCAGGGCTCCGGGGGTCAGCCCGGTCAGCGCGCGCACCTCGCGGCCGAGGTGCGGCTGGTCGGCGTACCCGGCGCGGTACGCGACCTCGGCCGCGGGGAGGCCGGCGGCGCCCAGTTCCCGGGCGCGGCCGAGGCGCAGGATGCGGGCGAGGGTCTTCGGGCCGTAGCCGAAGGCGTCGCGGGAGAGCTGGTGCAGGCGGCGGGGTCCCACACCGAGGGTCTTCGCCGCCTCGGTGACGGAGGTGCCGTCGGCGAGCAGCGCCACGAGGTGGAGCAGGCGCGGGTCGGGCGCCGGTCGCCCGGCGGCGTGCCGCGCGGCCCAGGCGTCGAGAGCGCGGCCCGGGGTGTCCGCCGCCTCCAGGCGGTCGGCGAGGGCGCGCACCCGGGCGGCGGGCCAGAGGTCGGCGAGGTCCACCCGGCGGTCGCGCAGGGCGTGGGCGGCGACGCCGAGCAGGGCGGGGGCTGTGCCGGGGGCGAAGCGGACGGCGGCGTAACGCGTGCCGGGCAGGTCGGCGGCCGGGTGCGGGCCGGTGTCGGGCCCCGCCACGGTCAGCCGCCCGGGGCCGCCGCCGGGCGGCACGGCCCACAGCAGGTCCATGCAGCCGTCGGGCAGGACGGGCCGCACCGGTGCGGCGGGCATCGTCCGGGTCCAGAGGACCGCACCGGGGAGGCGCGCGGGACGCTCCCGGTACGCGCCGGTGCCGACGGGCTGGCCGGCGGAGCCGGCCGGGTCGACGGGATCCATGGGATCAGCGTAGGCCGGTGGGCCGACGGGCGCGGGCGCGGCGGTGTCAGCGGTCGCGGTCGCCGGGGCGGTCGCCCGGAGGGTACGCCGGTTCCGGTGGGGCCGGCGGGCGCGGGGCGGGGGTGCCGGTGCGGGGCGGCTGCCGGACGGGCTCGTCCTGGCCGGGGTCGGTCCGGCCGGGGTCGGTCCGCGTCGTCTCCGCGCGGGCGGGGGCCTGTGGGGTGGCTCCGCGCCGGGTCTGGCCGCGCAGGCGGCCGGTGACGTCCTCGGGCGGCAGGAACTTGGACCAGCGCTCGGGGAACTCGGAGGGCATGTCCGGGTCGTCGGGGTCGTCCCGCTCGGCCCGGCTGGCGGCGACCCGGGCGGCAGCGGCGGCCGCGCGCTCCTCGCGGGCGGCGTCGTTGGCGGCGCGGGCGGCGGCGGTGGCCACCGAGGGCCAGACCCGGTCGATGGCGGCGTTGACGGCCGCACCGACCAGGACCGCGAAGGCGGAGACGCCGATCCACAGCAGTACGGCGACGGGGGCGGCCAGCGAGCCGTAGATGGTGGGGCCCTCGACCGTGTTGGTCAGGTAGATCCGCAGCAGGAAGCTGCCGAGGACCCACATGCCGAGGGCGACCAGCGCGCCCGGGGTGTCCTCGGTCCACGGCGAGCGGACCGGGACCGAGACGTGGTAGAGCGTGGTCAGGAAGACCACGGAGAGCACGATGATCACCGGCCAGTAGAGCAGCTGGACCAGGTTCTCGCTCCAGGGCACCACGGAGACGAGGGTGTCCGGGCCGATCACCATCAGCGGCAGCACCACCGAGCCCATCAGCAGGGCCACGATGAAGAGGCCGAAGGCGAGCAGCCGTGTCTTGACGATGCCCCGGACGCCGTCCAGCCCGTACATGACGGTGATGGTGTCGATGAAGACGTTCACCGCGCGCGAGCCGGACCAGAGCGCCAGCAGGAAGCCGATGGAGATCAGGTCGGGGCTGCCGCCCTTGGTGACGTCGTGCAGGATCGGCTGGGCGATCTCGCGGACGCCCTGGTCGGAGAGGACCGCCCGGGACGCCTCCAGGATGTTCTGCTCCACGCTGGCGATGGTGTCGGCGCCGGTCCAGCTGTCGACGTAGCCGAGCAGGCCGACCAGGCTGAGCAGCAGCGGCGGCACGGAGAGCAGCGTGAAGAAGGCGGCCTCCGCCGCCAGCCCGAGGATGCGGTACTCCATGCAGGAGTTGACGGTGTCCTTCAGCAGCAGCCAGGCGGTTTTCCGTTTCGACACGTTGCGGTAGAGCGCACGAACCCGTCGAAGTCGGCCGGAGGGCCGCTCGGGTGTTTCTTTTGCCTGGTCCACGTCTTTACCGTAGCGGCATGGCAGCCAGCACCCACACCGTGACCAACCAGCCTCCGCCCCTGGTCGGGTATGACGTCTACGCGGCGGACCGCGCGCTCACCGAAGGTGTGGAGCGCCATCTGGATCCGGCGCTCCTCGACGAGGCCACCACCGAGCTCTCCGAACTGGGGCGTGCCGCCGGTTCCACGCAGGCCCGGGAGTGGGGGTTCGAGGCCAACGAGAACAGCCCCGTGCTGCGCACCCACGACCGGTACGGCCACCGGATCGACGAAGTCGACTTCCATCCCGCCTGGGACCGGCTGCTGGGCCATGCGGTGTCGGCGGGGCTCACCTCCGCCTGGTCGCGGCCCGGCGGCCACCTGCGGCGCGCGGCCGGGTTCCTGGTCTGGACGCAGGCCGAGGCGGGGCACGGCTGTCCGCTCTCCATGACCCACGCCGCCGTCCCCGCGCTGCGCCGGGAACCGGAGCTGGCCGCCTTCTGGGAGCCGCTGCTCACCTCGCGGACGTACGACCCGGGGCTGCGGCCCGTCGCCGAGAAGGCCGGTGCCCTGTTCGGGATGGGGATGACCGAGAAGCAGGGCGGCAGCGACGTCCGGGCCAACACCACCCGCGCGGAGCCGCTCGCCGAGGACGGTACGTACCTGCTGACCGGGCACAAGTGGTTCTGTTCGGCGCCGATGTCCGACGGCTTCCTGGTCCTGGCGCAGGCGCCCGCCGGGCTCTCCTGCTTCCTGGTGCCGCGAGTGCTCCAGGACGGGACCCGCAACCCGTTCGCCATCCAGCGGCTCAAGGACAAGCTGGGCAACCGGTCCAACGCCTCCAGCGAGGTCGAGTTCGACGGGACCTGGGCGCGGCGGGTGGGCGAGGAGGGGCGCGGGGTCCGCACCATCATCGACATGGTCGCCGCGACCCGCCTGGACTGCGTCCTCGGCAGCGCGGCGACGATGCGGCAGGCGGTGGCGCAGGCGCTGCACCACGCCGCGCACCGGGAGGCCTTCGGCGGGCTCCTCGCCGACAAGCCGCTGATGCGCAACGTCCTCGCCGACCTCGCCCTGGAGTCGGAGGCCGCCACCACGCTGGCGCTGCGGCTGGCCGCCGCGTACGACGACGGGAGCGAGGCCGAGCAGGCGTTCCTGCGGATCGCGGTGCCGGTCGCCAAGTACTGGGTGACCAAGCGGTGCACAGCGGTGGCCGCCGAGGCACTGGAGTGCCTGGGCGGGAACGGGTACGTGGAGGAGTCGGGAATGCCGCGGCTGCTGCGGGAGTCGCCGCTCAACTCCCTCTGGGAGGGGTCGGGGAACGTCCAGGCCCTCGACGTGCTGCGCGCGATCGGCCGCGAGCCCGGGGCGCTCAACGCCTTCCTCTCCGAGGTCGGCCTGGCGCGCGGCGCCGACCACCGGCTCGACGGGGCGATCAAGCAGCTCCTCACCGAGCTGGCCGACCTCGCCGGCATCGAGGGGCGGGCCCGGCGGCTCGCCGAGCGGATGGCCCTCGTCCTCCAGGGCTCCCTGCTCCTCCGCTTCGCCCCGCCGGAGGTGGCCGACGCCTTCTGCGCCTCCCGCCTGGGCGGCGACTGGGGGCACGCCTTCGGCACTCTCCCCCACACGCTCGATCTGGGCGCCGTGGTCGAACGGGCGACGCCGGAGGTGTGAGGAGGCGGGATGATGCATGCCGGGCGACGGGAAACCCCGGCCGGAGCTGGACCGACAAGGCGGACGGAGAGGGTGGGGAGACGGATGTCCTTTCTGAGCTTCGCGACCGACGAGGTCAAGGAGATGGCCAGCAAGCTCGACCAGAGCGGCGGCCACATGAAAGGTGCTTCCAAGGAGATGAAGCGCGCCGACACGAAGCAGGTGGGCCACAAGGCCCTGGAGTCCGCCTGCGACGACTTCGCCGAGTCCGGGACAACGGCTTCGGCCGGCTGTCCAAACTCACCGAGGGCGTCTCGAAGTTCGCGAACAAGGTCGCGGAGGAGTTCGCCCGGCTCGACCAGAAGCTCTACGACGAGCTGAGGAAGGCCGGCGACGGGCGAGGAGAGCGGTGAGTCTGCGGCGTCATCTCAGAAGAAGGAGCTGTTCCCGGACGCACTCAGGCACGAAAGGCTTCCCGGCATGCGCGCGGGCCCGCCTGGAAGCCGTCCAGGCTTGTCTCCCAGCCCACCAGAGCCCGGTGGCCGGAGTGCATGGAGGTGAGCGCCCTGCCGAGTAAGGGGGGACCTTGTCGACGGAGTCGGTGAACACGTCGGCGGACTTCCCCACCCAGATGCCGTCCGATGTCCCCAGCTTGCTCAGCTGGGACAGGGCGGCTCCTCCGTCACGCACCACCCGGCCCACCGCCGCGACGATCAGCCGCACGGTCTCAGGTTCCCCCGGCGCGGGATCGAACCCGAGGTTCGCATACCTCGACGGACTCATGTCCCCCCCCACATCTGACACGGATCGGCCCCCGCTTTCGCGGGACGTTCCCCACCTGCCGCTGCAGAAGTTACAAGGACAACATCAGCCCAAAAACCAGCCCGCCCGGCGCTTGAGGACTCATTTCAAGCCCGTCCGGCGTTTGAGGAGACCCCACCCCAGCCCACCCGGCGCCTGACGACACACTCCCAGCCCGTCCGACGCCTGGGGACAAAAAAGGGGGTGATGCCGCGCCGACACGGCACCACCCCAAAGCAGCCACCCCCTCGACCAGAGCCGAAGGCGAAACCACCCCCCAAGCTTCAACCCCCACCCCACCTCGCACGAGAGTTGCAAAGGGTTGCAGCCCGATCCGCGAAGTCCACCCCCACACCCCCCGCTCCCAGGCACGATGTCCCCAGCACACCCGGCACACCCCCGCGCGGAGCGCACCCCGCACCCCGCACCCCGCACCCCCCGCGCGGAGCGCACCCCCGGGCGACGATCGAGGAGACACACCGTGACCCAGGCAGCCATCGACCTAGGCCGCCTCGCCGGCCGGGACGTGGGCCGCGCGGCGAGGCTGATGGCCGAGGCGCACGCGGCAGCGCTCTCCGGCAAGCCCCCGGCCGTCCCGCCCCGCCCGGAGATAGGCGCGTCCTGGGAGCGGATGCTGCGCCGGGGCGTCGACCCGGAGCGCGCGGTCCGCCCCCGCCCGCTCACCTCGGCCGAGCTGGCCGAGCGCCGCCAGCGCTCGCACCTCACCGAGGTGCTGCCGCTGCTGCGGGACGGCCTCGTCTCCGTGGCCGAGTCGGCGCAGCACATCATGGTCGTCTGCGACGCGGACGGCGTCGTGCTGTGGCGCGAGGGCCATCAGTCGGTGCTGCGCCACGCGGACGCGATAGGGCTGGCTCCGGGCGCCGACTGGCGCGAGGCCACCTCGGGCACCAACGGCCTCGGTACGCCCCTGGTGGCCCGCCGCCCGGTACAGGTCTTCTCGGCCGAGCACTTCGTCCGCGCCCATCACCGGTGGACGTGCTCGGGCGCCCCGATCACCGACCCGCGCGACGGCCGCCTGCTGGGCGTGGTCGACGTGAGCGGCCTGCTGGAGACCCTGCACCCGGCGATGCTGAAGCTGGTGGAGTCGGTGGCGAAGCTGGCCGAGGCGGAACTGCGCGCCCGCCATCTGCGCGGCCTGGACCGGCTGCGTTCGGTCGCGGCGCCGCTGCTGGCCCGGATCGGCGGGCGGGCCGTGGCGGTGGACGAGGAGGGCTGGGTCGCGGCGGTCACCGGCATGGCGCCGGTGGACCGGCTGCCGCTGCCCCGCACGCTGAGCGCGGGCCCGGTCCGGCTCGGCCCGCTGGGCCTCTGCTCGGCCGAACCGCTGCCCGGCGGCTGGCTGCTGCGCCCGGCCCTGCGCCCGCACGCGGGGGTCGCCCGGCTGCGGCTGGACCTCTCCGAGCCGGGCCGGCCGTCGCTGACGGTGGCGGGTGAGGTCGGCTCGTGGACCCACGACCTCTCCCCGCGCCACGCCGAGCTGCTGTTCCTGCTGGCGGGCGAGGAGTCGGGGTGTTCGGCGGGCGCGCTGGCCGAGGCGGTCTTCGGGGACGCCGGGCGCCGGGTGACGGTCCGGGCCGAGCTGTCGCGGATGCGCCGCTACCTGGGCGAGCTGCTGGAGCACCGCCCGTACCGCTTCCGGGAGGGCACCGGCGTGGAGGTGGTGCTCCCCGAGGACCGGTCGGCGCTGCTGCCGCACTCGCTGGCCCCGGCGGTGGTGCGGGCCCGCGCCGGGACGGCCCCCCGCCGCTGAGCGGGGCGGGGGGCGTGGTTGCCTGGCCGCATGAGCATCACCGTGACCACCTGGTACCTGGAGCAGACCTCCCCTGGGGATCTGCGCCCCGCCACCCCGGCCCGCGCCCGCGCGGCCGACATGGCCGGCGAGGGCCCGCTGATCATGCGGGCCGAGACCCCGTCCCCGGAGTTCAGCCGCTTCCTCTACGCCTCCGTCGGCCAGGACATCCGCTGGACCGACCGGCTGGCGCTGACCTGGGCCGAGTGGGAGCGGGCGGTCTGCCGTCCGGAGGTGGAGACCTGGGTGGCGTACGACCGCGGCACGCCCGCCGGGTACGCCGAACTGGAGGCGGCCGCCGACGGCTCGGTGGAGATCGTCTACTTCGGGCTGATCCCGGCCTTCCGGGGGCGCGGGATCGGCGGGCCCCTGCTGTCGGAGGCGGTGGCCCGTGCCTGGGACCTGGGTGAGCGGCGGGAGGGCTTCGCGCCGACCAAGCGGGTGTGGCTGCACACCTGCAGCAAGGACGGGCCGCACGCGATGGACAACTACCTGCGGCGCGGCTTCCGGCTGTACCGGACCGAGACCGCCGAGGAGGACGAGGTGGCGACGCCCGGTCCGTGGCCGGGCGCCGGTCCGCTGCCGTACGACGTCGAGGAGCCCGGACGGCCGGCCGTCGGGGGCTGAGTGCTCGTCAGAGGAGGGCCGTCCGCCGAGGCGTGACCGTTCCGCCCGTAAAGATCGCTTTTCGTGCCGTGCCGGCTCCGGTCGCCGAGCCGCCTCACCGACACCCTTGTCCCACGATGCGGGACAAGGGTGTCCGCATGCTGGATTACGGTGGACTGCCGGAAGAGCGTCGTGCCACGCTTCCGTCATGTCTACAGCTGGAATTGCCTTGGTGAGTCGGCGGCACGTCGATCTCGGCCGCATGTCCAGCGCCATCTGTCGGGTCGGCCGCTAGCTCCGGCAGCGCCACCCTCCCCCCTTTCCCCGCCCGGCCCGCACCACGTCGCGCACGCCTGCCCGCTCGCACGTATGCCCAGGTCAGAGCCGTTTCCTGCTGTCCCGAAGGACGTACCATCCATGGCCGCAACCCCGCAGAATCCCGCTGCCGCCACGCCGCGCCGCAAGGCGGGCCGTCACCGTGGTGAGGGTCAGTGGGCCGTGGGTCACTTCACCCCGCTGAACGGCAACGAACAGTTCAAGAAGGATGACGACGGTCTCAATGTGCGGACACGCATTGAGACGATCTACTCCAAGCGCGGTTTCGACTCCATCGACCCGAACGACCTGCGCGGCCGCATGCGCTGGTGGGGTCTGTACACCCAGCGCCGCCCCGGCATCGACGGCGGCAAGACCGCCGTGCTGGAGCCGGAGGAGCTGGACGACGAGTACTTCATGCTCCGGGTCCGCATCGACGGCGGCCGCCTGACCACCCAGCAGCTGCGGGTGATCGGTGAGATCTCCCAGGAGTTCGCCCGGGGCACCGCCGACATCACCGACCGGCAGAACATCCAGTACCACTGGATCCGCATCGAGGACGTCCCCGAGATCTGGAACCGGCTGGAGGCGGTCGGCCTGTCGACCACCGAGGCGTGCGGCGACACCCCGCGCGTCATCCTCGGCTCGCCGGTCGCCGGAATCGCCGAGGACGAGATCATCGACGGCAGCTGGGCCATCGACGAGATCCAGCGCCGCGTCATCGGCAACCCCGCGTTCTCCAACCTGCCGCGCAAGTTCAAGTCGGCGATCTCCGGCTCGCCGCTGCTGGACGTCGCCCACGAGATCAACGACATCTCCTTCGTCGGCGTCCGCCACCCCGAGCTGGGCCCCGGCTTCGACCTGTGGGTCGGCGGCGGCCTCTCCACCAACCCCAAGATCGGCCAGCGCCTCGGCGCCTGGGTCCCGCTGGAGGAGGTGCCCGAGGTCTACGAGGGCGTCATCTCGATCTTCCGCGACCACGGCTACCGCCGCCTGCGCACGCGCGCCCGCCTGAAGTTCCTCCTCGCCGACTGGGGCACCGAGAAGTTCCGCCAGGTCCTGGAGGACGACTACCTCGGCCGCAAGCTCACCGACGGCCCCGCCCCGGACCAGCCGGTGGCCCGCTGGCGCGACCACATCGGCGCCCACCGGCAGCAGGACGGCCGCTTCTACGTCGGCTTCGCCCCGCGCGTCGGCCGCGTCGACGGCACCGTCCTCACCAAGATCGCCGAGCTGGCCGAGGCGCACGGCTCCGGCCGGCTGCGCACCACCGTCGAGCAGAAGATGATCGTGCTGGACGTCGAGGAGGACCAGATCGCCTCCCTGACCGCCGGCCTGGAGGCGCTCGACCTCACCGTCACCCCCTCCCCGTTCCGGCGCGGCACGATGGCCTGCACCGGCATCGAGTTCTGCAAGCTGGCGATCGTCGAGACCAAGGCGCGCGGCGCCGCCCTCATCGACGAACTGGAGCGCCGCATCCCGGAGTTCGACGAGCCGATCACCATCAACCTGAACGGCTGCCCGAACGCCTGCGCCCGCATCCAGGTCGCCGACATCGGCCTCAAGGGGCAGCTCATGATGGGCCCCGACGGCCAGCAGGTCGAGGGGTTCCAGGTGCACCTGGGCGGCGCGCTCGGCCTGGAGGCCGGGTTCGGCCGCAAGGTGCGCGGGCTGAAGGTCACCGCCGACGAACTCCCCGACTACGTCGAGCGGGTGCTCAAGCGCTTCCAGGAAGGCCGCGAGGAGGGTGAGCGGTTCGCGAGCTGGGCCGCCCGCGCCGACGAGGAGGCCCTGTCGTGAGCGAGCGTGCCGCCCCGTTCCACTGCCCGTACTGCGGCGACGAGGACCTGCGCCCCGGCGAACAGGGCCACGGCGCCTGGGAGTGCGCCGCGTGCAACCGCGCGTTCCAGCTGAAGTTCCTGGGCCTGCTCACCCGCGGGCTGGCCCGGGACACCACCTCAAAGGGCGAGCAGATATGAGCGAGATCCGCACCGAACCGGCCGCCGCGCCGGACACCGGCGACGAGGAGCTGCGCGCGCTGGCCGAGCGCGCCGGCGCCGAGCTGGAGGAGGCGTCCGCGCTGGAGATCGTGCGCTGGGCCGCCGACACCTTCGGCGAGCGGTTCTGCGTCACCTCCTCGATGGAGGACGCGGTCGTCGCCCACCTCGCCTCCCGGGTGCGGCCCGGCGTCGACGTCGTCTTCCTCGACACCGGCTACCACTTCCCGGAGACCATCGGCACCCGCGACGCCGTCTCCGCCGTCCTCGACGTCAACGTCCTCACCCTGACCCCGCGTCAGAGCGTGGCCGAGCAGGACGCCGAGTACGGCCCGAAGCTCCACGACCGCGACCCCGACCTGTGCTGCGCCCTGCGCAAGGTCAAGCCCCTCGAAGAGGGCCTGTCCGGGTACGCCGCCTGGGCGACCGGGCTGCGCCGCGACGAGTCGCCGACCCGCGCGAAGACCCCGGTCGTCGGCTGGGACGCGCGCCGCCGCAAGGTCAAGGTCTCCCCCATCGCCCGCTGGAGCCAGGACGACGTGGACGCGTACGTCAGCGAGTACGGCGTCCTCACCAACCCGCTGCTCACCGACGGCTACGCCTCGGTCGGCTGCGCCCCCTGCACCCGCCGGGTGGCGGCCGGGGAGGACGCCCGGGCCGGGCGCTGGTCGGGCACCGGCAAGACCGAGTGCGGGCTGCACGGCTGAGCCATGGAGACCACCACGCCACCGCCCGCCGGGGCGGCGACCTCGCAGATCCCCCGGCGTCAGAACGACCCGCAGCAGATCCATCCGCAGAGGCAGGAGAAGAACGTGACGGGAGCCACCCTCTGGCTCACCGGTCTGCCGAGCGCAGGCAAGACCACCCTCGCCCGGGAGCTGGCGGCGCTGCTCGCCGCCGACGGCCACCGCGCCGAGGTGCTCGACGGCGACGAGATCCGCACCTTCCTCTCGGCGGGCCTCGGCTTCGACCGGGCCGCCCGGGACACCAACGTCCAGCGCATCGGCTTCGTCGCCGAACTCCTCGCCTCGCACGGCGTGACCGTGCTGGTGCCGGTCATCGCGCCGTACGCGGACAGCCGCGAGGCCGTCCGCGAACGGCACCGCAAGAACGGCACGCCGTACCTGGAGGTGCATGTCGCCACCCCGGTGGAGGTCTGCGCCGAGCGCGACGTGAAGGGCCTGTACGCGCGTCAGGCGGCGGGCGAGATCAGCGGCCTGACCGGGGTGGACGACCCCTACGAGGCTCCCGAGGCCCCGGACCTGCGGATCGAGACGCACACCTCGACCGTGGCCGAGTCGGCCGAGGCGCTGCGGGACCTGCTGGCCGAGCGGGGACTGCTGTGAGGCGCGCCCCGGCCGGGCGGCCGACCCCCCGCCCCCACGAGCAGCAGACCGGCTCCCGACACGAAAGGCGGAGCGCATGACGACCGTCGCTTCCTCCTCGCGGGCCGCCGGCCCCGAGACCCCGTACGCGCTGAGTCACCTGGACGCGCTGGAGTCGGAGGCCGTGCACATCTTCCGGGAGGTGGCGGGCGAGTTCGAGCGCCCGGTGATCCTCTTCTCGGGCGGCAAGGACTCCATCGTCATGCTGCACCTGGCGCTGAAGGCGTTCGCCCCGGCCTCGGTGCCCTTCTCGCTGCTGCACGTCGACACCGGGCACAACTTCCCCGAGGTGCTGGAGTACCGGGACCGGACCGTCGCCGAGCACGGGCTGCGGCTGCACGTCGCCTCGGTGCAGGAGTACATCGACGCGGGCACCCTGCGCGAGCGCCCCGACGGCACCCGCAACCCGCTCCAGACCGTGCCGCTGACCGACGCCATCCGCGAGCACCGCTTCGACGCGGTCTTCGGCGGCGGGCGCCGCGACGAGGAGAAGGCCCGCGCCAAGGAGCGCGTCTTCTCGCTGCGCGACGAGTTCTCCCAGTGGGACCCGCGCCGCCAGCGCCCCGAGCTGTGGCAGCTCTACAACGGCCGCCACGCCCCCGGCGAGCACGTCCGCGTCTTCCCGCTCTCCAACTGGACCGAGCTGGACGTCTGGCAGTACATCGCCCGGGAGTCGATCGCGCTGCCGGAGATCTACTTCGCCCACGAGCGGCCGGTCTTCCGCCGCAGCGGCATGTGGCTGACGGCCGGCGAGTGGGGCGGCCCGAAGGACGACGAGCCGGTCGAGACCCGCCTGGTGCGCTACCGCACCGTCGGCGACATGTCCTGCACCGGCGCCGTCGACTCCGACGCCACCACGCTGGACGACGTCATCACCGAGATCGCCGCCTCCCGCCTCACCGAGCGGGGCGCGACCCGCGCCGACGACAAGCTGTCCGAGGCCGCGATGGAAGACCGCAAGCGCGAAGGGTACTTCTAGCCGTGACCACCACCACCGCCACCGAGCAGCTCTCGGCCACCACCCTGCTGCGGTTCGCCACCGCCGGTTCCGTCGACGACGGCAAGTCCACCCTGGTCGGGCGGCTGCTGCACGACTCCAAGTCGGTCCTCACCGACCAGCTGGAGGCCGTCGAGGCCGCCTCGCTCAGCCGCGGCCACGAGGGCCCGGACCTGGCACTGCTCACCGACGGCCTGCGGGCCGAGCGCGAGCAGGGCATCACCATCGACGTCGCCTACCGCTACTTCGCCACGCCCCGGCGCCGGTTCATCCTCGCCGACACCCCGGGCCACGTGCAGTACACCCGGAACATGGTCACCGGCGCCTCCACCGCCGAACTGGCCGTGGTCCTGGTCGACGCCCGCAACGGCGTGGTCGAGCAGACCCGCCGGCACGCCGCCGTCGCGGCGCTGCTGCGCGTGCCGCACGTGGTGCTCGCCGTCAACAAGATGGACCTGGTCGACTACGCCGAGCCCGTCTACGCCGCCATCGCCGAGGAGTTCACCGCCTACGCCACCTCGCTGGGCGTGCCCGAGGTGACCACCATCCCGATCTCGGCGCTGGCCGGGGACAACGTCGTGGAGCCCTCGGCACGGATGGACTGGTACGCCGGGCCGACCGTGCTGGAGCACCTGGAGACCGTCCCGGTCAGCCACGACCTCACCGCCTGCGCCCCGCGCTTCCCGGTGCAGTATGTGATCCGGCCGCAGAGCACCGAGCACCCCGACTACCGCGGGTACGCGGGGCAGATCGCCTCGGGCGCGCTGCGGGTCGGCGAGGAGGTCGTGGTGCTGCCGTCCGGGCGGACCACCACCGTCGCCGCCATCGACGCGCTGGGCGAGCCGACCGACATCGCCTGGGCGCCGCAGTCGGTGACGGTCCGCCTCACCGACGACGTGGACGTCTCCCGCGGCGACCTGATCGCCCCGGCCGCCGAGGCTCCGGAGCTGACCCGCGAGGTCACGGCGACCGTCTGCCACGTCGCCGACGCGCCGCTGACCGTGGGCCACCGGGTGCTGCTCAAGCACACCACCCGCACGGTGAAGGCGATCGTCGAGGCGATCCCCTCCCGGCTCACCCTGGACGACCTCTCGCAGCACCCCGAGCCTGGGCGGCTGGAGGCCAACGACATCGGCCGGGTGCGGCTGCGCACCGCCGAGCCGCTGGCGCTGGACGCGTACGCGCTCTCGCGGCGTACCGGATCGTTCCTGCTGATCGACCCGGCGGACGGCACGACGCTGACCGCGGGAATGGCGGGTGACGCCTTCGCCGACGGCGCCGCCGCCGCGAAGTCCGCGGCCGAGGCCGACGACGAGGGCTGGGACTTCTGAGATGACGACGGGCGGCAGCACCGCGCCGGGCGCGTTCCGCGCCCGGCGGGCCGACCTCACCCACCGCTCCTTCGCGGACGTCTACGGGACGTTCGCGAAGGAGGGCGGCCGGGTCGGCAGCGGGGCGCTCGGCAGCGGGCAGGGCGGGGTCGCGCGATGTGCGCGCTGACGTACGCGCACCGCTCGCGCGCCCACGCCCCCCACCCGCTCCACCGAAGACCGCCGACCGCCCGGCCGCCCCGACGACGGGGCCCCTGAAGCGCCGGGCCTGCGAGAGGACACCTCCCGTGCCTGCCAGCCGTCCCCCGTTCCGTACCCGCATGCCCCTGCGGGCCCTGGCCGCCGCCGCGGCCCTGCCGCTGCTCGTCGGCGCCCTCGCCTCCTGCGGCTACGGTTCGGACGCCGCCGCCGAGAAGAAACCCGAGAAGGCCGCGGGCGGCAGCAAGCTCTCCACCGACAAGGTGAAGGTCGGCTACTTCCCGAACCTCACCCACGCCACCGCGCTGGTCGGCGTCGAGAAGGGCCTCATCGAGAAGGAGTTGGGCGGCGCCGAGCTGGTCCCCTCCACCTTCAACGCCGGGCCCTCCGAGATCGAGGCGCTCAACTCGGGCTCCATCGACATCGGTTTCATCGGCCCCTCGCCGTCCGTCAACGGCTACGTCAAGTCCAAGGGCGACAGCCTGCGCATCATCAGCGGCTCCGCCTCCGGCGGCGTCAAGCTGGTCGTCAACCCCGACAAGATCAAGTCGGTCAAGGACCTCAAGGGCAAGAAGATCGCCACCCCGCAGCTCGGCAACACCCAGGACGTGGCGTTCCTGCACTGGATCTCCGAGCAGGGCTGGAAGGTCGACCCGCAGTCCGGCAAGGGTGACGTGTCGGTGGTCCGCACCGACAACAAGATCACCCCGGACGCCTACAACTCCGGTTCGCTGGACGGCGCGTGGGTGCCGGAGCCGACCGCGTCCAAGCTGGTCGCCGACGGCGCGAAGGCGCTGCTGGACGAGGCCGACCTGTGGCCCGACAAGAAGTTCGTGATCACCAACATCATCGTGTCGCAGAAGTTCGTCAAGGAGCACCCGGACGCCGTCGAGGCGGTGCTGCGGGGGTCGGTGAAGACCAACAAGTGGATCAACGACAACCCGGAGGAGGCGAAGGCGTCCGCCAACGACGCGCTGAAGTCCCTCACCGGCAAGCCGCTGCCCGCCGACGTCCTCGACCCGGCGTGGAAGTCCATCCAGATCACCGACGACCCGCTGGCCGCCACCCTCGACTCGCAGGCGCAGCACGCGGTCAACGCCGGTCTGCTGGAGAAGCCCGACCTCCAGGGCATCTACGACCTGCGGCCGCTGAACAAGGTACTCAAGGCCGAGGGCGCGCCCGCGGTGGACGACGCCGGGCTCGGCGTCAAGTAGCCCTCCCGTCCCGGTACCCCCGACCGCAGCCCGTCCGCCCGCTCACCCCGGGCGGGCGGGCCCCTTCCCGGAGGTGACTCCCATGACCACCACGGTCACCGAGGCAGGCCTCGCCGACGGTACGTCCGCCGGCGCCGCGCCGTCGCCCGCAGCCCGTATCGCCCACGTCTCGAAGTCCTTCCCCGGCCCGGCCGGGGACCAGCTCGTCCTCGACGACATCACCCTGGACGTGGCGCCCGGCGAGTTCGTCACGCTGCTCGGCGCCTCCGGGTGCGGCAAGTCCACCCTGCTCAACCTGGTCGCCGGGCTCGACGCGCCGAGCGGCGGCACCATCGAGACGCCCGGCCGCCCGGCGCTGATGTTCCAGGAGCACGCGCTCTTCCCCTGGCTGACGGCGGGCAAGAACATCGAGCTGGCGCTCAAGCTGCGCGGCGTCCCGAAGCCCGAGCGCCGCCCGCGCGCCGAGGAGCTGCTGGAGCGGGTGCGGCTGGCCGGGGCGTACGGCAAGCGGGTGCACGAGCTGTCCGGCGGGATGCGCCAGCGGGTCGCGCTGGCCCGGGCGCTGGCCCAGGACAGCCGGCTGCTGCTGATGGACGAGCCGTTCGCCGCGCTCGACGCCATCACCCGCGACGTGCTCCACGACGAGCTGACCCGGGTCTGGCACGCCGCCAACGACGACCCCGACGGCCGGAAGCTGTCCGTCCTCTTCGTGACGCACAACGTGCGCGAGGCGGTACGGCTCGCCCAGCGCGTCGTCCTGCTGTCGTCCCGTCCCGGCCGGGTCGCCCGGCAGTGGACGGTGGACATCCCGCAGCCGCGCCGCATCGAGGACACGGCCGTCGCGGAGCTGTCCGTCGAGATCACCGAAGAACTGCGTGGGGAGATCCGCCGCCATGGCCAGCACTGAGACCCGCGACGCCGCCGAGGAGGCGGCCCGCGAGCCGAAGAAGCCCTCCGAGGACCTGGCGGGCCTTGAGGCGGGGCTCGACGCCCTGGACGCGGTCCCCACCCGCCGCACCTCGCTCCGCGACACCCTGGTCCGCAAGGTGCTGCCGCCGCTGGTCGCGGTCGCGCTGGTGCTGGTGGTCTGGCAGGTCCTGGTGTGGGCCCAGGTCACCGAGGAGTACAAGCTGCCCTCGCCCGGTGCCGTCTGGGCCGAGGTCTCCGAGGCCTGGTACCAGGGAACGCTGCTCGGCTACATCTGGACCAGCGTCTCGCGCGGCCTGCTCGGCTTCCTCTTCGCGCTGGCCATCGGCACGCCGCTGGGGCTGCTGGTGGCCCGGGTGAAGTTCGTCCGGGCGGCGATCGGGCCGGTCCTCTCCGGTCTCCAGTCGCTGCCGTCGGTGGCCTGGGTGCCGCCCGCGGTGATCTGGCTGGGCCTCAACGACCAGATGATGTTCGCGGTGATCCTGCTGGGCGCCGTCCCCTCCATCGCCAACGGCCTCGTCTCCGGCGTCGACCAGGTGCCCCCGCTGTACCTGCGGGCCGGGCGCACGCTGGGCGCGACCGGGCTGCGCGGCACCTGGCACATCGTCATGCCCGCCGCGCTGCCGGGCTACCTGGCGGGGCTGAAGCAGGGGTGGGCGTTCTCCTGGCGGTCGCTGATGGCGGCGGAGATCATCGCCTCCTCGCCCGAGCTGGGCATCGGCCTGGGGCAGTTGTTGGAGAACGGCCGCACCGCGAGCAGCATGCCGATGGTGTTCCTCGCGATCCTGCTCATCCTCGTCGTCGGCGTCGCCATCGACCTGCTGATCTTCAGTCCGCTGGAGCGCTGGGTACTGCGCAACCGCGGGCTGCTCGCCCGGAGCTGACCATGCGCCACCACACCTTCCCGCCCGCCGCCCGCACCCCGGACACCGCCGCGCCCGTCCTGATGGTCGTCGCCCACGGCAGCCGGGACCCGCGGCACGCCGCCACGGTGCACGCCCTGGTGGAACGGGTCCGCGGGCTCGCCCCGGGGCTGCGGGTCGAGGCCGCGTTCCTCGACTTCGACGCGGAGACCGTGCCCGGGCTGCTGGAGCGGCTGTACGCCGAGGGGGCACGGGACGTGGTGGCGCTGCCGCTGCTGCTGACCCGGGCCTTCCACGCCAAGGCCGACCTGCCCGCCGTCCTCGGCGAGGCCGCGGCCCGGCTCCCGCTGCTGCGGGTGCGGCAGGCCGGGGTGCTGGGCCCCTCCCCGCTGCTGACGGCGGCGCTGGAGCGGCGGCTCGGCGAAGCCGGGGTGGAGCTCGGGCAGCGTGGCTCGACCGGGGTCGTGCTGGCCTCGGCGGGCTCTTCCGACCCGGAGGCGATCGCAGTGATCGCAGACATCGCGCGGGAGTGGCGGCGCACCGGTTGGTGCGCCGTGCGGCCTGCGTTCGCCTCCGCCTGTGGTCCGGGGCGTCCCCGGACCGAGGACGCGGTCGCCACCCTGCGCGCCGAAGGCGCGCGTCGGGTGGTGGTCGCGCCCTACGTCCTCGCGCCCGGGCGCCTTCCCGACCGCATCGCCGAGGGGTCCGCCGGGGCGGACGCCCTCGCCCCCGTCCTCGGGGCCGCGCCCGAGGTGGCCCGCCTGGTCCTCCGGCGCTACCGGGAGCGAGCGGACCTCGGCCTGGCGGCGGCCTGACCCCGGCGTCGGGACGGCCCGGCCTCAAGCGCCGGCCGAGCTGTTCTTGCGGCTGCTCTCCGCTTCCGAGCACCGGTTCAAGACGGCCTCAACCGCCGACCGGGCTTGATAGGTCGCCTCCACCGCCGACCAGGCTGAGACCAGCCCAGGCCCGACTCACCAGACCAGCCACCCGACAGCCCGGCCCGCCTTCCAGCCCGGCCGGCGTTTGAGGCCGTCTCGAACCGCCACCCGCAGCCGGGGAGCGGCGAAATTCAGCCCGGCCGGCGCCTGAGGCCAATCTCAGCCCGGCCGGCGCTCGAGGCCACCGCGGCCGTGGAGGCCGTCCTCCCCCGCTGACCCCGCCGGGCCTCACCGGTCGAGGTCGGACATGTCCAGGACGAAGCGGTACCGGACGTCCCCGCGCTCCAGCCGTTCCAGCGCCTCCCCGACCCGGGCGCAGGGCAGCACCTCGACCTCCGCGGTGATCTCGTGCTCGGCGCAGAACGCCAGCATCTCGGCGGTGGCGGGCAGTCCGCCCGTGCCCGACGAGGTCAGCTCCTGGCGGCCGATGCAGAGGCCCAGGACGTTCACCTGACAGACTGTTCGGTCTGCCTACGGTAGGACGCCGTGACCCTGGAGGCGAACAGACCGGTCTGTCTGTTGGCGTGGCGCCATGGCGGCAGAACCCTCGACGAAGCGCGGAGCCGCGACCCGGCGGCGCATCCTCGACGCGGCCACGGCGGAGTTCGCCCGGTACGGCATCGCGGGCGCCCGGGTGGAGCGCGTGATCCAGGCCGCACGCACCAACAAGGCGATGCTCTTCGGGTACTTCGGCAGCAAGGACGGCCTCTTCGATGCCGTGGTGAGCGATGCGCTGGAAGGGATCACCACCCTGGTCCCGATCGACGCCGAGGACCTGGCCGACTGGGCGGTCCGCCTCTACGACGAGTACCTGGTGACCCCGGAACTGGTCCGCCTCGCCACCTGGATCCGGCTGGAGCGCCGGCCCGCCGGCCATTTGACCGGGGAGGCCGACCGGTTCGACGGCGCCAAGACCGAGGCCACCGCGCGCGCCCAGGCGGCCGGCCTGGTCGGCGAGGGCGACCCCTTCGACCTCATGGCCCTGGTCATCGCCATGTCGTGCGCGTGGTCCCCGGTGAGCGGTGTCTACGCCGCCACCGCCCACGAGGACCCGGCGGTCCACGAACGCCGCCGCACCCTCCTGCGTGACTGCGTACGCCGCGCCACCGCTCCCTTCCCTGACACGCCGAGGCGGGCCGGCAGCACAGAGGAATGTGACCGCGGCGGGGGCAGCAAAACGCGGACGACCGCCGTGCCCCGTGGGGGCGGGCACGGCGGTCGTCGGTTCCGGGAGGGTGTCCCGGGCCGGAGCCCGGGGGCACCCGGTGCCGAACGGGTCGGCGGGAGGCGTCGGGTGATTACTCGACGACCTTCAGGAGCAGGTTGGGCGTGCCCGAACTCGGGTTGGTGATGGCGTCCGGGGTGGCGCCGTCGGTGAGCGCGGTGGCGACCTCCTCCGGGGTGGCCTCCGGGTTGCCCGCGAGATAGACGGCGGCGGCGCCGACGACGTGCGGGGTGGCCATGGAGGTGCCGGAGATGGTGTTGGTGGCGTCGTCGCCGGTGTTCCAGGCCGAGGTGATCTCGGAGCCCGGGGCGTAGATGTCGACGGTGTCGCCGTAGTTGGAGAAGTACGACTGCGCGTCGTCCTCGTCGGAGGAGGCCACGGTGATGGCTTCCTCGACGCGGGCGGGCGAGCTGGACGAGGCGTCGCTCGACTCGTTGCCCGCGGCGACGCCGTAGGTGACACCGGCGGCGATCGAGTTGCGGACCGCCGTGTCGAGGGCCTCGTCGGCGCCGCCGCCGAGGCTCATGTTGGCGACGGACGGGCCGGAGTGGTTCTCGGTGACCCAGTCGATACCGGCGACGACCTGCTCGGTGGTGCCGGAGCCGTTGTCGTCCAGGACGCGGACGGCGACGATGTCCGCCTTCTTGGCGACGCCGTGGGCGGCACCGGCGATGGTGCCGGCGACGTGGGTGCCGTGGCCGTTGCCGTCGTCGGCGTCGTCGTCGCCGTCCACCGCGTCGTAGCCGGAGGTGGCGCGGCCCTCGAAGTCCTCGTGGGTCACGCGGACGCCGGTGTCGATGACGTAGGCGGTGACGCCCTCACCGGCCGAGTCGGGGTAGGTGTACTCGCCGTCGCCGGCGGTCTCGGTCTGGTCGATGCGGTCCAGACCCCACGACGGCGGGTTGGTCTGGGTGGCGTCGATGGTGAACTTCTTGTTCTGGACGACCTTGTCCACCGCCGGGTCGGCGGCGAGGCGCTTGGCGTCCTCCAGCGACATGCCGGAGGTGGAGAAGCCGTTGACGGCCGAGCCGTAGTTGCGCTTGAAGGTGCCGCCGTACTCCTTGGCGAGGCCCTTCTTGTCCGCCGCGCTGACCTTCTTGTCGAGCATGACGATGTAGCTGCCGGAGACGGCGCCCTTGGCGGCCGTGCCGTAGACCTTGCCCTCGACGGGCGCCGGGGCGGCGCCCGCGAACGGGCTCGCGAAGACGGTGACGCCGACGGCCATGGCGGTGGTGGCTATCGCGGCGGTGAGCTTGGTCCTGCGAGCACGCTGGTGAGTTGCCATGAAGAGGGATCTCCTCGCGCTGTGTGGGGGGTTGTGAGGGTGAGCGGCGCGCACCGTCCGCCCGAGTACGGCAGTGGGGGTGGGGCGGGTGATGCGGCCGGACGCCAACCGCCCCGGAAATTCTGGCGAATTCCTGGGGCTGGGACGAAACCCTGTCTGATTGACGCGCGCAGATCAAGGCCTTCATGCGCCTGTGACTTGTTCAACAAGTTTTCGTAATCACAAATCCGCGACCTGCTGACACTTCGGGCAACGGTGGCCGCTTCCCCCGCTTTCCGGGGACATGCGGGCCATGTACGTGAAGGTTCCGCGAGCGTTCGGGCGACTTGGTGATCACCCGGCGGGACTCCGTGACCACTTCGGAGTGCGCCGCACGCGCCCAGCACGACCGGAGCGCGGTGCCTCAGTTGAACCGGCCACCGACTGGCCGAATCCGCACCACCACCTCCTCGCCACAGCGACGAGAACCAGCCACCCGTTCGGCCCGGAACCCGCGCCGCACACCCCGAACCGCGTCCGCCGAACGGACGCCGCCCACCTCGCAGCGGTACAGCGTCGCCCCTCGGAAGCCGACACAACACAACGAAAGCCTTCTATCGGACACCACCTGCCGCTGGAGACTCCCATGACGCCCCCTCACACGCTCTCCCCCGACACCTTGGACGAGGAGGCGGCCCTCCTCCACGAGTCCGCCGTCTGGCAGGAACTCGTCGCCTCCTGGTCCACCACGGCCGCCCCCGCCCCCGCTCCCGCCCCTCAGGAGGAATGGCGCGCCCTGCTCTCCGTCCCGGTGGCGGAGCTCGTCGCGGAGGCCGCCCGCGCCCGCCCGGCGCCGGACCCGGCCACCGCCTCCCCGCTGCCGGGCCGGGTGGGGGCGATCCTCCCGGACCGCCTGTACGGCTGGCGGCGTGCGGGCGCCGCCGACGTTCTCCCCTCGGCCCACATGGCGTACGCGCGGCGCGTGCTGGTCGACTGGGGCTGGCAGAACCGCCCCTACCGGATGCGGAATCTGCGTGGGGCCCGCTGCCTGTGCGGCGCCCTGCTCACCGCGCACCGCCTCGGCCACGGCAGCCTGGACACCGCCAACCGCTCGGCCGCCTGGCTCATGACCGAGCTGCGCGCCCGCGGCTGGCGCGACCTGATCGGCCCGTGGAACCGCGCCCCGGGCCGGACGGCGGCCCAGGCCCTGGAGCTGCTGGACGCGGCGGCGGCCAGGGCGCGGGGCGCGGGCGAGTGATCCGACGCCCCCGAGTCAGGGCGCCGGTACGGGCGGAGGGGCGTCGTCAGCCCCGCCCGGTGCCCGGCAGTTCGCGGGGCTCCTCCGCCGCGCCGCCGTCCTTGCCGAGCAGGCCGCCGGCGGGACGGGCGGGGGCCGGTGCGGCCGGGCCCGTGGTGATGCGGGGCAGCGCGTACGGGTGCTCCTCCGTCAGCCAGACGAGGAGCTGCTCACGGACGGTGCAGCGGGCGGTCCAGATGTCGTCGGCGTCCCGGGCGGTGACGACGACGCGTACCTCCATGGTGGTGGCGGTGGAGTCGGTGACCGCCAGGCTCCAGTCGCGCCGGTCCCAGGCCTCGCAGTGGTCGAGGATCTCCTCGACCTTCTTGCGCATCAGGCTGAGCGGCGCCCGGTGGTCGAGCTGGAAGAAGACGGAACCGGTCATCTGCACGCCGCCGCGCGACCAGTTCTCGAAGGGCTGGCTGGTGAAGTAGGAGACGGGCATGGTGATGCGCCGCTCGTCCCAGGTGCGCACCGCGACCACGGTCAGGGTGACCTCGTCGATGACGCCCCACTCGCCGTCGACCACCACGGTGTCGCCGAGCCGCACCATGTCGCCGAAGGCGATCTGGAACCCGGCGAAGAGGTTGCCGAGGGTGGACTGGGCGGCGACACCGGCGACGATGCCGATGATGCCCGCCGAGGCGAGCATCGAGGTGCCGACGGCACGCAGTTCCGGGAAGGTCAGCAGCATCGCGGCGCCGGCGACCACGCAGACCACGGCGGTGACGATCCGCAGGATGAGCGTGACCTGGGTCCGCACCCGCCGCACCCGCGCCCGGTCGGCGGACATCGAGGCGTACCGCGCGTAGGTCGACTCCACGGCGGCGGCCGCCGCGCGCAGCACCAGCCAGGCGGTGGAGGCGATCAGGACGAGTGAGAGCACCTGCCCGATGCCCGCCTCGTGGTCGTGGATGATCTCCAGCTCGGTCTGCCGGTACGCGCCGCGCAGGATCGCGGTGAGCAGCACCACCTGGAGCGGCGGCCGGCAGCGTCGCAGCAGACCCCAGAGCGGGGTCTCCGGATGCCGGGCGTTGGCCCGGCGCAGCAGCAGGTCGGCGAGCCAGCCGAGCAGCAGGGTGAGGGCGAGGGCACCGCCCACGACGATCAGCGGACGCAGTACGTTCTCCATGACTCCGGGTGCCAGTGGCGGGACGGGGACGGGGGCAGCGGCCCGTACGACCTCCTCGCGGGAGGCGGGAAACGGGGGCCGCGACCGTGCCGCCGCCCGCACCCCGGTCGGGGAAGGGGGGCGCGAGGCGTGCGACCGGTCAGCTCTGCGCGTGCCCTGGCCCGCCCCGGGGAAACCGCGTGGGGTGCGCCCCACGAGGGAGCCGGGGTCAGTTCTCGTCAGCGCCGTTGTAGCGGAGCAGGTAGTCGGCGAACCGGTCGAGGTCGGCCTCGGCCCACTCCCCCAGGCGTTCCCGGTAGGCGGCGCGGCGGACGTCGGTGGTCTGGGCGAGCACCTCTTCGCCGCGCTTGGTGAGATGGAGCACATGGACGCGGTGGTCGTCCTCGGCGACGCGCCGCTCGATGAGCCCTGAGCGTTCCAGCGCCCCGACCTGGCGGCTGATCGTCGACTTGTCGAGGAGGTAGTGGGTGGCGAGGTCGGTGGCCCGCATGCCCTCACGGGTCTCCAGGTGACTGAGCAGCGTGTACGAGACGAGCGAGAGCTCGGGGTGCAGGTTCGCGGCCGCCGCACGGGCCCGGCGGGCGAACGCCGTCATCTCGCGCTGGATCGTCTCCAGCGCCTCCTCCCGGTGGCTCACCGGCGCACCCTTTCCTCCGAGCGGTGACCGCGGCGCGGACAGCGCGCGGAACGCCCGGGCTGCCTGCCGAGCATTTAGTTGTATAGTACAAAGTAATTAAGAAGTTGTCATAGCCAACCACTGATCCGCGCGGCACCCCCGGGCCTCCTGAGCCCCTCGGAGCCTCCGGGTTCTTCGGCCCCTTCGGCCGAGACCACCGCGCGGAGTCGGTGCGGGAGAGCGATCCGATGTCTTCAGTCAGGAAACCGGCGGCCCACGCCCCGGCCTCCTCGGGCGCGCTGCGCCACGTCCTGCTCCACCTCGTCACCCCGCTGGTGATGTGCCTGGGAATGGGCCTCGCCTACATGAGCGCCTTCGTCAGCCCCCACCCGCACGAGGTACCGGTCGCGGTGGTCGGCTCCGGCCCCCAGACCCAGGTGCTCGCCCAGACCGTGAAGGACCAGGCGGGGGACGCACTGGACGTCCGCACCGTCGCCGACCGCGGCGAGGCCAGGGAGCTGCTGCACGACCAGGAGCTGTCCGGCGCGTTCGTCCCGGACGCCGACCGGCCGGAGCTGCTGATCGCCTCCGCCGCCTCCGACATGAGCGCCATCGCGGTGCAGAAGGTCTTCACCCCGCTCGCCGCCGAGCAGGGCGCACCGCTGACCATCACCGACGTGGCCGCCCCGGTCGACGACGACCCCACCGGCCAGGGCCTCTTCTTCCTCCTGGTCGCCGTCAGCATCGGCGGCTACGCCTCGGTCGCCGTGGTCGGCGGCGCGGGCGGCGCCCTGCCGATGCGCCTGCGCGCCCTGCTGGCCGCCGGCGTCTCCCTGGTCGTCAGCCTGATCGGCACCGCCCTCGCCGGCCCCGTCTTCCACCTGGCCCACCACAGCCTCTTGCAGGTCTGGGGCCTGAGCTGGCTCTACGCGGCGGGCATCCTCGCCATCGGCACCGGCCTGCACACCTTCCTCAAGCGCTGGACCACGCTCGCGATGATGGTGCTCTTCGTGATGCTGAACTTCACCAGCTCCGGCGGCCTCTTCCTCCCCCACCTCCAGAACGGCTTCTTCGGCTCCCTGCACGCCTTCTGGAACGGCGCGGGCTTCGTCGAGGGGCTCCGCTCCCTCCTCTACTTCGACAGCCGCGGTCTCTCGGGCCACATCTGGACCCTCGTCGCCTGGCTGGCCGCGGGCGCCCTCGCCCTCGTCGCCGCGGCCCTCCACGAACGCCGCCTCCACCGGGCGCCGGCCGCCCCCGCGGCCGACCGCGCCGCCACCGACCCGGAGGAGAAGGCCGACACGGAGGAAGAGATGGAGGAGTCGGTCGCCGTCTGACCTTCCCTTCCCTCCTCCTCTCCTCCCTCGCCTGTGCCCCGCCGGACCGACGCCTGCGGGGCACAGGCGTGCCGGCGCCCCGGTCAGGCGGAACGCACCCACCCGGTGGACTCCAGCCCCGCGGTGAGAAAGCGGCGCACGATCTCCGACCCGTCCGCCTCGACCCCTTCCGCGGCCACCGTCACCTCACCGATCACCGCCCCGCAGAAGGCCCACCCGAGTTCCATGGCCTTCTCCTCACCTCGTGGACGCGCTGCTGGACGGCCTCGGGCTCGCCCGCACCCACCAGTGCGGCACTTGTACGGGGCCTGGCCGGCCGTCAGGTACGCCCTGCACGCGCCGGAGCGGGTGAACCGCCTCGCCCTCGTGGACCCCCCCAGGTCTTCGCCGGATTCCGCGTCGGCCACCTGGTGCGCGCGCTGCCGGCGCTGCTCCGCCCCATCGTGGCTGGCCCGCACCCGCGTCTTCGTCGCACCCACGACGTCTCAGGCCCGGCGCTCCACCGTCCTGCGGGGCATCTGCGTCACTCCCGCCATCCGGTACGCACACCCGGCCACCGACCTCACCCCGCGCTACAACCCGGCCGGCCCTTGAGGCCGCCCCAGCCCCGCCGGGCCGATCCCAAAACCTCCGGCCCACCGCCAGGTGAAAGACTGGGCGAGCACAAACCCCACGGAGGAACGATGGACGAGCCCCAGGCCAGATCCGTACTGGCCGCCGCCGGCCTCTCGACCCCCGCCGACAAGGCGGCCCTGCTGGCCTTCGGCGAGAACGCCGTCTTCGCCTTCGGCGACCTCGTGGCCAAGGTCGGCCGCGCCCCCGAGCTCCTGGAACGCGCCCGCCGCGAACTGCGGATCGCCGTCTGGCTCCAGGAGCAGGGCGTCCCCGCCGTCCGCGCCGTACAGCCCGAGCCCCTGCTGGTCGACGGCCACCCCGTCACCCTCTGGCGCCGCCTCTCCGACCCGGTCCGCCCCGCGGCCCCGGCCGACCTCGCGGCCCTGCTCCGCCAGGTCCACGCGCTGGACCCGCCCCCCTTCGGCCTGCCCCGCCGGGAACTCCTCGGCGGCGTCGAACGCTGGCTCCGCCTGGCGGGCGACGCCATCGACCCGGCCGACGCCGACTACCTCCGCGAGCGCAGAGACGGCTTCGCCAACGCCACCGCCGCGCTCGTCCCGCACCTGCCACCCGGCCCGATCCACGGCGACGCGCTCCCGCGCAACGTCCACATCGGCCCCGACGGCCCGGTCCTCACCGACCTGGAGACCTTCTCCTCGGACCTGCGGGAGCACGACCTGGTCGTCCTGGCCCTCTCCCGCGACCGGTACGGCCTCCCGGACGAGGAGTACCGGCGCTTCACCTCGGTCTACGGCTGGGACGTCCGCGAGTGGGAGGGCTGCGCCGTGCTGCGCGGCGCCCGCGAGACGGCGAGCTGCGCCTGGGTCTCCCAACACGCCCCGGGCAACCCGAAGGCACTCGCCGAGTTCCGCCGCCGCGTCGCCTCCCTCCGCGAAGGCGACACCGAAGTCCGCTGGCACCCCTTCTGACACCAACCCGCCCCACCAGCCCAACCGTCCCTTGAGGCCGACCCGGCCCGGCCGGCGCTTGAGGCCATCAGTAACCGCCACGGTCAAGACGGACCCAGCCAAAACTTCAGCCCGGCCGGCGCTTGAGGCCAACCCAGCCCGGTCGGCACCCGGCGAAGCCCAGCCCCCGGCAGGCGGCCGAGGCACCCCGCCTCAGGCCGCCTCGCCATGCAGCGGCCATCCCCCGTCGACAACAGCCCCCACCTCCCCCTTACGCCGCAAATACGCCTGAAAATCGGCGGCCCTCTCAGCCGCCCACCCCACCTGCCGCTCATGCAGCGCCGCCGGCCCGAGAGCGGCGACCTTCGGGTGGCGCAGGGCTATCGCCCGGGCCAGCCGGGCCGCCGCCAGCGCGTCCGCCGAGGCGTCGTGCGCGTCCTCCAGCTCCACCCCGTACTCGGCGCAGACCGCCGAGAGGCGGCGGCTGCCCCTGCGGTACCGGTCGACAGCGCGGTCCACGGTGAGCGGGTCGATCACCGGGCCGACCGGTGCTCCGCCGAGCCGGTCGGCCAGCGAGGGCAGCCGGTGGCGCCGCAACTCGGCGGCGAGCAGGGTGAGGTCGAAAGGGGCGTTGTAGGCGACGACGGGGACGCCCGCGCGCCAGTACCCGGTGAGGGCGTCGGCGACGGCGTCGGCGACCCGGTCGGGCGGGCTTCCCTCGGCCGCGGCCCTGGCGTCGGTGATGCCGTGGACGGCGGTGGCACCGGCCGGGATGGGTATGCCCGGATCGGCCAGCCACGCGCGGTGGCCCTTGCGGGCGCCGTCCGCCACCTCGATGACGGCCGCCGTGACGATCCGCGCCTCCCGCGGGTCGGTGCCCGTCGTCTCCAGGTCGAACCCGATCAGCAGCTCCCGGTGCCAGCCCATGGCCGCCCCTCCTTTTTGTGCGTTCCCCCAGTGGTGCCCCACCTTCGCACGCACCACCGACAGCGCCCCGTCCTCCGCCCTGCCGTGCCCAGCCACCTGCCCACCGGGGCCACCCGGCGCCCCGGGCGGAGGGAACCGTGTCAGGAGACGGGCCGCGAGTCGGCCCAGGCCAGTTCGAACTCCTCGCGGTAGGTCTCGAACAGCCCGTTCTCCCCCGGCCCGTCCTCGCGCCCGCCGCCGTGGCGCACGACGCGCGCACCGCCGCGCAGGACGAGGACCGGCGCCTCCATGCCGCGGGTGCGGCGCAGGTAGGACTGGACGACCGCGACGCCGTCGGCGCCGTCCCCGTCGACCAGGTAGGCGGTGAAGCGGGGCGTCTCGTCGTACACCTGGATCTCGAAGGCGCCGGGGTCGCGCAGGCGGGCGCGGACGCGGCGCATGTGGAGGATGTTCATCTCCACCGAGCGGCTCAGCTCGCCGCGCTTGAGGCCCAGCTCGCGCTCGCGGCGCTTGACGGCGCTGGAGGCCGGGTTGAGGAAGAGGAGGCGGACCCGGCTGCCCTCCTCGGCGAGCCGGACCAGGCGCCGCCCGGAGAAGTTCTGCACGAGGAGGTTGAGCCCTATCCCGATGGCGTCGAGGCGACGGGCCCCGCCGAACAGGTCCTCGGCGGGGAACTGCCGCAGCAGCCGGACCCGGTCCGGGTGGACGCCGACCACGTCCGCGTACCGGTCCCCCACCAGATCCTCCACGGCGTCGACGCGCAGCCGCCGGGCCGAGGGCACGTCGGAACCGGCGCCGAGCATCTCCAGCAGGACCGCCGAGGCCCGCTCGGCCTGGGAGAGGACGGCCTGCGAGAGGGCTCGGTTGCGGGAGACGACGTTGCGGGTGACCTCCAGCTCGTCGAGGGCCAGCTCGACGGCACGGCGGTCGTCGAAGTACGGCTCGAAGCAGGGCCAGTGCTGCACCATCAACTCGCGCAGCTGCGGCAGGGTGAGGAAGCTGAGCACGTTGTCGTCGGCCGGGTCGAGCAGGTAGCCCTTGCGGCGGCTGACCTCGCGGACGGCGACGGCGCGCTGCACCCACTCCTGTCCGGCGGGCCCGGCGGCGGCGACGACCCAGTCCTCGCCGTGCACCGGCTCGTAGACAGGGCGCAGCACGGCGGCGACCACCGCGCGGAGCCGCTGTTCGACCAGATTGAGCCAGATGTAGGCGCGTCCTGCGCGCTGGGCGCGGGTGCGGACCTCGCTCCAGGCGTCGGCGCCCCAGTCCAGCTCCGGGCCTATCTGGGCGCCGGTCTCCACCGGCCGCGCCAGGGACACCGCTCCGGACGGGACCTCCCCGGAGCCCCCCTCGTGACCTGGGTCACCAGGGGGCAGCTCCAGCCCTCCCGAGCTCACCCGCGTACCGCCTTCCGCTCCCCGGAGGCCCCCGGCACTCCCCTGTTCAACGATCAAGGAAGGGTACTCCGGGTGTGGCGGGCGTGCAGCCCGATGCCCGGGGTCCCATCCCAACTCGACTGATCGTCAAGGACGTTGCCGGAAGCCTAATGGACCTCAGGGGCCCCGCAGGCCGTGGTCACCCGGGTGGACCGGCCGAAGTCCTAGGTACTCCCCCCACTTTCGGGGAGACTCACCCCGAAGCGGTCCCATGTTCCGGGCATGCCCCGGGCCTCAGATGGAAGAGTCGAGCCATGCAGGTCTGGCCTGGACAGGCGTATCCCCTCGGTGCCTCCTACGACGGTGCCGGCACGAATTTCGCGGTCTTCTCGGAGGCGGCGGACCGGATCGAACTGGTGCTGCTGCACGACGACGGCTCCGAGACGGCGGTGGAGCTGCGGGAGACGGACGCCTTCGTCCGCCACGCGTACCTGCCGGGCGTCATGCCCGGCCAGCGGTACGGCTTCCGCGTGCACGGCCCGTACGCCCCCGAGCGCGGCCAGCGCTGCAACAGCGCGAAGCTGCTCCTCGACCCGTACGCCCGCGCGGTCAGCGGCAAGGTGAAGTGGGGCGAGGAGGTGTACGGCTACCACTTCGGCTCCCCCGAGAAGCGCAACGACCTCGACTCCGCACCGCACACCATGACGTCGGTGGTGGTCAACCCGTACTTCGACTGGGGCGACGACCGCCGCCCGCGCACCGACTATCACCGCACGGTGATCTACGAGGCCCATGTGAAGGGGCTGACGATGCTCCATCCGGCCCTGCCGGAGGAGCTGCGCGGCACCTATGCGGCCCTCGCCCACCCGGCGATCCTGGAGCACCTCACCGAGCTGGGCATCACCACGCTGGAGCTGATGCCGGTCCACCAGTTCGTCAACGACCACCGCCTCGCCGACGCGGGCCTCGCCAACTACTGGGGCTACAACACCATCGGCTTCTTCGCCCCGCACAACGCCTACGCCTCCTGGGGCGACCGGGGCCAGCAGGTGCTGGAGTTCAAGTCGGCGGTCCGCGCCCTGCACCAGGCGGGGATCGAGGTCATCCTCGACGTGGTCTACAACCACACTGCCGAGGGCAACCACCTGGGCCCCACGCTCTCCTTCCGGGGCCTGGACAACGCCTCGTACTACCGGCTCAGCGAGGACCCCCGCTACTACATGGACACCACGGGCACCGGGAACTCCCTGCTCATGCGGTCCCCGCACGTCCTCCAGCTGATCATGGACTCGCTGCGGTACTGGGTGACGGACATGCACGTCGACGGGTTCCGCTTCGACCTGGCGGCGACCCTGGCCCGCCAGTTCCACGAGGTGGACCGGCTCTCGTCCTTCTTCGACCTGGTGCAGCAGGACCCGGTGGTCAGCCAGGTCAAGCTGATCGCGGAGCCGTGGGACGTCGGCGAGGGCGGCTACCAGGTGGGGAACTTCCCGCCGCTGTGGACCGAGTGGAACGGCAAGTACCGCGACACGGTGCGCGACATGTGGCGCGGCGAGCCGCGCACGCTGGCGGAGTTCGCCTCCCGGCTCACCGGCTCCTCCGACCTCTACCAGGACGACGGGCGGCGGCCGCTCGCCTCCATCAACTTCGTCACCTGCCACGACGGCTTCACCCTGCACGACCTGACGGCGTACAACGACAAGCACAACGACGCCAACGGTGAGGGCAACCGGGACGGCGAGAGCCACAACCGGTCGTGGAACTGCGGTGCCGAGGGCGCCACCGACGACCAGAAGGTCCTGGAGCTGCGCAGGCGGCAGATGCGCAACTTCATCGCCACCCTGATGCTCTCCCAGGGCGTGCCGATGCTCAGCCACGGCGACGAGTTCGCCCGCACCCAGCGCGGCAACAACAACGCCTACTGCCAGGACAGCGAGATCTCCTGGGTGCACTGGCCCGAGGAGGCCGGCGGGAGGGCGACGCCGCAGGAGCCGGAGGGCGGGCAGTCGCTGCTCGACTTCACCCGGGCGATGGTGTGGCTCCGCCGCGACCACCCGGTCTTCCGGCGCCGTCGCTTCTTCCACGGCCGGCCGGTGCGGGGCACCCACGACGACCTCTCCGACATCGCCTGGTACACCCCCGAGGGCGAGGAGATGACCCAGCGGGACTGGGACTCCGCACAGGCGCGGGCGCTCACCGTCTTCCTCAACGGCAACGCCATCTCGGAGCCGGGCCCGCGCGGCGAGTCCATCCAGGACGACTCGTTCCTGCTGATGTTCAACGCCTCCCCCGAGCCGCTGGAGTTCCTCGTCCCCGCCGGGCTGGGCCGCGAGTGGCAGGCCGTCGTGGAGACGGCCGCCCCGGAGGGGGCCCGGCCGGGTGACGGTCCGAAGGTCCGGGCGGGGCAGCGGCTCACCCTGCCCGACCGCAGCCTGACCGTGCTCCAGCGGCCGGCCTGAGGCCTACGGGGCCCCGCCGCCCGGCGCGCGGGGCCCCGCGCCGTCACCCCGGCGCGCCGCGCGATGACAACAACGGCCGCCCAAGGGGTACGTACCCGTCCATGACGCCCGACTCCCCGGTGCCGCCCGCGCCGCCCACCGCCACGTACCGGATCCAGCTCCACCCCGGCCATCCCTTCGCCGCCGCCGAGGCCGACGTACCGGCCCTCGCCGCGCTCGGCGTCTCCCACCTGCACCTCTCCCCGGTCCTGGAGGCGGTACCCGGCTCCTCGCACGGGTACGACGTCACCGACCCGACCCGCGTCCGCGCGGAGCTCGGCGGGGAGGCGGGGCTGCGCTCGCTCTCCCGGGCCGCGCGCGAGCACGGCATGGGCCTGGTGGTGGACATCGTCCCCAACCACATGGCCGCCGACCCGCGCCACAACCAGGCCCTGCGCACGGTGCTGCGCGACGGGCCGCACTCGCCGTACGCCGCGTGGTTCGACATCGACTGGGCGGGCGGCGGCGGGCAGATGCTGCTGCCCGTCCTCGGTGAACGCGTCGGGGAGGCCGGCGCCTCGACGCGCGTCGAGGACGGCGAGCTGTGCCTGCCCGGCGGCCTGACCCTGCCGCTGCGCGCGGGCACGGCCCACCTGCCGCTGCCGGAGCTGCTCGACGCCCAGTGGTACCGGCCGGTGTGGTGGCGGCTGGCCCGCACCGAGCTGAACTACCGGCGCTTCTTCACCATCAACGACCTGATCGCGCTCCGCGTGGAGGACCCGGCCGTCTTCGACGCCACCCACGCCACCGTCCTCGCCCTGCTCGACGAGGGCGTCGTGCACGGCCTGCGTGTCGACCACCCCGACGGCCTCGCCGACCCAGGCGGCTACCTGGCCCGCCTGCACGAGCGGAGCGGCGGGCGCTGGACGGTGATCGAGAAGATCCTCGCCGACGGCGAACCGCTGCCGCCCTCCTGGCCGGTCGCGGGCACCACGGGGTACGACGCGCTGCGCCACGTCGACGCCGTCCTCACCGACCCCGACGGCGCCCGCACCCTCCTGGAGCAGTACCGGGCCTTCGCCGATCCGGAGCCCGAGGAGGGCGGCGAGTGGCACTCCACCGCCCGCCGCGCCGCCCGGCACGTCGTCGGGCACGACCTCGCCGCCGAGGTGGAGACCCTCGTCCGTACCGCAACCCGGGTCTGCGCCGCCGACCTCCGCCTCCGCGACCACGCCCCGTGGGCCCTGCGCACCGCCGTCCGCGAACTCCTCGTCCGGGTCCCCGTCTACCGCCCCTACGCCGAGCAGTCCCCCGCCGAGACGGCCGCCGTCCTCACCGATGAGGCGGCCGAACAGGCCCGCGCCGCCTTCGACGTGCCCGAGGAGGCGCACGCCGTGGACGTCGTCCGGGGCCTGGCCGCGGGCACCCTGACCGGCCTCACCGACGCGGCGGGCGCCGCCGCCTTCCGCGCCCGCTTCGCCCAGGTCGCCTCCGCCCTGCACGCCAAGGCCGTCGAGGACCGGGCCTTCTACCAGTACGTCCCGCTCCTCTCCGCCTGCGAGGTCGGCGGCGACCCGGGCGCCCCGGCCCTGCCCCCGGAGGCGTTCCACGCCTTCTGCGCCCGGCTCCAGCGGGAGTGGCCGGGGACCGGGACCGTGCTCTCCACCCACGACACCAAGCGCAGCGCCGACGCGCGTGCCCGCATCGCGGTGCTCGCCGACTTCCCGCACCTGTGGAGCGAGTTCCTGACCGGCGCCGTCCGCCGGGCGGGCAAGGACGCGGCGGCCGCCGTCGGACTGCCCTTCGTCTGGGCCGCCTGGCAGACCGTCTGCGCCCTCCTGCCGGACGACGGCACCCCGCTCTCCGAGGGCGCCGGGCCCTACGCCGACCGCCTGGCCGGCGCCCTGCTCAAGCACGCGCGCGAGGCGGGCCTGCACACCACCTGGACCGAGCAGGACCCGGCGTACGAGGAGGCGGTGGAGCGGTACGTCCGTGAGGGGCTGACCGGGCCCGCCGCCGACCAGCTCCCCGCCCTCGCCGAACGCCTCGGCCCGTACGTCCGCGCCCACGTCCTGGGCGCCGCCCTGCTCCACCTGACGATGCCCGGCGTCCCCGATGTCTACCAGGGGAGCGAACGCGACCGCCGCTCCCTCATGGACCCCGACAACCGCGCCCCCGCCCCCGCCCCGGGCGCCGCGCTCCGCGCCCTCGGGGCCGGAAGCCGCCCCACCGGTCTCGACGAGGAGAAACTGGCCCTCACCGCCACGGCCCTGCGCCTGCGCCGACGCCGTCCCGGACTCTTCGGCGCCGCCTCCGGCCACCACCCCCTCACCGCGCGCGGCCCCGCCGCACCCCACTGCCTCGCCTTCGGCCGGGGCCCCGCCGATGAGGGCCCGCAGGTGCTCACCGCCGTGACCCGCCTGCCCGGCGCCCTGGACCGGGCGGGCGGCTGGCGCGACACCACGCTGCCCCTGCCGCCCGGGCGTTACGTGGACCTCCTGGCCGACCGGGACCCGGATTCCGGGACCCCGCACCCCGGCTGCCGCGTCCACGAGGGAGAGGCCCCCCTCACCACCCTCTTCGCCCACCGTCCGGTGGCCCTGCTCTGCCGCAAGGAGGACTGACGGCGCCGACGGTCCGGCCAGGAGCACCGGGCTGAGGAAGCGCCGGGCCGTCCGCCGGAGTACGCCGTACCGCAGTTGGCGTAGTTGCGCGCCGGACGGCGTGTTCTCCTCCCCCGTGCGCCCCCTCGCGGCGGATCGTACGGTGCACGTCCGTCGGCCGCGCCCGCGGCGGCCGGCGGTGGCGAGCCACGGGGGGTGGGCGCACATGTCCCAGTACGAGCAGGCCGTGACCGTCCGCACGCCGGACCGTGCGGGGCCGGCGACCGACAGCTTCCCGCTGCCGTCCGAACTGGTACGCGCCGCCGTCGCCCTGGTACGCCGCCATCCCCGGCTCTGCGTCCTGCGCCGGATCGGCGTCTCCCGCGCGGGCCGCCCCCTGCACCTGCTCTCCGTGGGCCACGCCGAGGCCGCCGTCCTCGTCGTCGCGGGGGCGCACGCCAACGAGCCCGCGGGCGGGCCTGCCGTACACAGGCTGGCGGAACGTGTCGCGGCCGATCCTGCCCTGCGCACCCGTACCTCCTGGCACTTCCTGCTCTGCGCCGACCCGGACGGGGCGCGTCTGCACCGGATGCGCGCCCCCGGCTCACTCCTCGAATACCACCGGCGCTTCTACCGCCCGCGCGGCGCGGAACAGCCCGAGTGGTCGCCGTCGTACGTCCCGCCGCACCGCCTGCCGCCCGAGACCCGGGCACTCACCGGCGTCCTGGACGAGCTGCGCCCCTACCTCCAGGTCTCCCTGCACGGCACCGACCTCGGCGGGAGCTGGGTCCAGTTGACCCGCGACATCCCCGGCCTGGCCGAGCCCTTCGCCAAGTCCGCCGCCGAGCTGCGCATCCCGGTGGAGGCGGGCCCTTCGGACGCGGTGGGCTGGCCCGTCTCCGGGCCCGGCGTCCACGTCATGCCGGAGCCCGGTGCGGCGACTCCGTTCCCCAGCGTCCCCGAGGACGTCCGCCACAGCACCTGGCACCACATACACCGCTACGGAGGCCGCACCGCCGTGGTCGAGGTCCCCCTGTGGGCCAGCGACCGCGTCACCGACCTCACCCCGCACCCGGACCCGGCCGCCGCCCTGCGCGCCAGCGCCCACCGCCTGCGCGCCCACACCCGCGCCGTCACCCGCGTCCTCACCACCGCCCTGCCCCACCTGCCGGGCCCACCGGGGCCCCTCACCCGTTCGGCCCGCTGGATCCTCGACCTCTCCCCCGCCCTCGCCGACGACTGGGACGCCCTCCCCTCCGAAGGCGCCACCGCCGCCTACGTCTCCGGCATGGAGGCCTTCGGCAGACGCCTCCCCCTCCGCGCGGCCGGAATGCTCCTGCGCGAACTGGCCCGCCACCACCCGCCGTCAGCCACAGACCTCGAATCCCTGGTCACCCACTGGTCCCACGACTTCACCACCCACTTCACCCCCCGCTGGGTCCCCCTCGAAGCCCAGACAGAACACCAAACCCGCACCACCCTCGCAGCCGCCACCCACGCGCCCCACCCCTGACTCCCCAGCCCGGCCACATCCCGGCCCGGCCGGCACTTGAGGCACCCCTAGGAAACCGCCACGCGATAAACCATCGACCCGAAACTCACCTGATCCCCATCCCGCACCATCGCGGACCCCACCACCCGACGCCCATTCACCGACGTCCCGTTGGTGGACCCCAGGTCCCGCAGAACCCACACCCCACCCTCAAAACTCAACTCCGCGTGATAACGCGACACCGTGTCATGACTCAGCCGCAACCCGTTCCCCTGATCCCGCCCGATCCTGAGCACCCCCCGCAGATCGGGCCCAGGCAGCAGCAGCTTGGGCAACCGCTCCCCCTGCCAGGCCCGCCGCATCTTCACGGAGAACCCGGAAACGGCCCGTACCGACCCGAACACCACCCGCGAGAGCGCCCCCTCCTGGGGCAGATCCGCCGTCAGCTCGGACAGCTGGGCAGAACTGCGCGCCGCCAGTGCCAGCTCCATCCGCCGGATGAACGTGTCGTGCGAGAGTCTCCCCTCCGCGGCCCCGTCCCGCAGCACCTTGAGTGCCCGGTCCCGCTGCGCGTCGGTGACGCGCGGCGCCGGCTGGGGATGGAACTGCGAGGTGGTCACCTCCCGATTGTCCGCCACGCCGCGACACGCTGTCCAGCGCCGGACCGGCCCCCACCCCACCGTCAGAAGGCCCCGGACGGAAACGAATTGATCTCACCCCCTCGTCCTGCCCCCCGTTGTCGGTGGCAGCGTGTTCACTGATGACAGCGGTGTGTGAGCGCCGCGCGGACCTCTCACCCGGGCGGTCCGGGGCCGCGCCGGGACGAGGACCGTCCCGTGCGGCTGCGCAGGGCGAGACCGACCGAGGACGGGCGAGAGACGGATGACCGAGGGGGCCGAGGTGGCACGGTTCGAGGTGTGGGCACCGGAGAAGAACGAGGTGGCGCTCGAAGTGAGCGGAGAACGCCGCCCCATGGAGCGGGACGCCTCCCGCCCCGGCTGGTGGGCGGCCCAGGCCCCGGCCGGGGACGGCACACGGTACGGCTTCGCGGTGGACGGCGGCCCGGTCCTGCCCGACCCCCGCTCCCGACGCCAGCCCGACGGCCCGGACGGCCTCAGCGCCGTCGTGGACCACGACGCGTACGAGTGGCGCGTCCCGTGGCCGGGCCGCGGCCTGCCGGGCGCTGTCCTCTACGAGCTGCACGTCGGCACCTTCACCCGCGAAGGCACCCTCGACGCAGCGGCCGACCGCCTGGACGCCTTGGCCGCGCTGGGCGTCACCCACATCGAGCTGATGCCGCTCTGCCCCTTCCCCGGAGTGCACGGCTGGGGGTACGAGGGCGTGTCGCTCTGGGCCGTCCACGAACCGTACGGCGGCCCGGCGGCCCTGAAGCGCTTCGTCGACGCCGCGCACGAGCGCGGCCTCGGCGTCGTCCTCGACGTGGTCCACAACCACCTCGGCCCGTCGGGCAACTACCTCCCCGCCTTCGGCCCGTACTTCACCGACACCCATCACACGCCGTGGGGCGCCGCGGTCAATCTCGACGCCCCCGGCTCCGACGAGGTCCGCGCCTTCCTGGTGGAGAGCGCCCTGGCCTGGCTGCGCGACTACCACCTCGACGGTCTGCGCCTGGACGCCGTGCACGCCCTCTGCGACACGCGGGCGACGCACTTCCTGGAGGAGCTGTCGGAGGCGGTCCGCGCCCTCTCCCGGGACCTGGGCCGCCCCCTCTTCCTCATCGCCGAGTCCGACCTCAACGACCCCCGTCTCATCACCCCCAGGGACCAGGGCGGCCTCGGCCTCCAGGCCCAGTGGAACGACGACTTCCACCACGCCCTGCACACCAGCCTCACCGGCGAGGCCGCCGGCTACTACGCCGACTTCGCCGAACAGCCCCTGCGCGCCCTCGCCAAGACCCTCACCGGCGGCTTCTTCCACGACGGGACGTACTCCTCGTTCCGCGGCCGCGGCCACGGCCGCCCGCTGGACCGCTCCCGCATCTCCGCCCACCGCCTCCTCGGCTACGCCCAGACCCACGACCAGATCGGCAACCGCGCCCAGGGCGACCGCCTCGCCGGCTCCCTCCCGCCCGGTCTGCTGGCCTGCGCGGCCGCGCTGGTACTGACCGGCCCGTTCACGCCGATGCTGTTCATGGGCGAGGAGTGGGGGGCGCGTACGCCCTGGCAGTTCTTCACCGACCACACCGACCCGGGGCTGGCCGAGGCCGTCCGCCAAGGGCGCCGCCGTGAGTTCGCCGCGCACGGCTGGGCCGAGAAGGACATCCCCGACCCGCAGGACCCCGCCACCCGCGACCGCTCCTGCCTCGACTGGTCCGAGCGCGAGCGGGAGCCGCACCGGCATCTGCTGGAGTGGCACCGCACCCTGATCGCGCTGCGCAGAGCCCGTCCCGACCTCCTCGACGCGGACCTGGCCGCGGTCCGCGTCGCCTTCGACGAGCAGGCCCGCTGGTTCGCGTTCCGTCGCGGCGACATCAGGGTCGCCCTCAACCTCGGCGAGGAACCGGCGGCGGTCCCGCTCGGCTGCGGCGCCCTGCGCACCCTCGCCGCGTGGGACGACTCGGTGTCGCTGGACGCGGACGGCCTCCTCCGCCTCGGCCCGCGCTCGGCGGTCGTCCTGGGCGAGCGGTGACCCCGCCGGCCCCGCCACCCCGCCTCCGGGTGGCCGCCTACGTGATCCGCCTCCACCCGGCCCCCGCCGTCCTCGTCTTCGACCACGTCGGCCTGCCGGAGGCGGGCACCCAGGTCCCGGCGGGCGGGATCGGTCCCGGCGAGCCGCCGGAGCGGGCGGTGCTGCGGGAGACGCGGGAGGAGACAGGGCTGACGGCCACCGTGGTCGGGCGGCTCGCGGTGGAGGAGAAACCGCATCCGCAGACGGGCCTGCCCCGCCGGACCACCTTCTTCCTCCTTCACGCACCGGCCGACGCACCGGACACCTGGCTCCACCAGGTGCGGAGCGAGGGCGACGACGCGGAACTCACCTTCGCCTGCCGCTTCGTCCCCCTGCCGTTGGCAGGCCCTCTGGCCGACCACCAGGACGCCTGGCTGGGCCGGGCCGACCCCGGCTGGGCCACCCTCGGGCCGCCGCCCGGCGCAGCGGCCCGGAACAGCTCGTAACCGTTCCGCCGAACTCCGCCCGAGGGAACGCCTGTTCTGCTGGGATGGCCCCGGCGGCCCACCGGGGAGCCCGCCGGTGCCCGGGCCCGACCGGCGCGAAAGGATGCGGACGTATGAGCCTCGCCCAGTTGCACCACACCACGCCCGGTCCCGGCTTGGCCGCGGTCTCCCCCGGTGTCCCGTCGGACATCCAGCAGGCGGCGGAACAGCTCTTCGGCTACGTGCCGCCCCAGGGCACACCGCCTCACCCCACCCCCGCCGAGGTGGACCGGCTCCCCACCGCGTTCGCCCTCACCGCGCTGCCGGACGGCAGTCTCCTGCTCGGTCACACCGCCCCCACGGCGGCCGGACCGGTCGGCCTCACCGTCCACACCCACGCGGTCCACCTCCCGCACGGCGCGAGGCTGCCCGACGACGTGCCGCCCGTCTACTGCTGGGGAGCGCCGCAGTGGGCCCGCACCGCTCCCGAGGGCGGCGTCCCGAAGCCCGTGGCCGCCTTCACCCCGGCCCGGGAGCTGAGCCGCGCCTCCTTGACGGCGTTCGCCGCCTCCCGCGTCCCGTGGCTCGCGGCCTTCTTCGCCGAGGTACGCGCCCTGGTCGCCGATCCCTCCGGCCCGCCCCTCGTCGTGGTCGAACGCGACCCGGTGGCCGTCGCCCGCTGGCTGGCCCTGGCGACGACCGCCCTTCCTCCCGTCGAGGCCCATCGGCTCACCTTCACCACGTACACCCGCGCCCCGGTCCACGGGCACCGCATATCCGGCATGCTCCCCGAGGACTACGCGGCCCTGGACGCCCCCGACCGTTACCGGGTGGTCGACTGCTCGGCCGCCCCGCCTCCCCCGCACACCGTCCCGGACCTCTGGGCACGCCTCTGCGCCCGGGTCTGGCTCGCGGGTGCCCCCGGCCTCTTCAAGGAGACGGCCCACGCGCCCGACCCCGGCTGCCTGGCGGCCGCGGCCGTACGCACCGGGGTCCAGGTCGACGCCGAGGCCCGCGCGGTCGCCGCCCGCTGGATCGCCGCGGCGGGCCCGACCGTGGAGGCGGCCGAACTCGCCGCCTTCGTCACTGCCCTCAGCGCCGCAGCCGACCAGAGCGACCCGGTGGAGGCCCCCGCCCTCACCGGCCTCCGCGAGGCCCTGCGCGGCCGACTCCCCGTCGAAGAACTGGAACCCCTGACGGCGACCGCCCTCACCGCCGCCATCCGCACCGACATGCCGCGCCTCCCCTTCCTCTACGCGGGAGACCTCGGCCCGTCCCTGCGCGACCGCCTCGCCTCCCGGCTCCGCTCGGACATCCGGCGCGGGCTCACCGACCCGGACGCCCCTCCCCTGGGCCGGCCGTTGGCCCTGCTGCGGATCGCCGAGACCCTGGGCGTCGACCACGCCGACCTGCTGCCGGAGCTCACCGCCCGTGCGGCGCGGGCCGTCTTCGCCGACCCGGCGACGGCAGCGGGCATCGAGGAGGTCCGCGGCACCCTCGCCGGAACCCCCTCCGTACGCAACGCCGTGGTGGACCAGCTCGACGCGCTGGCCGCCCAGGACCCGCCCGCGGGCTGCCGGGTGCTGGCGGCGATGACGCTGGAGGTGGACCGCTTCACCGCCCCGCACCTGCTGCTCTGCTCCCTGCCGGTTCCTGAGGGCGACCTCGTCGCCGCGGTGGAGGGCCTGCTCCGCACGGCAGGCCTGTCTCCCATGACCTCCCCGGAGGCGCTCGGCACGGCCGTACGGCGCGTCTGGCCGAACACCGCGCCGACCGGCGACGAGGCACGCAGGCTGCTGGCCGCCACCGGCTCGGACACCCACCGCACCGCCGGCACACTGCCGCTCCTGCTACGCGCGGCTCTCGACGCCCACCCGGACGACGAGGCGGTCGGCCTCCTCGCCAACGACCTCCTCAAGGCCTTCCCGTCGGACCTGACCACCCGCGACCGCGCCGCCCTGGGCCTGCTCCTGTACACCGACCGTCTCGGCACCCCCGCCGAAGGCACCGAGTGGGTACGCCACCTCACCGACCACGCCGCCGCCTCGGCCCCGGTCCCCGAGGCCCTGCGCGCCCGCGCGGAACGCGCTCTCGCCCACCGCCTGCTCGCGGGGAACGCCGACGACATAGCGGAGCTGAGCGACCTCGCCCGCTCCGGGGACCCCGCGCTCCTCTTCACGTACGCCAAGGTCGCGGGCGAGGAGCCCGCGCTGCAGCGGCTCCGCACCGACCCGGCGTACGCGGCCGCGTGCTTCCGCGACTGGTCGTCCCATCCGGGCGCCACTCCCGAGTGGGACGAGACCCGCCGCTCCCTGCTCACCACGGTGTTCCGCCCTGTCGTCCGTGCCCTCCCCTTCGAGGAGGTGCAGCAGATCGAACGCCTCCTGGCGGCCCACCGCGCTCCGCTCGCCGAGGAGTTCCGCGAAGCGAATCAAGGCCGCCTGACCCGCCTCACCCGAGGCCTCACGCAACGAGGCCGGCGACGCACCAGCCAGCCGTAATCCGGCCCGGATACCGAACAGGCGGGTGCAGGGGCGACACCGATGGGTGTCGCCCCTGCACCCGCCTATGCCTTTTCCCAAAAAAGGTCCTGAACGCAGAAATGCCTCGGGCCCCGGAAACCCTTTGACAGGTTTCCAGGGCCCGAGGCCACAAATAGTTCGGCGGCGTCCTACTCTCCCACAGGGTCCCCCCTGCAGTACCATCGGCGCTGTAAGGCTTAGCTTCCGGGTTCGGAATGTAACCGGGCGTTTCCCTCACGCTATGACCACCGAAACACTACGAAACACACCAGCAACCACAACCCACCAAAAGATGGGTGTTGTGGTTGGTGTTCGTGGTTTCAGAACCAACACAGTGGACGCGAGCAACTGAGGACAAGCCCTCGGCCTATTAGTACCGGTCAACTCCACCCCTTACAGGGCTTCCATATCCGGCCTATCAAC